>JBNMLM010000007.1:0-39652 GCA_050874845.1 Eubacteriales bacterium | reverse complement strand
GCGGTATTAGCAGCCGTTTCCAACTGTTGTCCCCCTGTGTGAGGCAGGTTATCCACGCGTTACTCACCCGTCCGCCACTCGGATTTAATTTCATTTGACGAATCGCATTCCATTAAATCCTCGTTCGACTTGCATGTGTTAAGCACGCCGCCAGCGTTCATCCTGAGCCAGGATCAAACTCTCATAAAAAGTTTAATTCCGTCAGAACTACTCTGGCTTCTAAAAAGAAGTTCTTTCGTTCTCCGTTGTTTACCTTGTTTTAAGGTTATGTTCGTTTCTGAAATATTCTTAGATTCTTCAAGCAGAAACCACTTCAAGAACCCGTTAGAATTTTCAGGGTTGTTTTACTGTTCAGTTATCAAAGAACTTGTTCGCCGCTGTGTTAGCGACTTGATTAGTATATCATGTTTGTTTTGCTGTGTCAAGAACTTTTTTAAAAACTTTTGAAGTTTTTTCTTCACCAGCGCTTGAACACAACCTTCCGGGTTTCAAACTGTTGGATTAAAGTTTTTATTTTCTTTTTCAGCATGTCCTCTCGCAAGGACGAGTTATATACTAACATATTCATAAGGCTTTGTCAACAACTTTTTAAGAATTTTTTCTTTTTTCTAAAAACTGTTTACAATTAACCTTGGGCTTTTCAAGAGCTTGTTTACGGCTCATTTGGAAAGCTTGTTTATACTAACATAACATATATGTTTTGTAAAGCCCTAAATTATAAATAGTTTTTTGATTAAAATTGTGTTAATTGTCTGAATATTTATTCAAGCTTATGAAGAGCATTTTTAGTATTACACGTTTTCCATTTTTTATCCATTAAATACTATATTTTTAATAGACCTCACAGCCGGAGGGTATATTCACTCCAACTGTGAGGTCTATGACTGTCTGTAATATAACGCAATACATTACATATAAACTAAGTTATTGTTTCTTTCTCCTGCCAATGCATACACCTGCTGCCGAACATAGCATAATAATTACACATACAAGTGCTGCAGCATATAATGCAGATGATATATTTACACCTGTTGATGGTGCTATATACCGCTCCTCCGGCTTATCAGTCTCAGGCTGCGCCGGCTGTGTTTCTGTTTCTCCCGGTGTGATGTCATTTCTTATATCTGCAGCTTTGACAAGGATATATGATGAGAAATGTGTTACTCTGAATGTGACAGAGCCGTCCTGCGCTGCCTTAACTGTCTGTCCCATATCCTCTGAACTGCCGGTATTATCATTATAATAGAACAGTCTAAGCTCTGTTCCTTCTTCGTATTGAGTATATACTGTGACATAAAGTTCTCCATTCAGTTCTCCTGAATGTGCAAAGCTGCATAGATAAAGTGATGTCTCCGGTACATTCAATTGTTCCTTAACTTTATTGATAATATTACTCTTATCATTACACCTCACATCCAGCTTCAAGTCTGTATCCGGTGCCTTATTAAATTTTGTGCCATCAAGCGTATATTTTGCAAGAGTTTTTCCATCTGTTTCAGTAAGCTCAAGTATAAGCTGTGACCCCTTACTTATTAACACCGTGACAAAATCATTTGGCAGATAGCTTCCCTTTCCTGCCTCAACCTTCTCTATTATAATCTTGTCTCCATTATTGATTCTGTCAAGAACACTGCTGCCGACAGCCTTATCATCCTGTGTTGGCGCTTCCGTCTCGGATTCACTTGGCTCCTGTGTCGGTGCTTCTGTCTCCGGCTCGCTTGGCTTTTCCGTTGGTTTCTCCGTTGGTGCCTCTGTTGGTGCCTCTGTCTCCGCTTCGCTAGGCTTCTCCGTAGGCTCCTCTGTCGGTGTTTCAGTCGGCTTCTCTTCCGGCGCTTCTACTTTTTTACCGGATAATACTGCTGTTCCGAATACCGCCGGGGATGACCAGCCCATTCCGGTGGTATCAGACCAGCTCACTGTGCCGATTCTCTTTCCACCCTCGGCATCATTTATCTGTAGTTCAAGACCGATCTTCTTTCCTGCCTCAACCTTCTCATGTGTCCACTTTATCGCGGCCTCCATCACATAGCCGTCATCCGTCAGGGTTATGTCACTTACAATGTTCTCCTCAACACAGTTGGTTCCGTTAAAGGTGTGCTCATTGATATAGTTGATTCTGTACTGCTTGTCGTCCTCCTGATATGACTTTGACTTCTGGTTATTCTCATCGATGAATACCTCTACAGAGTCCTTTTCATGAGCTGCTTCTGCGCTCGCATCAAGTGTGGCATCCTTGACTATCATCTGTACATAGAGGTAATCGTTGTCCCATAACAGCTTGGCGTTTCCCTCAGCCTTAGCGTCCAACACAATGCTCAGAGGAATGCTATCCACCTGAGACCAGATTTTGCTGTTATCCTCACCAAGCTTGATAGTTCCGTTCGCAATACGGACAAAAGGCTTTAGCTGTGCCTTTGCATAGTAGTCACTCTTCTCATCCTGGCTTAAGGTGTAATCATTAAATGCCGTCTTAACATCACCGTCCGTGATAACCACATCAAAGGTGATATCGTCAAATGTCTCAAGCTCAAGTCCATCAATGACCACCTTGGCAGTATATCCGTTTTCTGTCGCGGTGGCATCGACGCGCTTCACAGTCACCTTCTTTACCTCATCACCAAGCTTGACGTACGCCGAAACAGAATCTGTGTCATCAACTGTGCTGTCCTTCACATCCGCTAAAAATGTTATTGAAGTGTCATTCCATACCGGAGCTATCGTGGCGGTCAAATCACCCTTGTTGACGGTAAGCTCCGTACCTGCTGTCAATTCATCATCAATTTGTTTTGTAAATGATACCTCATTGATTGTCGGTGCCAGCTTGGAGGAATCAACAAATGCCCAGTATGAACCCTTCACCTTATAGTTGTCATCGAACAACAGCGGAACCTGCTTTTTACTTCCATCCGCACCGCCGCCTACACTGCTCGATGTCTGTAGCCATGAATTCTTGTCTATAACTCCCCATACCGTGATACCTGACATATGAACACCTTCGGACTTAAGCTGCTTTACAGCATCATAGATTTCCTTATAGCGGTATGCCAGTCTTGTGTACTCCTCCTGCAGGGTTGCGTCGGTTCCGTCGAATGCATCGCTCGCCTTAAAATCAAGCTCGGTTATCTGGATTTTTACCCCACATTCAGCGTACTTTCTTGCCGCCGCTATAAATTCATCCGCCGAAGGTGAGCCCGATGTCTGATAATGAGCCTGCATTCCCACAGCGTCAAGTCGCGTTCCTTCTGCTGCCTTAACATCCATAAGAAGCTGTGCAATGCCCTCGCTCTTTAATCTTGAGCACTCGCCGTAATCATTATAGTAGAGCTCAACATTGGAGGGAACATACTTGTTGGCAAATCTGAAAGCATTGATTATGTACTCGTTGCTCTTGTATACCTTCCACCATGTAGAATTTTCATTGCCGTTTCTATAGGTTCCCCTGCTGTCACTTACAGCCTCATTCACCACATCCCAGCCGTAGAACATATCCTTGTACTTGCTGTCCGCGCCCATATAGTGCTCAGCCATCGTCTTTATATACCATTCATGGCGCAGAGTCATCTCCTCTGCCGAACACAGAGCCGCATCCGCGTCATAGTTCTCATGGAAGAACCACTCCGGTGTCTGTGAATGCCATGTAAACACATGTCCTCTTATCTTTATCTGCGCCTCCGGGTGCTCCTCGTTGTAATCATATACATACTCAAGCATCTTGTCCGCTCTGCTAAAATCAAGCTTAGGAACAGTTATCTCAACACCGTTTATCTGGGCTGTCTCCGTATCCGGACACTTGCTCGCGTAACCGAATGCGGCATCCGGCTTTAATTCATTGCCAAAAGTTATGGCATTGAAATGCTTTTTCACAAGAGCCATCTCATTCTCATCCTTGAGGTCATTAAGGCATATAGCTGTACCTACTATGAAGTTCTCATCCTCCATGTCCGCGGTGACAACGTCCTTGAGATTAGGGACATCCTGCTCGATAAGCAGATTTTCACTGCCGCTGCCTGTGTTTTTAAGCTTGAAGGTAACGCTCTTTACATTCTTTACAAGCTCTTCGTCCGATAGGCTCATAAGTACCAGAATCTTAAGCTCCGGCTTGGCAACATTTCCATTGAGGTCATCATCTGTTATCATGGTGCTGCCATATACTGCACCGCCCTCCGTGAAGCTGTCATCGTTGGCAGACAGCTTTACGGAAAACTGTTCTGCCGTGGTGTCGACAGACACGTAGTCTATCATTTCCATATTAACTTCATCCGGAATCACATAGAATATCTGGCTGTACTTCTTCCGGAATGTCAACCGACAGGCTCCGTCATCTGCTGCTGCTGTCTCCACATTCCACGCCGTCTTTAACTCAAGCTCCGATAGATTATACTTGAACTCCGTCTTATCTGCCTCATCCTCACCTGTGTTGTCATTTCCATCTTCATTTCCGCTGTCCGCGCTCTCGACAACGAATTTTACCTTGCCGACTGTCTTTGTAAGCTGTCCCTCATCGTCCTTTAACAGGCTCATAAATCCAAGAATACTCACCTCTGAAAGCTTAGCACTTGCGCTCTCCTTTATATCCGCTGTATTAATCTGTGTTGTGTGGTACACGTCTATGGCGCTTGCATAATTGTCACGGTCCGCACACAGCTTCATTGAAAAACTCGAAGCCTCCGTATCCACGCTGACACTTATAAGCTTCGTGACATCAACCTCCGCAGGTATCCTGTAAAATATCTGCGCGTACTGCTTAGGAAAAACAACCTGATAATTTCCCGAATCATCCGTTGAATCCTCCGCATTCCATCTTGCTGCCACCTCCAAGTCCTTCACATCATACTCAAGTACCTTCTGCCCGACTGTGTCCTGCAGTGCCACATCAAGCCCCCGGCATCGACATCTGCATGGACATACCGCGCGTCATACAACTGGTTTGCGCTGACAGAGGATACATTCCCCACCAGCATAGCTCCCGCCACCACTGTGACAAGGACCCTGTTAATGAATCTTCGCATATAATTCTCCTTTCCCATAAGAGGTATGTTAGATAATTGCAAAACTCTGTTTATATCAGGCGTACGTTGTGTAATTTTACTAGTACCCTTCCGGACACGTTCTCACTCCTTGAAACCAGTAGCGGTACATAAGCGGCTAAAATACAGCCGCTAAAGACATTAGTTTGCTACGCAAACTATTACTGGTTTCAAAAGGTCCGGCAGTGTACTAGTAAAATTACACAACTGTTTACCGTGAACTTTGAGTTTCGCAATTGCCTAAAGAAATATGTAACCCATTCTCATTGTAAACAATGCTTTTTCTGAAAGCTTGTCATTTTTAGCCATCTTTATATCACCCATTGCTTTATTGAATGTTGCACAATTTTTATCAAATAATTGGCTGTTAAGTATACATTTTTGACACAATTCAGAATAAAAAATGTATAATATTACATTTTTCAAATGGAAGCCCTGTTTTACAATAAATATATGCAGGCATTTTAAAGCAGCTTGTTATATACATATTCAGCCTGAGTGGTTATAATGCATAATGTAGAATTATTTAGGAGAAATTGTGATGAATAAACGTAATTATCAGAGAGAGCTGGAACAGCTCATATCGGCTATAGAACCGGGAAGGGTTCCGACCCTGCTGCTTCATGCGTGCTGTGCGCCGTGCAGCAGTTATTGTCTTGAATATCTTTCGCAGTATTTTTCCATAACCGTACTTTTCTATAACCCTAATATCTCCCCTGAGACGGAGTACAACAAGAGGGTGGATGAGATACGAAGGCTTATCGATGAGCTGCCTGTCAAGAATAAGGTATCGCTGATAGAGGGAAGATACCTTCCAACTGAATTTTACAATTCTGTGAAAGGGCTTGAAGATGAACCTGAAGGCGGAAAAAGATGTCATGTCTGCTATGAGCTGCGCCTTAGGGAGGCTGCCATCACGGCGAAGGAGCTGGGCTTTGATTACTTTACCACCACCCTCAGCATAAGCCCGCTAAAGGACGCCGAAAAGCTCAATGAGATTGGAAAACGGCTGTCGGACGAATACGGTGTCGCCTACCTGTATTCAGATTTCAAGAAGAAAAATGGATATAAGCGCTCTATTGAGCTTTCAAGAGAGTACAAGCTGTACCGACAGAATTTCTGTGGCTGCGTGTTTTCAAGACGTGGGGCGGATAACGAAAAATAGCAGGGAGATTTCCCTGCTATTTTTGTTATCTTAATTATCCGGATAGAAAACGCACACCTCGTTGTCAAATTCCTTAATCCTAAGTCCAAAAGGATATAACAGCGGATAAGCTCCTCCCGCCGACCTTGCAATGATATAGCAAGCATGGTAGGTGAGATTCTCCTCATCCGGCAGACCGAATATATATCTTCCAATCTGCTTCGTCTCCGTGTTGCTGCTCAAGTCAATATCGTACGGTGACGGCGGTGTGTCAAGGCTCACCAGATAGAATATATACATGATATAGGCCTCAGCCACATATATGGGCTTATCGTTTAGATATTCCTGGCTTTCAATAAACTCAATTGCCTCCTTGTACTCGTCCTCCATGCCCACATATCTGTTATACTTCTCGGTCGTGAAATAGTATCTTATAAATGAAACCGAAAATACCAGATATGCCACAGCTATAACTGTCGATACAACAGCCTTGAGCTTAACCTTCTTTACCACATCTATGACGAATGCAATTCCGATGACTATATAGTACAGCACCGAAAAGAATATACCGTTCATTCTGCTTGTAATCGCCTCATTAAGCATCATTCCCATGATAAACTCTGCTATGAACCACAATAAAATGCCGGCTTCCGCGCTGAATTTTCTGTCTTTGATACTTTTTACAAAATCTATAATGCCCTTTATGAAGCCTATCGCAAAGAAAGGTATGGAAATCACATACAATGTCATGTAGCGCTCATTGGTGTTAAATCCAAGATAGTCATGCAAAAAGATGACCTTGAGCATATTTACGATATTGCTGAGCTTCGGAAAACCTATCTCCTTGATTCTGTAGCCGTCAAGCCTTACTAACGTGAACTTCCATATCGTTCTCGTCTCAAGACCAAGTATATTTATGAGCTGCACTGCAATAAGCGGAGCCGCCATAAGAGCTAACGGTATACAAAAGCACAATGCCTGCTTAAATGACAGCTTTCTCATGTATAACAGGTATATGAACATCATAAGCAGGAACAATATCATAACTATATAGCTGAGCGTGTAGGTGTACAGCACCAGCCCACAGGCTATACCTGCTATGAAAAAGTACACAGGCTTTTCCTTCTTCAATGCGTATGCAAGACACGCTATAAAGACGGAGGCTGTGCCAAGCATGAGGTTGCAGTCGAAGCCGAACCTTGCAGACATGATAAAATAAGGTGTGATGGCGTACAACAGCGCCCATATAACCAGCCTCTTTTTGTCCGCACCGGTTGTTTTAAAGAACCAAAGTCCCGAAAACATGACCATCATCGACATTATGACTGCCGGAATCCTCACAACAAAGTGTGAGAAATCAAAAAACTTGAAGAGGAGTGCCGTCATGTAGGTGTACAGGCTGCTCTGGCCTCCGCCGCCATAGTTCATAAACATGACCGGGTAAGGATATCTGAACCTGTCCACGCCATACTTTGCGATACACCACGCATCGTAGGCAATTCCAGCCTCATCCACATTCCAGCCGCGCGGAATATCCTCAAGCATTATCAGTCGAAGCACAAGAGCCAGTA
Organism: Eubacteriales bacterium; assembly: GCA_050874845.1. Classification (GTDB taxonomy): domain Bacteria; phylum Bacillota; class Clostridia; order Lachnospirales; family Lachnospiraceae; genus CAG-882. The sequence goes on along the minus strand of JBNMLM010000007.1, from coordinate 31,910 downwards.
CAGCAGTGACTATGATTGTAAAGGCAAGCGCATACTTTTTTACAAAATTTTTCATAGCGTTCTCCTCATGTATTTGTTAAGCGCCATTGTCCGAAGCATAATGTTCTGACAGCAGAATCCTATAAAACAAAAAAAGAGAGAAATCTTCCCTCTTTTCTTTTCGTGTAACGGAGAAAGAGGGATTTGAACCCTCGCGCCGGTTGCCCGACCTACACCCTTAGCAGGGGCGCCTCTTCGGCCTCTTGAGTATTTCTCCGAATTCACAATCATTATTAAATTGTGGCTGCCAAGGGGTGATACGGTAAAACCTAATCACCTGACGCATTTAGTATTCTAACACTTTATTAAGATAATGTCAATCTATTTTTTTACTTTTTAGAATTATTTGAATTTTTTAGAATACATTCACTATACACTATGTCTGTAAATTTGAGTGCACCCTTCCTGTTTAGGTGATCTATATCGAAAAAGAGACTGTAATCATCATAGAATCTGTCATCGCTGGCATAGTCATAATACTCCGTGCCCGTGTCATCGGCTATCTTTTCTATGATTGCGTTGAACTGCTCCAAAAACTCCGGCTCAACGCAGTCATTGTATGCCTTGGAGTACGGTGTTGTGACCATGACCGGCGTTATATCGTGCTCATGGCACTTTTCGATTATTGAGTACACCTTCTCGATTAAATCCGTTCTGAAGGCATAGCTGTCCCCATCCTTATAATTGAGCACATGTCTTTCATAGGCGTCCGCGGCATTGTGCGCGATGTCATCCGGGTTCAACTCCAGCATATCTGAGCTTTCACGCGCCTCGCTCTCAGTCTTTTCGCCCATGAAAAGCGCCTCAAAGTAATTGGCAAGCTGTATGCGCATATCTGTCTTGAAAAACGCAAGGTACTTTACCCTGAAATACTCCTTGAAGGTCACTCCTATCATGTTACGGTACTTCATAAAGCCGTAATACCTGTAGTTTTTGAGCTTGAACGTCTCCTCGTCAAGGCTGTCATCGGACAACATAAATGTCATATATGATATAGGGATAATCAGATACGAATTTTTCGCCATCTTTCCGACGAAGTTATCAAATACCTTTTCGTCATACTCTACCGTCTGCGCCTGAATACCGAAATTGAAGCCGGTTATGCCCTGCGCCTCAAGGTCATCGTACACAAAATCACATTCGCCGTGGCTGCTGCCGATATTGGCAACCATTATCCTGTTCGGCACGTTGGAAAACCGCTTCATCTCATCGATATTTTTTCTGTACCATACCTGCACACCCTGTAAAAGAACCGCCGATACTAACAGAACGCACACAACTCTTATTATGAATTTCTTCATGTAAAAACCACTCCATAATATCCTAGAACTGAAAATATATAAACCGTGATGTGACAACAAGAGGCATCTCAAGCAGTATGAACATAATCATAAATACATATACCGCGCACCTTACCACCACGTTGAGCCTGCCAAACTCCTTGAGCAGGTCTCTTTTCAGCGAAAAATAGTCATAGACCATCAGAAGAACCGCGCATACCGCCACAAGCGCCAGCTTGGCATGTGTTAGCAGTGTATTAGCTACAATCCTGTCCATGCTCTCGGCAAACGAACACCACTTCCAGCTAAGTCCCGACAGCGTATTGACAGTCTCAGTGATTCCAAGGCGGAACACCATCCATGTCAATGTGACAAAAAGGAAGGTGAGTAGCACCTTCAACCACCACACTGCATTGTGTTTTGCATTCTTGTCGACCTTCCTGTTGTTGAATAGCTGTGCAACTCCATGCATTCCGCCCCATACAACATAGTTCCAGCCCGCCCCGTGCCACAAGCCGCTCACCAGAAATACGAAGATTACGTTGAGCTTACTCACTATAAAGCCCTTTCTGTTTCCGCCAAGCGGAATATACAGATAGTCCCTGAACCAGTTAGACAGTGATATATGCCATCTTCGCCAGAATTCCTTTACCGACGCCGAAAAATACGGCGAATCGAAATTCTTTATGAGATTGATATTGAACAGCTTCGCCGTTCCTATCGCAATATCCGAATATCCGGAAAAATCACAGTATATCTGGATACTGAACGCAAATATGGCAAGAATGACGTGCACTCCCGCAAAATACTCCGCCTGATACACATAGTCGACAAACATTCCAAGATTGTCCGCAATGACCAGCTTCTTAAAAAAGCCGACTATTGCAAGTCTCATTCCGTATGCGGCATTATCGTAATCGAATTTCTTAGGCTCCTTTATCTGTGGCAGCAGGTTAGCCGCCCTCTCAATAGGCCCCGCAACAAGCTGTGGGAAAAAGGAAATAAACGCCGCATACTTTCCGAAATGGTGCTCCGCCTTCAAGTCCCCTCTGTATACGTCTATTACATAGCTGAGTGTCTGGAAGGTGTAGAATGAGATTCCGACCGGAAGCAGCAGCTTAGATGTCACCGGGTTAAGGTGTATCGAAAACTTATCCGCAACCTTCACTATGGTCTCCATCGTAAAATTATAATATTTGTATACAAACAGAACACCCAGACATATCACAAGCGCCGACGCAAGTATCAGATTTTTATGCTTCCTGCTGTCCGTCTTTTCAAGAAGAAGCGCGCAGATGTAGGATATCAGGGTTGTCCCGAATATCAGGACAATGTATTTTACATTCCAGCACATATAGAAATAATAGCTTGACGCCAGCAGTATTATCCACTTGTATCTGTCCTTTACAGCCCAGTACAGGACAAATACAATGGGACAAAATATTGCAAATGACAAAGAATTAAAGTTCATGGTCTGTCTCCCGCTCACTCTTTGAACTATATTTCCTCATACAGATCCCTTCCGTCTGAATCGATAACGACAATCACCGGAAAATCCTTTACGGTAAGCTTCCTTATAGCCTCGGTGCCAAGGTCATCATAGGCTATGACCTCTGATGAGGTGATACATTTTGACAGAAGTGCTCCTGCACCACCCACGGCTGCGAAATACACCGCCTTGTCCCTCACTATCGCCTCATGTACAGCCTTGCTTCTCTTTCCCTTTCCAATCATTCCTATAAGTCCAAGGTCAAGAAGTGACGGTGCATACTTGTCCATTCTGCTCGCAGTTGTAGGGCCTGCCGAACCTATCGGTCTTCCCTCACGCGCAGGTGACGGTCCCATATAGTATATTGTGTTGTTCTTCACATCTATCGGAAGCGCCTCTCCTCTTTGAAGAGCCTCATACATTCTCTTGTGAGCCGCGTCGCGCGCCGTATAGATTGTTCCCGTAAGATATACATAGTCCCCTGCCTTGAGGGTGGTTGATACACTGCTGTCAAAAGGTACGTTAATATGCTTGTCCATATTTCCTCCTAATTATTTTCTGATTCTATACAATACAGCCATTGATATAATATTACTTTTTTAGAACAATACTATCCTTGTCAAAATATCTTTCCAAAAGACAATCATAATCTAATTCTTCAAATACAGCGCTCTCATCCTGCAGATAGAAGTAGTCCGCCGCAAGCTTAGTCCCGCCGAATATATAAAAAGCCTTCTCGCTCATGGTATCATCGTCATTGAAAAAGAACACGCTGGGCACGCTGTCCTCATAGGCTATCTCCATGTCGCGCGTTCCTCCGTCATAGTAGCCCACAAATCTGTCATCAATCCTCTTGTCAAATCTCTGTGCATCGCCATTATTCAGGTGAACCCTCGCCGCATGTGAGGTTGTGTTGCTCTTATCAAGCATTGAAAATACCAGCATGACAACACATGTAGCGCCAAACAGCACCGCAAATATATTACTTTTTCTCTCCGCTATAGCTGTCTTTTTCTTAATCAGTGTGCTCACATAACCCATCACATACACGATACATACGATTGTGACAAGCACGGAGTTAAAATATACCAGATCAAGCACTCTGGCGTAATAAGGTATCCCTGTAAATTCCACCGGAGCAAGTGAAGCACAGTATGTGAGATATGCCACCGCGACAAACGCCAGCGGATATCTGAACCTATACCTGCAATCACTCCTTAGAAATGAGAACAACACCGCCAGTGCGATGAATATGTAGTACGGCATTGTTCCGTTTTTGTGATATGAAACAAAAAATATGCTGCCATTTTTTATTGATGTGACAACTGTCTCAACAAATCCCAGCTTACCGACATCCTGCGCTCCCCTTACATAATTGCCCGGAGCAAGAACGCTTAGCATAAGACTTATCAGGCTAAGAATAAATATTATGAGGACACCATTTTTTCTAATGCCGTTCTTTTTTGTCATGTACAGCATTTCAAGGAACAATATACATGTGCCCGACAGCGCGGTGAGCAGATTTCCCTGACATGAAATGAATGACAGCACACATGCTATGACAAGACATACTATGCTGTTATTCTGCATGTAGAGCAGTGTAAATGCCTGAACCAGTAAAAACACTGCAAAAAATATCGTATAATTCGACGCTCCCGGCCACCAGTAGAATGCCTCCCCCGGTGATGGGAGATAATTTATCAGAAGATATAATGTCATTCCGGCGATAATAAGTGTAAACGGCACGGACTGCTTTAAAACCTTTCTCATTGCAGCATAGGAATTAACAATGACTGCTGCCATAAGGATAATCAAGGTCGCATAAGCCGCATACATGTAATATTTTTCATTGAATGCCACAGGTGACAGAGCCGTCACAAACATGCTTATAAAGCACCCGCTGTGGTATTTCCAAGCAAGCACCGCCGTGTTGAGTGCCTCCTTCAATGCGCCTGCCGCCGAATGGGTTGATTCCCATACCCTGTGAACCGCAAAGCTCATCCAGTAATCATCCGTTGTGGAATGTGCGTACTGCGCAATATGCATGACCGGATATATCATATATACAAACCATGCAAGGAAAACTGCGCACAGCACAAGCTCTACAGCCAGATATACATTTATCTTCTTTTTCATATCTGCAAATCCTTTTAACCCCAATATTATAGCTTATATAACCCTGTGCACATGCCTGTTGACGTGACAGCATATATTGACCGCCACGGGAAGTCCCGCAATATGTGTCGGGTACGTCTCAACATTGACCGCAAGTGCAGTCTTAGAGCCTCCAAGTCCTCCCGGACCGATTCCAAGAGCGTTGATTTTCTCAAGCATCTCGTCCTCAAGCTCACGCACATAGCCCGATGGTCTTTCCCCATCCAAATCCCTTGTAAGAGCCTTCTTTGCAAGGAGCGCACACTTCTCAAAGGTACCCCCTATGCCGACACCGACAACCATGGGCGGACACGCGTTAGGCCCCGCATCCTTTACCGCAGTGAGTATGGCATCCTTGACGCCCTCTATTCCATCGGCAGGCTTTAACATGAACACGCGGCTCATGTTCTCACTTCCGAAGCCCTTAGGTGCAATCGTTATGTCGAGCTTATCACCCGGCACGATATCATAGTGAATGACAGCAGGAGTGTTGTCCTTGGTATTCTCCCTCTCAATAGGATCCTTCACAACCGATTTGCGCAGATAGCCCTCCACATAGCCTTGTCTTACGCCCTCATTGATTGCATCGGTGAGAGAACCGCCCTCAATATGTACATCCTGACCTACCTTCATAAATACAACAGCCATTCCGGTATCCTGACATATCGGAATCATATCGGTTCCCGCAATCTCAAGATTCTCCTTAAGCTGTCCCAAAATCTGTTTTCCAAGTGCGGAGGTCTCCTCATCGGCAGCCTTCTCAAATACCCTCCTCATATCCGGCGAGAGAAAATGGTTCGCCTCTATGCACATTTCTTTGATGTTATTTGTTATAATTTCAGCACTAATATTTCTCATCGCTATTCTCCTGACTTTTATTCAGTTATGATTACATTCTTTCTGTAGTAATCTGCTATTGCCTGACGCGAAGAATCATCATCATGGTAAAACATAGGCACATAAGGTGCTCTTGTGATATATACATCCCAATAAGGGCTGTTTGCCAGCTCCTCATATCTCTCATCAAGTATCCTGTCATACTCCTGAACCGTTCCGAACTGCAGTGCTCCTGCTGCCATGGACGCCACCGATGAATTGAGGTAATCCGGCTTTTTCAAGGTCTTTACACTCAATATCACTGTGCACACTGCGATAAATCCAACCGCATAGTTGACCGCCGCCTTATTAAACCTTCCCTTCAGCCACAGTGCCACCCACGCGCACAGATACATGATAATTATTGTGAACATCGTCATCATTACAAAGAAATTGGTGTCAAGCACCCTTCCGTAATACCCGGACTGAGTGTACTTTGTAGGAGAAAATGAGGCGTAGTAGAGACAGAGAAGCAGAACACTTACCGGAATCGGAAGCTTAAATTTTCTCTCCCTTCCATCCGAACACCCATAAAAGCTCCAGAATGAGATAATCGCCGTCATACCATAGTAAAAATACATCGAAGGCTTGTTCATGGCCTTTATCAGTATTGTTCCTTCAACAAAGCAAGCCTTGATTGTCTCAAAAACACCCAGATGTCCAATCGGCATTCTGCTCTTGTTTCCCGGAGCAGCCACTACAACTATAAGCCCCGCAGCTGCACATACAAGCGGAATCCAGTTGAGCGTCTTTGCCGTCCTTTTCTCATAGATTGTAAATGCAACCTCATACACACACAGACATGCACTCACAAGTGACGTAAAAGGATTTCCAAGTCCCACTAAAAACATAAATATGCTTGCAATGACAAGGAATACCTTCCTATGACTCTCCCAGTATAACGCAAACATGCTGTGCGCGAACATAAACATGCCAAAGAAGAAGGTATAGTTGGCGACACCCGGTCACCAGTACAGACCCTCACCCGCATTGACAAGATAATTCATAAAAAATGCAATAAACAGCAGTGTCATGCTCACACAGTTGATTACAGGCATACGGAATCGCCTGTAAAGTATGGCATACATTGCTGTCAATGAGCCTATACAGAATGTCACGAACATAAAATAGAACGTAAAGGAATACGCATAATCTCCAAATACTGCCGGTGACATGCTTGTGATAAACATGCTTAAGAAATTGCCATCCCATGTCTTGTAAATTCCTATCGCATACCTGAATGCTGCTGCAATAAAGCCTAAGACCGAATGATTCTCCAGCCATTGTTCATGCACATAGGTCGTCATCCAATAGTCATCCATAGTTGGATGACTATATTGTGCGACCCTTATTATCGGGTTAATCATGTCATAGAAATACTTTATTACCACAAGCAGAATGACAAGCTGTGCTGCATAGTTAAATACGCTTTTCTTATTATTCTTCAACTGTTCCATCAGTCTGTGCAGCATCATCGTCCTCTTCCTTCGTCTCATCGCCCTCGCGAACCTTAGCTACCTTTGCAACCCTGACACCTTCGTCAAGATTTATAAGCTTGACTCCCGATGTATTTCTGCCAAGTACCGATATTCCTGCCACCTGCATACGGATTATGACGCCCTCTGTTGTGATTATCATAATCTCTCTGCCCTGATTAACAGCCTTTACACCTACTACATTTCCGGACTTATCGTTAATCTTATAGCACTTGATTCCCTTACCGCCTCTGTGCTGTACGGTAAATTCTTCAGTCCTTGTTCTCTTTCCGAGACCGTTTTCAGAAACTATCAAAAGCTCCTCACCCTGTGTATCAAGCTGCATTCCGACAACCTCATCATCAGCGATAAGGTTCATACCGATTACACCCATAGCGCTTCTTCCGGTAGGTCTTACATCCTGCTCATTGAAGCGTATACACATACCAAGCTTTGTCACAAGTATTATATCCTTGTTTCCGTCCGTCTCCTTAACCTCAATAAGCTCATCATCATCTCTGAGTGTGATTGTCTGTATACCGGTCTTACGAATGTTGGCATACTCTTTTGCCGGAGTTCTCTTTACAATACCGTTCTTAGTGCACATGAAAAGATATGTGTCATCTTTTATACCATTAACAGGTATGATTGCACTTATCTTCTCTCCCGGCATAAGCTGTAAAAGATTCACAATAGCTGTTCCTCTCGCGGTACGGCTCGCCTCCGGTATCTCATAAGCCTTCATGCGGTAGATACGTCCAAGACTTGTACAGAACAGAAGATTCTTGTGCGTTGTTGTCATAAACAGGTCTTCTATGTAGTCCTCATCTATCGTCTGCATGCCCTTTATTCCGCGTCCGCCTCTGTTCTGGTTCTTGAAGTTATCAAGTGTCATTCTCTTGATATATCCAAGATTCGTCATAGCTATAACTGTGCTCTCATCAGGAATTAAGTCCTCCATGTTGATTTCGGACTCATCGTAGCCGATTGATGTTCTTCTGTCATCACCATACTTATCGGAGATTGCAATAATCTCCTTACGGATAACCATGAGAAGCTTCTTCTCGTCTGCCAGAATCTCCTTCAACTCCTCTATTCTCGCCCTGAGTGCGGCTAACTCCTGCTCAATCTTCTCTCTCTCCAAGCCTGTAAGTGCTCTAAGACGCATATCAACGATAGCCTGCGCCTGTGCATCCGAAAGACCGAAGCGCTCAATGAGTCTTGCCTTAGCTGCGGCAACATTCTCGGAGCTTCTGATTATGCTTATGACCTCATCGATGTTGTCAAGAGCAATCATCAAGCCCTCTAAGATATGTGCACGCGCCTCTGCCTTGTTAAGCTCATAGCGGGTTCTTCTTGTGACAACATCCTTCTGGTGAAGAAGGTAATAACCGAGCATCTCCTTGAGGTTCAATACCTTAGGCTGCTGGTCTACAAGTGCAAGCATGATTACACCGAAGGTATCCTGCATCTGCGTATGCTTGTAGAGCTGGTTTAAAACTATGTTGGCATTGGCATCCTTGCGAAGCTCAATGCATATTCTCATACCCTGTCTGTCGGACTCATCCCTTAAGTCCGTTATTCCATCTATCTTCTTATCCTTGACAAGCTCTGCTATCTTCTGGATAAGATTTGCCTTGTTGACCATATACGGAATCTCAGACACGATAATACGGCTCTTGCCGTTAGGCATAGCCTCTATGTCGGTCACTGCACGAACCTTAATCTTGCCTCGTCCTGTGCGGTACGCCTCCTCAATTCCTCTCTTTCCGATGACCATGGCTCCTGTAGGAAAATCAGGTCCCTTGACAATGTCCATGAGTTCTTCTATATCTGTCTCCCTGTCATTCTCAACCTCATTGTCAATAATCTTGACAACAGCGGCTATAACCTCGCGAAGATTGTGAGGCGGAATATTGGTAGCCATACCTACGGCGATACCTGATGTTCCGTTTACCATGAGGTTAGGATATCTCGAAGGGAGCACCGACGGCTCCTTCTCCGTCTCATCGAAGTTCGGTGTAAAATCAACCGTATCCATATCGATATCAGCTAACATCTCCATGGAAATCTTGCTGAGTCTCGCCTCCGTATATCGCATGGCAGCAGCACCGTCACCGTCGACAGAACCGAAGTTACCGTGTCCATCAACAAGCGGATATCTAGTCGAAAAATCCTGTGCAAGCTTTACCAAAGCATCATAGATAGATAAATCACCATGTGGGTGATATTTACCCATGGTATCACCGACAATACGCGCACACTTTCTGTGTGGCTTGTCCGGACCATTGTTGAGCTCTATCATAGAGTAAAGTATTCTACGCTGTACCGGCTTAAGACCATCCCTTACATCAGGAAGTGCTCGCGCGGCGATAACACTCATCGCGTAGTCTATATATGAGTCCTCCATAGTCTTTTTGAGGTCTACATCATGAACCTTATCAAAGATATGTTCATCCATTAAAATTTCCTCCAAATATTATAATTTATATATCCAAATTCTTCACGAACTTCGCATTCGCCTCAATGAACTCTCTTCTCGGCTCCACGTTGTCGCCCATGAGAGTTGAGAAGGTTACATCAATCTCAGAAGCGTAGTCCTCATCGTAGAATACCTTCTTTAAGATTCTCTTCTCAGGGTCCATTGTAGTCTCCCAGAGCTGGTCTGCGTCCATCTCACCAAGTCCCTTATAACGCTGAATCTTGTTATTCTGGTCACGTCCTACCTCGGTAAGAATATCATTGAGCTGCTCGTCGGAGTACGCATACCATACCTTCTTGTTCTTCTCAAGCTTGTAAAGAGGCGGCTGTGCAAGATATACATAGCCCTGCTTGATAAGCTCAGGCATAAATCGATACAGGAAGGTGAGCATAAGTGTAGCAATATGCGCACCGTCGACATCGGCATCGGTCATAATGATAATCTTGTGATAACGAAGCTTGCTTATATCAAAATCCTCATGTATACCTGTTCCGAATGCGGTAATCATAGCCTTTATCTCCGCATTTCCAAGTATACGATCAAGTCTTGCCTTCTCCACATTGAGTATCTTTCCTCTGAGAGGAAGAATAGCCTGTGTTGCACGGCTTCGCGCGGACTTAGCCGAGCCGCCGGCGGAATCACCCTCTACGATAAATATTTCACAATTCTTAGGGTCCTTGTCCGAACAGTCGGCAAGCTTACCCGGAAGGCTCATCGATTCAAGAGCAGTCTTTCTTCTTGTGAGGTCACGCGCCTTTCTTGCTGCCTCCCTCGCCCTCTGGGCAAGAAGTGACTTCTCGCATATCAGCTTGGCAACTGTCGGATTCTGCTCAAGGAAATATGTAAGCTGTTCTGTTACAACATTGTCAACAGCTCCTCTAGCCTCACTGTTTCCAAGCTTCTGCTTCGTCTGACCCTCGAACTGAGGATTCTCGATCTTAACGCTGACAATGGCGGTAAGCCCCTCTCTTATATCCTCTCCGGTAAGATTCTGTTCGCTGTCCTTTAACAGCTTGTTAGAACGCGCATAGTCATTGAAGGTCTTTGTTATGGCATTTCTAAAGCCTGTAAGGTGCATACCACCCTCAGGTGTATTGATATTATTTACAAATGAATAAATACTCTCATTGTAGTCATCATTGTGCTGGAAAGCAACTTCAACAGAAATATTATTTACAGTGCCTTCACAGTAAATAATATTCTCATAGAGCGGAGTCTTGCTGCGGTTTAAGTACTGAACAAATTCCTTTATACCGCCTTCATAGTGGAATATCTTCTCTTTTTTATCCTCTCTGTCATCCCTGAGTATAATCTTGATTCCCTTTGTGAGGAATGCCATTTCTCTGAGCCGGTTCTTCAATACGTCAAAATCATATACAGTATCCTCGAAGATTTCCTTATCCGGCAGGAATGTAACCTTCGTTCCTGTCTTTTCATGGTCGCAGCTTCCGACAATCTTAAGAGGATACATAACCTTGCCTCTCTCATATCTCTGCTCATATATGTTGCCGTCACGGCATACCTTTACCTCAAGCCACTCAGAAAGAGCATTGACAACGGACGCACCTACTCCGTGCAGACCTCCCGATACCTTGTAGCCTCCACCACCGAACTTTCCGCCGGCATGAAGTATCGTAAATACAACCTGTACCGCAGGAAGCCCGGACTTGGCGTTGATTCCTACCGGAATGCCTCTTCCGTTGTCCGTTACGGTAATTGAATTGTCTGCGTTAATCTGTACATCAATTTCTGTACAGTATCCTGCCAATGCCTCATCAACCGAGTTGTCAACTATCTCATATACCAGATGATGAAGTCCCTTTGATGATGTACTGCCGATATACATTCCGGGTCTTTTTCTTACAGCTTCAAGTCCCTCTAAAATCTGTATCTGGTCAGCTCCGTAGTTATTTTCCATGCTTTCCTCATTTCTGCGCTAACTAAAATATTCTCAAATTCTGATATATACGGCAACAGCGCCTCCATATACATCAATCCGCCACTGCACACCTATTGTACAGCGCCTCAGTTTTTCTCTATAACATGTCCGTTCGTCACATAGAATACCTTGTCCAAGTGAAAACGGTTATTTATAAATTCATCAAGTCCCGTACATGTGACAATAGTCTGTACGTCGCTTATACTGTCCAAAAGATAATTCTGTCTGTTTGCATCAAGCTCCGAAAAGACATCATCAAGCAGCAGCACCGGGGTATCTCCTGTGATATTCCTTACAAGCTCTATCTCCGACAGCTTAAGAGACAGCGCACAGGTTCTCTGCTGCCCCTGCGAGCCGTACTTCCTTACATCCATATCTCCCAACAGAAAATTCATATCATCACGATGTGGTCCATAACCTGTGGTCTTCTGCCTGATATCTCTATCGCGCGAGGAAGCTAGCTTAGTCTTAAAATCAGCCTCCGTCACATCAGGCTCATATACAAGCTTTAACTGCTCCTTGTTGCCGGACAGCCTGTCATGTATATCAAATATAATACCATTCAGATTTTCTACAAACCTCTGCCTTATCTTTATAAGCTCAAGTCCATAGCTTACAAGCTGTTCATCCCACACATCCAGTGTATCCGCAAGTGACGGATTAAAGGATATATCCTTCAAAAGCTTATTGCGCTGAAGAAGAACCTTGTTATAATTGACCAGATTATGAACATATATCTTGTCTAGCTGGCACAGCTCCATATCCATAAATCGTCTGCGCTCAGCAGGTCCGCTCTTAATTATGTTGAGATCCTCGGGGGAAAAGAACACTATATTGATTATTCCAAGCAGATCCACTGCCCTTTTTATCGGTATTCCGTCTATCGCCACGCCCTTAGCTTTTGCCTTCTTAAGATGCATATCTATTCTGTGAGGAATATTGTGCTTTCTCACAAACATCTTAATATGGGCTTCATCGCTGTCAAAGGCAATCATCTCCCTGTCCTTGCTGGCTCTGTGTGACTTGGTAGTACCGGCTACATATATTGCCTCAAGTATATTTGTCTTTCCCTGCGCGTTGTCACCATAAAGAATATTGGTTTGCGGCGAAAACTTCATGCCAAGGAGCTCATAATTTCTGTAATTTTGCAAATCAAGAGCTTCGATAACCATGTCTATTCCTCTATTCTGATAGTTTCTCCATCATACTCAACAACATCACCTGCATGAAGCTTCTTGCCTCTCTGAAGCTCCACAGCACCATTAACCTTTACCTGTCCGTCAAGTATTACAAGCTTGGCGTCAACTCCCGATTCAACAAGACCAGCTGCCTTTAACGCCTGTCCAAGCTTTATAAATTCATCGCGTAATTTAATTATTTCCATATTTTCCCTTTCTTACACATTCGTACATAATACTTTTCCTTCAAATACATTTAAGAGTTATCTTAATATATTATTAAATATAATATTTTTTTAGCTGAAGCTATGTGTGCATAGTGTTTATGAATAAATATGCAATGTTATCTAATATTTATTCTTTATGCATAATTATACAGCATAATTATGCATAAAAATTATTATATGCACCTGAGTGTAGTTCAATTATATTATTGTTTATTTTAATAGTTGTTAAAATTTACAGGCAGAATCAGATATACATATTCATTCTTGTCATCGCGGATAAAGCAAGGCGCCTTCGAGTTCATGAGATATATAGAAATCTGTTCATCATCTATAACTTTAAGCGCATCCATGAGGAATCTGCCATTAAAGCCAATCATTATATCTTTGCCTTCCTTGGTAATATCAATATCCTCGTTCATGGAACCAATAGGGGAGTTAATCTTTATCTCAAGAGTGCCGTCCGTAATATTTACAATAATAGGCTTCTTATCTCCCTCTTTAACAAGTAGCATTGAACGGTCGATACAATCCAAAAATTCCTTTTTGTTAATGACAACCTTCGTCTCATAATCCTTAGAGAGCATCTGGTCTATCTTAAAAAATTCTCCGTCGATGAGTCTTGAAACAACCTTCGTCTCATCAAATTCAAATAAAATATGATTGTCGGTAAAGAAAATGCTCACGTTCTCATCAGTCTCAGCGGAGAGAATCTTGCTGATTTCATTGAGTGTCTTTCCCGGAACAATTACTTTAATAGGTTCATAGGATTCCTTAAGTTCAATATTTCTTATAGAAATTCTGTGACCATCAAGTGAAACAACTCGAAGATTATTATCTTTAACCTCAAAAAGTTCGCCGGTCATAATTCTGTTGGTACTCTCAGAATCGGCTATTGAAAAAATGGTCTGTCTTATCAATTCCTTAAGAGAGAACTTGGAAAGTTCAATAAATCTGTCCTTATCTACATAAGGCAGACATGAAAAATCTTCTCCTGATTTACCGGCAATTGTAAAGTTAGCTTTTTCACAGGTAATACGTGCAACATAATTCTCATCCGTTTCAATGGTAACTTCACTATCAGGAAGCTTTCTTATAATATCGGAAAAAATCTTAGCATCGATAGCAACCTTTCCGCGCTGTTCGATTTCACCTTTGATAATTGTCTCAATGCCAAGCTCCATATCATTACCGGTGAGTTTAATTTCTCCGGCAGAAGCATCGATTAAAATACATTCGAGAATAGTCATTGTAGTTCTGGAAGGTATCGCTTTTAAAACTATGCTTACACCTGATAATAAGTCTGATTTATTGCAAATGATTTTCATTGTTAATTCTCCTTTCAAAAGAAATGCACAGTGGAGTGCTGTTAATAAATTAATAAAAATATTCAGCAGTAGTCGTAGTAGGGGGTGTGAATATGTTGATAACCCCTCTGAAGCCGCGAAAATTAAGGGTTTCAGAAAAAGAATAAGTATGTTAATAATCAAAGGACAAGCTGTTAAGGCAATGTGGACAAAAATAAAACCTCAAAATGTATGTGGACAGAAAAACAGTTTATGCACAGAAAACTAACATTTATCAACAGTTATCCACAAGGTTATTCAGCGGTTTATCCACAAAGAATAACGAGTTTCTTCCTTATTATAATGTGTATAAAATAATGGTGATAACTTATTAAATTCTATGATGGGTTAATCTTCTTTATAAGAATATCAATAAGTTCCTTAGTCTGTTCATTATTTTTAATAGCATCGGATATCTTGTCCGCGCCGTGAATAACTGTGGTGTGGTCGCGGTTACCTATAAGCTTCCCGATAGTTGCAAGCGGCACATCAGTCATTGCACGACAAAGATACATAGCAATCTGGCGAGGGTAAACAATTTCCTTATTGCGCTTGTGGGATGTGATATCGGCAGGCGTAATATTGAAATGGTCCGACACAGTCTTGATGATGAGGTCGGGTGTGACATCCCTTGTCTCATTAGGGAAGATGATGTCGCGGAGCGCCTCCTCAGCAAGGGCAATGCTCAGATCGTTATGTGTAAATTTAGCGTAGGCTGTGAGCTTGGTGAGAGAACCCTCAAGCTCACGGATGTTGGATTTAATATTGTTGGCAATGTACTCTAATATCTCATTAGGAACATTAAGGTTTTCAAATTCAGCCTTCTTGCGGAGAATAGCCATTCTTGTCTCATAGGAAGGCGGAGCGATGTCAACCGTGAGACCCCATTCGAATCTCGAACGAAGCCTGTCCTCTAATGTAGCAATGTCCTTAGGCGGACGATCGGACGAAATAACAATCTGCTTCTTGGATTCACGCAGAGCATTGAAGGTATGGAAGAACTCCTCCTGAGTACTTTCCTTACCTGCGATAAACTGAATATCATCGATAAGCAGCACGTCAACCTTGCGGTATTTATCGCGGAACTTCTGATTGGTATTGGTACGGTCATTCTTGATGGATTCGACCAGTTCATTGGTAAATGCCTCGGAGGTAACATACATGACCTTCTTGGTAGGATCCTTGGTGAGGATGTAGTTACCTATAGACTGCATGATATGCGTTTTTCCAAGACCAACTCCTCCGTAAATGAAAAGAGGATTGTAAATCTCGGCAGGTGATTCGGCAACAGCTACAGCCGCAGCGTGGGCGAAGCTGTTATTATCACCAACGACATAAGTATCAAAAGTATATTTTCTGTTGAGTCCCGCCTTTTCGAAGGTCTCATCGGAAGGGGCGGAGACAGAAACAATAGGTTTGGCATTATTCACGTTGGAGGATGAATTTACAAGCCTGTCGATATCTGCGGTCTGGCTTGGAAAAATAAACTGTATATCGAGTTCTAATCCGGTACATTCAGCTACGGCAACCTTCAGAGGAACAGTGTATTTCTTATCTATATAGTTAATATAGTTCTGACCCATTCTCTCGTCGGGAAGAAGCAGAAATAACACGTTGTCATGTGTATCGTAAGGAACAAGAGGCTGAAGCCAGGTCTTAAAAGAAACATCACTGATCTCATGTTCATTCTTTATGGTCTCTAAAATCTCAGGCCATTTTTCTTTAATTTCAATAATCATCGATAATTCCCCCATTTTGTGTCATTCTAATCTATTATACCTTAAAATGAGCTAATTTTCAATGGAATATCTCAGTTTGGGAGAGAAAATAAGTGGAGAGCTGTCGGAAAAGTATATATAAATAATTGGTTTACATAATAATTTTATAAAGGTTGCATATACTATATCTTTCAGAAAAATTATGAAGTAGTAAAAATTCTCTTTGTGAATATTGTGAATATCTTAATCAACATTATCCATACCCTAAAATAGGGACTTCGTGGATAAAATTAACAGGTTAATAACATTAATCAACAGACTTATCCACAACTTATCCACAATTTGGGGATAACTTTTGGGATAACTTTTTGTGGATAAAGTGGTTGTCAATAATCACCTGAATAAACACAAAATAATGGGGGCTGTAATGAAAAAAAGCTTGACTTTATTTGTGAAAATGAATAAAATGAAAACGATGTTTTAATTATAGTATGATATGCTTACCTACTTATGCCATATCATTATCAAAAAGGAGGTGCAACAGAACATGAAGCAGACATTCCATCCAAAGAAGAGACAGAGAAACAAGGTTCACGGTTTCAGAGCAAGAATGAGCACAGCAAACGGCAGAAAGGTTTTATCTGCAAGAAGAGCTAAGGGAAGAAAGAGCTTAACAGTATAGGCCGCAGGTGTGTGGCCTTTTTTCTATGAAAAATCATAGGAGGAAGTTAGAAGCATGAGCAGTTATGAGACTTTGAAAAAAAACATCGATTTTCAAAAGGTATATAAGAGTGGTAAGTCTTATGCCAATAAGTATCTGGTCATGTATGTTTTGGAGAATGGAACGGATATTACCAGAATAGGTATATCTGTGAGTAAGAAAGTCGGGAATAGTATTGTCCGGCATCGTCTCACGAGGCTTATAAGAGAAGCGTGCAGACTCAATTACAATAGTATACGGACAGGTTATGACATTGTGATTATTTCAAGAGCAGCACATAAGGGCAAGGGCTTTGCAGATACGCAGAGCGCACTTATTCATATATGTAAGCTGCATGGAATTTATCGAGGTGAATGATTGTAAATGAAAAAGCTGTTGATAGCTATGGTAAGATTTTACAGAAAGTTTTTATCGCCAATGAAAAAATATCCAACCTGTATATACACTCCAACCTGTTCTCAGTATGCCATCGAGGCTATTGAGAAATACGGCGCCCTTAAGGGGAGCTATCTGACAACAAAGAGAATACTTCGGTGTAACCCTTTTGCAAAGGGAGGGTATGACCCCGTACCATAACATTAGTTGGACCTATGGTCCAACTATTAATAATTTGAACCGTAGGTTCAAATTATGGCGGAGCCGACGGTTTAAATTATGATGGAACCGCTAGGTTCAGGTTATGGTAAGAATATGGTTCTGATTTTAGAAAACCTCAGGTCTTTCTAAATATAATGGGTTATTTTCATCGAGTATGATAATGACCGGGAAGGAATAGGAATAACAATGATTTTATTAAGAGTGCCTATTCTTGGTGATATTATCGATTTTATCGCCTTGTTAATGGGCTATATTATGCAGGCGTTGTTCTTTATCACCGGTGGTTTTAACATCGGATTATGTATTATTCTGTTTACAATTATTGTAAGGCTTATGATGATGCCTATGACAATAAAGCAGCAGAGATTCTCCAAGCTGTCAGCTATGATGCAGCCTGAGCTTGCGGCAATTCAGAATAAATACAAGGGTAAAAACGATACTGCGTCCATGCAGAAGATGCAGCTTGAGACAAAGGCTGTCTACGAGAAGTATGGAACATCTCCTACAGGCGGATGCCTTCAGATGTTTATACAGCTTCCTATTTTCTACGGAATTTTCGCGGTAGTTCGTGATATTCCATATTATGTTCCGAGAGTAAAGGCGTTATTTGAGCCTGTAATCAGCGCGATAACAGGTGTAGCGAATTACAGTCAGGTACTTATTGACAGTGGACTTACCACAGCAACTTATGATACAGAGGATGCACTTCTTAAGTTCTTAAATGCATTTTCTTCAGATCAGTGGGAGACACTTCAGAATGCTTTTTCAAGCTATGGAAACGGAATTTCCGACACGATAGCACAGCAGTCTGAGCAGATTTTACATGTAAACAATTTCTTTGGAATTAACTTAGCAACAGCTCCGGGCTTTAAGCTCAGCCTTGCACTTTTAATTCCTCTTCTTGCCGGTCTTACACAGTGGCTTTCTGTAAAGCTTATGCAGGCTAAGAACCCTGTGAATAATGATGACGAGAACAACACTGCAGCACAGTCAATGAAGATGATGAACACAATGATGCCTATTATTTCGGCTGTGTTCTGTATTTCCATGCCTAGTGGTCTCGGACTTTACTGGATTATGGGTAGCGTTGTGCAGTGTATACAGCAGATTTTTATTAACAAGTACATGGACAAGGTTGATGTAGAAGAGCTCATCGCCAAGAACATGGAGAAGGTTAATAAGAAGAGAGCCAAGAAGGGACTTCCTCCTAAGAAGGTTGATACCTCAGCGGTAACTAACTATGAGGAGGCTGTTCAGAAGAAAGAGGACGAGGTTGCCAGAAGAGGCGAGCGCGCCAAGGAAATCAAAGAATCTACAGAATATTACAACCAGAACGCGAAGCCGGGTTCACTTGCGGCAAAGGCAAATATGGTTAAGATGTACAATGAGAAAAATTCAAAGAATTAGTATTGGAGGACAGTGATATGGAATATATAGAGATTACCGGTAAAACGGTAGACGAAGCCATTACTAATGCGACTATTAAGCTTTCTGTGACAAGCGATAAGCTTGAGTATGAGGTAGTTGACAAGGGAAGCAACGGATTTTTGGGAATCAACAGACGTCCTGCAGTGATTAAGGTTCGCATAGCTGATGCACAGGATGAATTTGAGCAGGTTGTCAAAGAGACAGTAGCGGCTCCTAAGCAGGAGAGCAAGCCTGTTAAGAAGCCTGAAGTTAAGAAAGAGGATACTCAGGCACCTAAGAATGAATTTAAAAGAGCTTCAGAGAATATTGTAAAGCCTGTCAATACTGAGAAGCCGGTACAGGTTAAGAGCACTCCTGCCCCAAAGACAGAAGAAAATATGGACAAGCCTTCTAAGAGACCGGTTGCAGGTGAGAATATGGAACCGGCAATCAAGAAGTTCCTTGGCGATGTTTTAGAGGCAATGGGTATGGAAGCTGAGGTCAAGGTAGTTATTGATGAGAACGAAGGCTCCGTTGATATAGAGCTTGTCGGCGAGAACATGGGAGTTCTTATCGGTAAGAGAGGTCAGACACTTGACTCATTACAGTATCTTGTAAGCCTTGTGGCTAACAAGGAAGCAGACGGATATTTTCGTGTGAAGTTAGATACCGAAAATTACCGTGCAAGAAGAAAGGAGACACTCGAGTCTCTTGCAAAGAATATTGCATACAAGGTTAAGAGAACCAGAAAGCCTGTTTCTCTTGAGCCGATGAATCCGTATGAGAGAAGAATCATACATTCCGCACTTCAGAATGACAAGTATGTATCAACAAGAAGCGAGGGCGAGGAGCCTTTCCGTCATGTAGTTGTATATTTGAAGAGAAATGCGTAAAATATTCTTGCATTCAACTTAAAAGTAACATATTATCAAGATGTGTGCGTATGCGAATATGTGCACATCTTTTTAAGTTATATAGAAATGAGGATAAGTATGGAGAGTCGTGAAACGATTGCTGCGATTGCGACAGGTATGGGTAATGCCGGGATTGGCATTGTAAGAATAAGCGGTGATGATGCAATTACGGTTGCAGACAGGGTTTTTAGGGGAAAAAATAATAAAAAATTATCGGAATCAAGGAGCCATATGGCTCATTATGGACATATATATGACGGTGAGGAGCTTATTGATGAGGCTCTTGTGCTGGTTATGAAGGCGCCTAACACATACACGCGCGAGAATGTGGTGGAGATTGACTGCCATGGAGGCGCGTATGTGACCAGAAGGATTCTTGAGCTTGTCTTAAGAAACGGTGCAAGACCGGCAGAACCGGGAGAATTTACGAAGAGGGCGTTCTTAAATGGAAGAATTGACCTTGCACAGGCGGAGGCGGTTATTGACGTCATAAACGCAAAAAATAATTATGCGTTAAAAAGCTCTGTGAACATGTTAAATGGAAAGTTATCCACAGAGATTAAAAAAATCAGGGAAGAGCTTATATACAACATAGCCTTTATTGAGGCGGCTTTGGACGATCCTGAGCACATTAGTCTGGATAACTTTGTGGATAAGTTGGATAACTATGTGGATAAGTGGATAAATGCTGTGGATAAGTTGTTGAAAAGTGTTGACAACGGTAAGATATTTACTGAGGGTGTGAGAACCGTTATACTGGGTAAACCCAATGCCGGAAAATCCAGTCTTTTAAACACTCTTTTAGGCGAGGAAAGAGCCATAGTTACGGACATTGCGGGGACTACGAGGGATACCCTTGAGGAGCAGATTAACCTGCATGGAATCATACTGAAGCTCATCGATACGGCGGGCATAAGACAGACTGAGGATATTGTGGAAAAGCTTGGTGTGGATAAGTCGAGAAGATTTGCCAGAGAAGCAGATTTGATTATATATGTTGTGGATGGCTCCACAGGGCTTGATGACAATGACATGGATATCATATCCATGATTAACGAAGGTATTCAGGGAAAGGTAATAGTTCTTCTGAATAAATCCGACCTTCAGGCTAAGACAACAGAGGAGGACATCAAGGGCTTTATTGATTGTCCGGTTATAAGCATTTCAGCCAAGGAGCAGTCAGGAATCGATGAGCTTGAGAAAAAGCTTGAAGAGATGTTCTTAGGAGGAGAGATTTCCTATAACGATGAGGTCATGATTACGCGCGCAAGGCAGAAGGATGCACTACAGCAGGCTAAGGAGAGCTTTCTGCTTGTCAAGGACGGAGCAGCTATGTCGGTTCCGGAGGATTTGTTAACGATTGACCTTATGAATGCTTATGAGGAGCTTGGCAAGGTTATCGGTGAGTCGGTTGAGGAAGACCTTGTGAATGAGATTTTTGGCAAGTTCTGTATGGGAAAATAAGAAATATTATAGAAAAGAGAGGCCGTGCGTTGCCGCATGGGTGAAAAAATGGAAAATTATCTTGAGGAAAATTATGATGTTGTAGTTGTAGGTGCTGGCCATGCCGGATGTGAGGCAGCACTTGCCTGTGCAAGGCTGGGGCTTGAGACGATCATGTTCACGGTGAGTGTTGAGAGCATTGCCATGATGCCTTGTAATCCCAATATTGGCGGAAGCTCCAAGGGACATCTTGTGAGGGAGCTTGATGCATTGGGCGGAGAGATGGGCAAAAATATTGACAAAACATTTATTCAGTCTAAGATGCTTAACAGCTCCAAGGGACCGGCAGTTCACTCCCTGCGCGCGCAGGCGGACAAGTCGGAGTACAGCAGGCAGATGAGAAGGACTATTGAGAATACGGAGCACCTTACCGTTCGTCAGGCTGAGGTAGCGGATATTCTCACGGACGATGACAAGAATGTTACAGGTGTAAAGACCTATTCCGGAGCTGTATATCACTGCCGCGCAGTTGTGCTTTGTACAGGAACATATTTAAAGGCAAGGTGCATATACGGCGATGTGAGCAGCTATACAGGCCCTAATGGGCTTCAGGCTGCCAATCATCTTACCGATGCCCTAAAGAGGCTTGGAATCGAAGTGAGACGCTTTAAGACGGGTACACCGGCGCGTGTGGACAAGCGCTCGATAGATTTTTCAAAGATGGAGGAGCAGTTCGGCGATAAACACATTGTTCCGTTCTCGTTCACAACCAACCCGGACGATATACAGAAGGAGCAGGTATCGTGCTACCTTACATATACCAATGAGAAAACCCACAAGATTATAAGGGATAATCTCGACCGCTCCCCATTGTATTCGGGAAAGATAGAGGGCACAGGCCCGCGCTATTGTCCATCCATAGAGGACAAGGTTGTGAGATTTGCGGATAAGGACAGACATCAGGTCTTTGTTGAGCCGGAGGGCAATTATACCAACGAAATGTATCTTGGCGGAATGTCAAGTTCGCTCCCGGAGGATGTACAGTATGCGATGTACCGCACTGTTCCGGGACTTGAAAACGTAAAGATTGTAAGAAACGCGTATGCGATAGAGTATGACTGTATCAATGCTGTGGAGCTTAAGTCCTCACTTGAGTTCAAGAATGTTCACGGACTTTTTTCCGGTGGACAGATAAACGGAAGCTCAGGCTATGAGGAGGCAGCAGTTCAGGGACTTATAGCCGGAATCAACGCAGCAATGAAGCTCCTTGGAAGGGAACCTTTGATTCTTGACCGTTCGGAGGCCTATATAGGTGTGCTCATAGATGACCTTGTCACCAAGGAGAGCTCTGAGCCTTACAGAATGATGACCTCAAGGGCAGAGTACAGGCTGCTCTTAAGACAGGACAATGCGGACTTAAGACTGTCGGCAAAGGGACATGAGATTGGACTTATTTCCGATGAGAGAATGGAAAAGGTTGAGGAAAAGAGAAGAGCGATAGCTGAGGAGATAAAGCGCCTTAGCAGCGTTATGATAGGTGGAACAAACGAAGTGTGCGATTTCCTCGCAAGACACAACAGCACCGCGCTCAACAACGGTGTATCACTTGCAGACCTCATAAAGCGCCCTGAGCTCGATTATGAGACAATTGCGGAGCTTGATAAGGACAGAAAGCCTCTTCCTTGGGATGTCATTGAGCAGGTCAATATAAATATAAAGTATCAGGGATACATTGAGAGAGAACTAAGGCAGGTTGAGCATTTTAAGAAGCTTGAGAAGAAGCTTATACCTGATAATATTGATTATGATGAGGTCGGAAGCCTAAGAATTGAGGCAAGGCAGAAGCTTAAGAGCTTCAGACCGCGTTCTATCGGACAGGCTTCGCGAATCTCCGGCGTGTCACCGGCGGATATTACAGTGCTGTTGGTGTACCTTGAGAGCAGAAAATAGTATGGCTGAAAATATCATTTAGAGATAACACATAAAAATAGTTAGGAGAGTGTTGATGGCAGATTTTTTAAGAGATAGTCTGGAAAAAATTGGTTATAATGCGACTGATTTGCAGTGTGAGCAGCTTAACAGCTTCCATAAGATTCTGTGTGAGTGGAATGAATTTATGAACCTTACAGGTATTACGGAATATGATGAGGTTGTTATTAAACATTTTGTGGACAGTCTTGCGGTAAATTGTGTATATTCCTTCAAAAAAACGGACAGGGTTGTGGATATCGGTACGGGAGCGGGCTTTCCGGGCATACCGTTAAAGATAATGTACCCGGATACGGATTTTACCCTTTTAGATTCGCTCAACAAGAGAATCAAGTTCTTGGATGAGGTTATCAAGCAGACCACCCTAAAGAACATTGAGACTCTCCACGGAAGAGCGGAGGACTACGCGAAAAATAGGGATTATCGTGAGAAATTCGATGTGTGCGTATCGCGCGCAGTGGCGAATCTGTCGACCTTGAGTGAGTACTGCCTTCCTTATGTCAAGGTAGGCGGCTGTTTTATCGCGTATAAGGCGGGACAGCTTGACGATGAGCTTAAAGCCTCTGAGAGAGCCGTAAAGCTGTTAGGCGGTGAGATAGCGGACGTACATAAGCTCACATTGCCTGATACGGATATAGACAGGACATTTGTTGTAATAAAAAAGACGGCAGCCACCGCCAAGAAATATCCTAGAAAGGCAGGACTGCCGGCGAAGGAGCCGTTGCAGTAGGCTGATATACAGCAATTTATAAATTGCTGCATATCAGCCTCATAAATGTTTGCTTTTTATATTTTAATTGAAGAAGCTGTTGAGTGCCTTGGCAAGCTTGTCAGGACATTCAAGCTGTGGGGCGCTGATATCTTCAAGAATGACTGAGGATATATTTTCCTTGTCAATATCGAAGGTTGCAAGTGCTTTTTTTGCCTGTTTGTCGGCGGAGCCTGTTACAATGAGTATAGGTGTTGACAGCTTAGACAGCATGCGCGCAATATCTGAGTTTAAAAGGTTGCCATGTATGCTTGCCAGCAGAAAACGTCCGTAATAGCCGCCGGTGTGAGCTGCCTCGTACATGGAATCGGCAAGCTCATTCTTCTGTGCCACTTCAAGTCCGGACACCTTAGACAGCCTGTCCATTATGGCATCGCGGTTATATTTAAGATTATACATAAATGAACCGATAATAGGAGTGTTATATACAGCACGAACACATTTTGCAAATACAGGCTTGGTAGAAGGATTGCAGTAGGTAGTCTCCATTGCCTGCGGATTGATAAAGGATAAACCGGAATAGAGCTTAGGTGTTGTCAATGCCGCACAGACAAGTATTGCAGATGATGTCGATATAGCAGCGGCATGTATTCCTGTGGCTGTGTCATGGTGTCGTAGAATTCTGTTCTTCACAAAATCGTTAACCGCGAGGGCATACATATAGATGGAATAATCAATTGTACTCTTGTCCGAAAAACCGCATCCCGGCAAATCTATAACGTATACGGAATGGGATTTGCCAAGTTCTATTGCTGTATCTATCCACTCGGACATGTTAGCTGATGGTTCAAGAGTGTGTAGCAGAATGACAGGGCTGCCGCTTCCATAATGCTTGTAATATATATCGCCGAAGCGTCCTGTGTATATGCGACATTCTTCACGATGATTGTGGTTGCCGGATGTTGCCTTACTGTATTCATAGGTGTTGTAGACAGCCATGCACCCAAGTGCCAGAGCAGTCATTTTCAGAAAAGGATGTTTATTTTTGTTGTGACTCATGCGAACCTCATTTCTGAGCGATTTTAATTGAAACTGTGCCGTAAAAGCAATTTGTTTTCGCTCAGAAACAAATTGCTTATGTTTGAAACAAACTTTATATACAGTATAGTATAATACAAATTAACTGACAAGCATGTTTTTTTGATTATAAGCTTTTCAAAAAGCAAATTATAGTATATAATTACTTATAATAGTTCCAATTTACTAGTTGGTATTTCAGCTATTTATGGAAAAATATTTGACTTATCAATAAGATATATAATTGCGAGATTCTGTGTTATAATGTCATACATTGTGTGATTTTATACACAATATATGAGTGGTTATTGGTATACAGAAGCTTGTTGATGTATTCTGCCTTATTTTAAAGAGTATCAGTAAAACCATGTGTTAAGATATATAAATAGTTTATTAAATTAAACATAACTAATGATATTGATGTGGATAAGTTTTTGCATCCATATATGAAAATATACTTTGGTGATTATGTGCCGGGTATGTTGAAGGAGGAAAGCGTAGATGCCGATTAATGTTATAATTGCGGATGATCATACTATTGTTAGAGAGGGTGTTAAGTGTATTCTTGACAATACAGGAGACATCAATGTTGTTGCTGAAGCCGCAGATGGATATGAATGTCTCAATGCTGTCAGTAAAATGAATCCTAACATAGTATTGTTAGACATTAATATGCCTAATCTGGATGGCTTGAAGGTGTTAGAGATAATGAAAGACCAGAAGGTTAATTCTAAGGTTCTTTTCCTTACAGCAACGGATAATCCCGATTCACTTATGAAGGCTGTAGATATGGGATGTGATGGCTATATACTTAAGAAATCAGATTCGGCGACTCTGAGAAAGGCTATTCATTCGGTTTATAATGGTGAACTCTATATAGAACCGGAGTTGATGCCAATACTGAATGAGACGGTTTCGGTTCGTGATACGGCGATGGATAAATTGAATGATTTGACAAGAAGAGAGATTGATGTGTTAAAGCTGTTAGCAGAAGGACTATTTAACAAAGAAATTGCAAGCAGATTGAACATAAGCGAAAGAACAGTCAAGAATCATGTGTCTAATATATTTAAGAAGATTTCGGTATCTGATAGAACGCAGGCAGCAGTATTTGCGATTAAGAATAACCTGATTAAGATTTCATATTGATATGACGATGTTGTTCCGGCAATGTTTCACGTGAAACATTGCCGGGTTTTTTGTTTTTATGTAATCATAATGTTTCACGTGAAACATGAAATTATAAAAAAATTGTATTCTTTGCAATTAAATTGTAGTATTTATAATTTAAAGCTGTTATAATAAAAAACAGTGAGTCATTTATAAAGTAAAATAATAATGTAACAAAAAAGCTGAGAGTAAGCAACATGATAGCAAATCTATAATATGACTTAAAATGAATTAAAAGGTAGGATATGCAAATGGGAAGAATTATTGCGGTAGCAAACCAAAAGGGCGGAGTGGGTAAGACCACTACAGCCATTAACCTGTCATCCTGCCTGGCAGAGCTTGGACAGAAGGTTCTTGTTGTTGATACTGATCCGCAGGGAAATACAACAAGCGGTCTGGGAGTAGACAAGGATGCAGCGGAGTTGACCGTTTATCAGTTGATGATTGGTGAATGTCAGATCAGAGAGTGCATTGAGCATACTCAATTTGAAAGGCTTGATGTGATTCCATCGAATGTGAATCTTGCCGGAGCAGAGATAGACCTTATCGGAATAGAGGATAGGGAATATATACTAAAGAAAGCACTTGCAGAGGTGAGAGAAGAATATGATTTTGTAATACTTGATTGCCCACCATCTCTGAGTATGCTTACTGTAAATGCTATGACGGCAGCAGATACTGTGCTTGTACCAATCCAGTGTGAATATTATGCACTTGAAGGATTATCACAGCTTATGCACACAATAAGCCTTGTGCAGAACAGACTTAACCCTGATCTGGAGATGGAAGGTGTTGTATTCACCATGTATGATGCAAGAACAAATCTATCACTTCAGGTTGTCGAAAATGTAAAGGAAAATCTTAAACAGACAGTATATAAGACTATAATTCCCAGAAATGTAAGACTTGCGGAGGCACCAAGCCACGGACTTCCGATTAATTACTACGATTCAAAATCGGCAGGTGCGGAGAGCTACAGATTGCTTGCGCAGGAAGTAATTCATCGCGGGGATGATAACTGGGAATATTAAAGCAATTTTATGAAAAATATGCATGTTCATTCAATAATTTTAAATATGGCATAGTTAATACAGCATGCAGAAAAAGCATAAGAAGAAAAGAGGTACATGATGGCAGCAAAAAGAGGACTTGGAAAAGGACTTAATTCACTTATACCTGAGGATAGCAAAGTTGCCTCCGAAGTAAAACCGAAGGTGGTTGAGAAGATAGTTGAAAAGGAAGTAATAGTAAAGGAACCTACTGAGATAAAGGTAAATATTAATTCGGTTGAGCCAAACCGTGAACAGCCGCGAAAAGCTTTTGAGGAGGATTCATTAGAAGAGCTTGCCGAATCGATAAGGGAATACGGTATATTACAGCCACTGCTTGTTCAAAAGAGAGACGGTTATTATGAGATAATAGCCGGAGAAAGAAGATGGAGAGCAGCTAAAAAAGCAGGACTAAAAGAAATTCCGGTTGTTATAAGGGATTATTCAGATCAGAAGATTGTCGAGCTTTCCCTCATTGAAAATATCCAGAGAGAGGACCTCAATCCTATCGAGGAGGCACAGGCATACCAGAGACTTGTAAAAGAATATAACCTGAAGCAGGACGAGGTAGCGGACAGGGTGTTCAAGAGCAGGGCAGCCGTAACCAATTCCATGAGACTTCTGAAGCTTGACAGCAGGGTACAGCAGATGCTTATTGACGATATGATTTCAGCAGGTCATGCCAGAGCGCTTCTTGCTATTGAAGATGGAGATAAGCAGTACAATGTCGCCATGAGAATATTTGACGAAAAGCTCAGCGTGCGAGAGATAGAGAAGCTTATCAAGGATATCGCCAACGGCAAGGATGAAAAGAAGGAAAAGACTGTACCTGCCAATGATTTTGTGTACAGACAATATGAGGAAAAGCTGAACTCTGTGTTTGGAAGCAAGGTTATTATTCATAATAAAGATAATAACAAGGGAAAAATTGAAATCAACTATGGTTCCAGAGAGGAATTCGAGAGAATTATGGAGTTGATTGAGAGCGGACAGGCCAAATAGATTATATTGCATAAAATATAAGATAAAAAATGAAATTTAATATATTACAACAAAAGCGGATATACATAAATTTACAAATTTTATTAACGAGTAAATAAGGAGAGGAACATGGAAAAAATATTCAACTCAAGCATGTTCATGCTATGCCTATGTATAGCTGTGGGTGTGTTTGCGTTAATAAGTATAGTAAGCCTTGTGCTGCTGATAGTAACAATGGTAAAATTAAAAAAGATGCGACAGAACTATAGACTGTTTATGAACGGCAAAACGGCAGAGAATCTGGAGGATGCAATGCTTGACCATTTTGCCAAGATTAAAGATCTGGTAGAGTTGACTGATGAACACACCAATCAGATTGCTTCTATAAAGGAAGATATGAAGACCGTATATACTAAGCTTGGGATTGTCAAGTATGACGCATTCAATGAGATGGGTGGAAAGTTAAGCTTTGCGCTTGCAATGCTTGACAACAGCAACAATGGTTATGTGATTAACTCAATGCATAACAGGGAAGGCTGTTATACATACGTTAAGGAGATAATAAAGGGAGAATCATTTATACCGCTTGGCGACGAGGAGAGTAAGGCGTTAAGTCAGGCAATGGGAACTGATATACCGGTGTAACATAAGCTTAAAATAATAATATAGCTTGCAATCAGTGACATAGTTGAAAATTTTGCAATAAACAATACAGCATAAAAACAACGTGCAATAAAGATAATTTTGAATTTCAAAATAGCTTAATAAGATATAGCCTAAAATGACAGTGAGCATATTATATACCACTTAAAGGTTATATAGCCAATAATTATTTTATAGTAATTCATCATAGCGCAAAGCTGTAAAATACTATATTTTATAGCGCATATCTACCAATAATTAGGCTCAAAACCTATTGAAATATAGGGAAATGTGGTGTATCATAAACAACAGCAGTGTCATTTAAAATATTGAAGAAAATGAGCACAAGCGTGCAGAAAAGAGGAAAAGAACATGTTAGATATGAAATTTGTCAGAGAAAATCCGGAGCTTGTTAAGGAGAATATCAGAAAGAAATTTCAGGATTCCAAGCTTCCTTTAGTAGATGAGGTTATAGCACTTGATGAACAGAACAGAGCTGCAAAGGCAGAGGCTGATGGACTCCGTGCAGATAGAAACAAGCTTTCAAAGCAGATTGGTGCTCTTATGGGACAGGGCAAGAAGGAAGAGGCAGAGGCTGTCAAGAAGCAGGTAGCGGATAATGCAGCAAGACTTGCGGAGCTTGAGCAGAAGGAGGCAGAGCTTGAGGAGAAGATTAAGAAGATAATGATGGTTATTCCTAACATCATTGACCCAAGCGTTCCTATCGGTAAGGATGACAGCGAGAATGTAGAAATCACACGTTACGGTGAGCCGGTAGTTCCTGATTTTGAGGTTCCTTATCACACAGATATAATGGAGTCATTTGATGGTATTGACCTTGACAGTGCAAGAAAGGTTGCAGGAAACGGTTTCTACTATCTTATGGGCGATATTGCAAGACTTCATTCCGCAGTTATAGCTTATGCAAGAGATTTCATGATTAATAGAGGCTTCACATACTGCGTACCACCTTTTATGATTAGAAGTGAGGTTGTTACCGGAGTTATGAGCTTTGCAGAGATGGATGCCATGATGTACAAGATTGAGGGCGAGGATCTCTACCTTATCGGAACAAGTGAACATTCCATGATTGGTAAGTTCATTGATACAGTTCTTCCTGAGGATACACTTCCAAGAACACTCACAAGCTATTCACCATGCTTCCGTAAGGAGAAGGGTGCACACGGTATTGAGGAGAGAGGTGTATATAGAATCCACCAGTTCGAGGAGCAGGAAATGATCGTTGTATGTAAGCCTGAGGACAGCAAGATGTGGTTCGATAAGCTCTGGCAGAACACTGTTGATTTATTCCGCAGCATGGACATCCCTGTAAGAACACTTGAGTGCTGCTCAGGAGATCTTGCAGACCTTAAGGTTAAGTCAATCGATGTTGAGGCATGGTCACCAAGACAGAAGAAGTACTTCGAGGTAGGAAGCTGCTCTAACTTAGGAGATGCTCAGGCAAGAAGACTTAAGATTCGTGTTAAGGGTGAGAATGGCAATTATTTTGCACACACACTTAACAATACTGTTGTCGCTCCACCAAGAATGCTTATCGCTTTCTTAGAGAACAACTTAAATGCTGATGGTTCTGTAAACATCCCTGAGGTATTAAGACCATACATGGGCGGCATGGAGAAGATTGAAAAGAAGCATTAATTTTTAATACGCTTAGACTGCTGACCGCTTCCACTGCGTAGAGCAATGTGGCGGGAGGCTTGCCTTATAGTAGGAGAGCTACAGGTCACTTATGATACGCCGTGACAAAAGTATATAGTAGTACTGTAAGCAGGCAGCAAAGTGAATTGCGAATATCCGCATGATAGAAGAGAGGAGTGCTCATGCATTTATATTTAAAAGCGGTGGGCTTAGGAAGTATAAATACACGTAAGGAATACGATAAACTCATAAAGTATGTCATAAAAGAGAGTATCGAAAAAGGCACTGTACAGTATTCGGATGTACACTATCTCCCCGGAGATAGTGTATATCCGGCTCAGATAAAGCATTATTTTAATAAGGTAAGCGGTATATCCGTTAATGGATTCTATAATCCGGCAAGAAAGAGTTTCAAGCCGGATTATGTCTTTCCTTTTCTTGATGGCTCAGTTGAGAGCTATGAGAGCGAGGTATCCATAGGAAGAAAAACGGAGCGCGTGGCATTTAATGCATTGTGCGACGAACCGGGCAGGGGAATTGCGCTCATTTTTCACCTGAGTAATCCGGTGGATTATCTGCTAAGTAAGCCTATTCTGGCGGATTACACAGATAAGACAGTGAGAATATCGGCCATGTGTAATGAAGGAACTGTTTTGCTGCCTGTAAATAAGAGCGAACATCAGCTTGACAAGAGCAGGGCAGCAACAGCCGCACGCAATAACCTCATAAATCTTGCTAAGAAGGGTGACACATCCGCTATCGACAATCTCACGATAGAGGACTTAGATACTTATACCAGCATTTATAAGAGAATGCGCAATGAGGACATATTCACTATAGTGGATTCGTCATTTATGCCGAGTGGGTTCGAATGTGATTGCTATTCGGTTGTCGGAAACATTGTTGAATCAAGACAGTTCACCAATGACTATACCGGAGAGACTATATATGTAATGACGCTTGAGTGCAATGACATTATATTTGATTTATGTATAAATGCTAACGATGTAGTTGGAGAGCCTGCCGAGGGGAGACGTTTCAAAGGCAGAATATGGCTTCAAGGGCAGGTGGAATTTTAGTATTTACCAGAGTATTGGAGTATTTGTGCCTTATATAGGCAAATACTCCATACCTTGATAAATTAAAGTTAATGGCAATTTATATATAAAACATATTGTAAAATGTTGTTAAATATGATATAATAATAGAGTTAGTTGGCATTGTTTCCTTAGTTAAATGGATATAACAGCCCCCTCCTAAGGGGCAGTTGAGGGTTCGATTCCCCCAGGAAACGCTAGAATAGAGCAGCAGATGAAGATTAGGGATGATTTTCATTTGGTGCTTTTTTGTTT
>JBNMLM010000006.1:0-42361 GCA_050874845.1 Eubacteriales bacterium | reverse complement strand
GAATATCCACCGTAAAACCGGTTATATGAAATATAGAACCTTATGAGGTGTGGAACCCCATAAAATATAGAATTTCAAGAAATATGCTCTGGATTTAGATTAGCATAATAGACCATACATGTCAATATCCTCTTTGATACAATTTTGTGTAATATTTATATACTTACAGTTTAACAAAAGTATTTTCTTACTAACACTTTTATAAAAAATCCACATGATGTCGGGGGCAAAACATGCCACACAGCAGCATACTCATATATTCAAAGCAAACAAGGCTTCCACACCGGATTTCTCCGGCATGGAAGCCCTGTTATTTTATGCTGCCATTATCGGTATAATAAGCATCAGTCTAGAATTAGCCGAGTAAGGAGAGAACTCCCTGTGTAGCCTGATTAGCCTGTGCAAGCATGGACTGTCCGGCCTGAGCAAGAATGTTGTTCTTGCTGTACTCAACCATCTCCTCAGCCATATCGACATCACGGATACGTGACTCAGCGGATGTTGTATTTTCAACAACATTGTCGAGGTTAGCGATTGTGTGCTCAAGTCTGTTCTGAACAGCACCGAGTGATGAACGCTGGTCTGATACCTTCTGGAGAGCATCAGCGATAGCGTCTACTGCGTATGTAGCAGCAAGACCTGTATCATCTGATACATTAACACCCTTGATTCCAAGATAGCTTGAATTCATTGTCTCAATGTTGACATTGATCTTGTTGGTCATATCAGCATCTGAGCCTACGTGAAGGTTGAAGTTGAGCTTGTCAGCAACCTCTGCTGTACCCTTGGTAATTTCAAATGTAACACCAGTAGCACTTGCATATGTACCTGCAGTTACTGTTGCGGCTGTCTTTGTAGCGCCAATGTTATTAGCGGCTGTAAGTTCATTGGTCATCAACTCAACTGCCTTAGCTGCTGTAATTACAGAAGAATCTGCATCATCAACACCCGTTGTCTTTGTATCATTTATTGCTGTTACAGACTTACCCTTATATTCAATTGTAGAACCTTTTGCTACCTTTCCCTGGATTGTAGCCAATGTTAACTTATTGTCTGCTGCTCCCGTATCATCATCTGCTACAGTATATGTTGTACCGTCTATTGTTATTGTATCATCCTTTTGAGCACCATCCGCAATTTTCTTAGCATCAGCTACAGTAGCACCAATAGTATACTCCTTACCGCCGATTGTTACACTCTTACCTGCGTCAAGAGCACCTGCTGCTACCTTGAAGCTTGCAGTTGTTGCACCATCTGTGAGTGCTCCCTTAAGACCTGCATCATGACCCTTCATGTATATATCCTTAGTTGAATCGCCGCCCTTTAAGAGATAAGTCTCATTGAACTTAGTTGTCTCAGCAACACGGTCAATCTCAGTTGTGAGCTGCTCAATCTCTGACTGGATAGCGTCACGGTCTGTCTGAGAGTTGGTTCCGTTGGAAGCCTGAACTGCAAGCTCGTTCATTCTCTGAAGCATTGAGTGAACCTCTGTGAGTGCACCTTCTGCTGTCTGTACTGCGGATACGCCGTCCTCAGCGTTAGTTGAAGCCTGATCAAGTCCTCTGATCTGCTTTCTCATCTTCTCGGAAATTGAAAGACCTGCTGCATCATCTGCTGCACGGTTGATTCTGTAGCCTGAGGATAACTTCTCTGCAGACTTGCTCTGTGTTCCTGTTGTGATGTTTAACATTCTGTTGGCATTCATTGCCTGTAAATTGTGCTGTACTACCATAATTTTTTCCTCCTTGTCCCATTTATGTGTGGGATACTATTTTTTTCAGGGAAATCCGTTTCCCCGATATTTATTTATAACAAACGAAGAATCCCGGGTGTATCTCCGTCTATTATCTTGATTAATGCGCCTGCTGTGCAGACTTCTCCGCCTTTAACTTCTCCTCGCGGAGGATATGCCTTATCTGTTCCTGTGCCTCCTTTGAAATTGGGCTTTCAGGATAGTATGTGTCCTTGTTTCGCTCAGGGTTCTGTTCGACATTGCTTCGAACAATATTCACATCTTTCGGGGCATCTATCATAAAGCGCCCGTGGCTTCCTGTTCCTCCAAGATATACCACTCTGATATTGTCTCCGATATTCAGATACTGTCCCT
This sequence comes from Eubacteriales bacterium, assembly GCA_050874845.1. Lineage (GTDB taxonomy): Bacteria > Bacillota > Clostridia > Lachnospirales > Lachnospiraceae > CAG-882. Next base: position 40,254 of record JBNMLM010000006.1, on the reverse strand, counting down.
GTTTCAACGATAGTTTAAGCATTGTTACCTCCATGTTGAATGTGTTGCATTTTTTACATGCTTTTACAAATCCATTCGTCTCTTCTTTTTTATCTCCTGCAACTTATATATCGTACTTGTGCTACATAAACTTAACATTTTATTTTTTATTTTGCTACGATTTGTAGCTTTTTAACAATAAGCAAGCTCGAATATTATCGTATATAATTCCTTATTTTGTGCATAATTTCTCAAACAGAACTACTTTACGCAACAAACTGTAACCAAATAAAGCAAAAAAAGTCTTGTAAATAACATGTCTCCTGTTATTCGCTACATATTGTTGCACATATTTACACAATAAAAATATACTTAATCTAAAGGTGGTATCTATTATGAGTAATGAGAAGCTTGCACAAAAGCTAAGGGAACTTAGAAAAGTTAACAACTATACACAGGATTATGTAGCCGAGGTACTTGGGGTAGTCCGACAGACCTACAGCCATTATGAGACAGGAAAAAGAACACCCGATACGAACGCACTGTATAAGCTTGCGGGACTTTACAATATATCTATTGATGACCTGATGCACCTGACCATTGATATTGACAGGAACGTATCATACGATGCCCCGACACCTACCCAGACAAGCAATGACCTTGCCGGATTTTTAGAATATTTCAATGACCCTGCCAACAAGAAGAAATACATGTTTAACACCAATCTTGAGCGGGAATTATTATTCTACTTTGATAAGATATCCGAACAGGATAAGAAAGAGATTATAGAATTTACTAAGATTAAGGCGCGAAAGCCACTGTAGCAAAATAAAAGAACCGCAACAGAGTTATTTTCTGTTGCAGTTCTGCAATCTCATTAACGATTTTTATTCTTCACTAACCAGCTCTTCCGCCATACGATACTCCTCAGGCAACACTCCCATCATATCGCAAGCCTCTTCGACTGTACAATTATTCTTCTTCATGTACCGGTTTACCAGCTCGTATAATTTTACAGCCTCACCACGTTCTATTCCTTTCTCTATTCCTTTCTCTATCCCACGCTGTTCAATAGTATCAGATAAATTACACATCCTGCTCAGCTCCTCCCTTATTCTATGTGTTGTCTCAATTGAGTATTCCGTTTCAAGTATCCTTATTTTATCACTTGCAGTCATATTGTCATCCAGTATAACTTTTAAAAGGTTCAAAAATCCTGCTGGGCTGTCTTTTTTATCATTATAGCATTTAATCTTTGTTTTTCCAACACAAACCATGACCGCGCGGAGCAAATCGCAGCCGGGAGCCTTCTTCATTTCGCCATACAGACTTCTTGGGCTTAGTTCATAGCTTGTAATAGTGTTTTCGGATATTTTATTGGTATCCGTACATATAAAGATGCTGTATACCTTTTTTATATTATCATAATCTTCCGCTGAAAATTCTGTTCCAAGCTGTGCGGACAAGAGTCTTGCACAGTAAAACAGAGCTCTTGTAACAATGTTATAACCGGGATAGAAATTATTCTGAGCCTCAACATTGATTATGAGCTTTATGTTTTCCTTGATTTTTCCATTCCTTTTAGCATATTCGCCCTTTTCCAATGGCTTATACACGCTGAATCTAATGTCATACACAACCTCCCCTTCGTTCGGCACCTTATCCTCATTGCGCAATCCGACAATCTTCTCACGATTGGTAAGCCCCGGACGTATCCTCACATTTCCTATTTCCGGATTTTCGATACACCCCATTATCTTTGGTATGTCATACTCAGAAAATTCATCCGTTGTGTACTTGAGTATCCATGCCAGAATGCTCTTATTAGAGAGTATATTTCTAATATTTTCATCGTATCTTGCCTTTGCACCCGCCGCGGATAGATCATCGGCAATGGCTCTGTTTAACAATTCTGCCAACTACTGTTCTCCCTTCTGTTGTATAATTTTATACAGAAAACGCTTTCTGAAATTAACTCACATTTTCTGCTGTGTCTAATGGATTTTAAGCATAGAACTCTGAATATTTACCGTAAAACCGGTAATACGAAATTTTCATTTCAGAAAATATATATTCCATCAAAATAACCTTCGGGGAATTAGAATTTCAAGAAATAAGCATTTCAAGAAATATAAGCTTCAAAGAATAAATAATTTCAGAAAATGTAGAATGTCAAGAATTATGCTCCAAATTAACTATAATATATCCATACATATCACACAACCCCTACCCACCAATTATAAACCACCGTTAATCACTTTTTAATTTCATAGCAAAAATAATCACACCCTACAGCCCAATCAATAAGAAAAGGACCCTCATACCGGATTTCTCCAATACGAAAGCCCTCATCATCTACCGCGTTATCAACAACTTCATCCCAGCCTTAATATTCTCTGAGGCAAGTTTATTCGTATCCATTATTTTTTCAACGGTAGTATAATATTTCTTCGCTACATCCCACAGCGTATCTCCGGGTTTTACAATATATCCGCATATTCCGGGAAGCTTTTTGAACACCGCATAATCAAGCGCTTCCTCTGTAATGTCCGTTATAACCTGTGTAGTTCCCGGACTCAGAATAAGTGTATCTATTCCAATACTCATCTTTATCTCGAGCTCGTCACCGCCAAGCATGGTAGTAATAAGCTGCTCTACATCTGTCCTGACGCTGCAGAACGAATCGGTATCTATTCCCACTGCGTCTATCTTCTGTGAAAATGGAACTTCTCTTGTGAGGCTGCCTAATCTGTCCTCATCATTGTCGGATATGTAAAGTATGTTCACCTTGGCTGCTCCCTCAACCATGAGTCCATCCTCCACAGTACTGATATTATCAACATTCACTGTGGCTGTGCTGCTTATTATCTGAAGGATTTTATCTTTGCTGCTATTGAACTTCATCTTATCCCCCGCACGGCACCTCACATGATTTCTGACAAGAAGATTATCATATCTTGCCTCATCCGTAACAGGTGTGAGTCTGCTGTTAACCGAGTAGACATCCGTCATAAGGTTTATATTCTGTTCCTCATATAACTTGATATCAAGGTCAAGCACAAGCTCTGCCTCTAGTACACGCGGTTCTCCATCATAATCAGGCTTTACAGATACCTGCTTCTGCGTCGGGACAACAAGGACATCCGCAACCATTCTCTCATCCGCTCCTGAAAGCGGCAGCTTCCCCGTGAATGGAAGTGTTTCCTCAACATACTGTATATTCTCATCATCATCCTCCGGAAAATACATTGCAAAAAGATGAATCTCACCTCTCACAATAAGCTCATCTGCCGCTGCCTTTGTCTCTATATTTCTTAGTTCAGGAACCGACCATAGGATGTTTCCGGCATTCGGCTTGTTGGCTGATAACTCACACTGCTCACGAACCCTCAATATATCCCTTTTGTTCTCAACCAGTGATAACATACCTATGTTTTTCTTAAGACAGCATATATCACCATTCTCAATATCGACTGCCGCCGATGACATATATGTATTCTCACCATACAATTCAAGCGATACTATCGCTGACACACTTATTTTTCTCCCATTGATAAGACTTATACTTAAGTCCTCCAGCTTAGCAGTACACTTGAGGGTATCCCCGGCACTAAGACCATCAATTCCCACCGTCTCTCCGAAATCAATGCTTCCCTCCATGCAATCCGGTACTCCCCCTGCTTTATCCGTCCGGTACAAAAGTGAAAACTGCATTTTGCCATTTACCGAGGCTCTGCCGTCCCCCGCCTTCAGTCCCTCGACAATGACCTCGCCACAGTCCGCTATTCTCTTTAATATATCAGGCTTGCTGTCGGGCACTATGAAATCATCATCCAGTGTAATCTGCGTCTGTGACCTTCCGCAGATATGGTTCATGCTTATATTTTTCCGAACTATTTCCACAAAAAATCCCCCATATCATATATTATCTTCTATATAATATGAGGGATTTGTCACATTTATGCTATCCGCATATTGGATGTCATCCATTATTTTCATTCACTTAGATTACCTGAACACCACACTCCGCCCCGCATCCTCAATTTTGACAACTACATACGGATATGTGGCAAGCTTATTTACCGCTTCTCCCTGCTTCGGCCCGATAAGCTCTGAATCAAAGTACACCGCATTGTCCGACACCGACACCTCCTTGACAGCAATTGAATAGCCTCCGGTATTCTGTTTCCCATATCCGCGCGCTATGTAGAGCCATCCGTCCGATATGTAGGTAAGCTTGAAATCAGCTTCTTTCTTCTCCTCGATTTCTCTCAGAAAATCCTTCGGAATGTCATCGTAGCATACCACCGTGAAATCAGCAGGAGTAAGCTTCTCCTCCGACTCAGCCTTGCTGCAGCCGGATACAGACATCGCCAATGCACCTGTACTTATAACCATTATCATTAGCAGCAACAGTGAAAACAGACTTTTTTTCATCAATCTACCCATACATCACATTCTTTATCTATATGTATGCTGTTGGGACACAAAAATATAACCTCCGATTTTACTCACTCTTCGGTGTGAAATCATACCTCACATCGTCCGCGCCCTCCACAAGATTGACTGTATAGCTCTTTATGGTAGTTCCGCTTATCACAATAAATGTATGCTGTCCTGTGACCATCGCAAAGTCGAGAGGCGCCACACCAAGATAGCTGTCATCAAAGTATATCAATGCACCTGTCGGGCCATCTATATATACTCTGTTCTTCGTACTCACAATAGTTGTTGTCTCTGTCTCATACTGGGAGGTAACTCCGGTTGATGAGGAGGATGTCGGCTGTTGTGAGCCTGTCGCAGAGCTGCTTGTAGTCTGTCCGGAGCTTGTGCTCTCCTCCTTCTTCATTCGTATATTTACCTTCTGATAATCAGCCTTAACCTCTATCTTATCCTGATAATTGTCATAGCCGTCCGCGCTCACACGCACGGTATATGTTCCAACCGGAAGCGTAAGCATACCGTCGGTGTAATCAGTCTCTTTTCCGTTGAGATAAAGTACAGCTCCAGCCACGTCTATATCAAAAAGCACATTGCCGTTCTCAACCGTATCTGCCACAAATTCGGAGAAATCAACAGTAGTGACCTGATTTCGATTAACCGTAACCGTCTTAGAGCCATAATACTGATCCTTGGATACCGCTACCTTATAGCTTCCCTCGGTTACGGTTATCATCATGTTTTTCTCTATTGTCTTAATATTTTCACTTCCGATGTTCACATATCCGCCCATGAACAAATCCACGCCGGTAAGACTTATGTATCCATGTCCTCTTGTGACAACAACCGATACCACCTTTCCATCCTTTTCATACAGATTAAAAACATCGTGTACCGATAGCTGCTCCGGTGTTATAAGCTCATTGTCCGAAACGACGACCACGTTTCTGGCATACTCATAATTCTTTCCATACAGTGACAATCTTCTGTATGAGGTGTTGACCGACACATCGGATACCGCCATGTGGCACTTCACCTCATTAGATATATGTATCTCTGAAACCTTGTTATTTACATTATCGTATGTTATATCTATAACATCCCCCGCATAGAGCTGCGCCAGAGTCATCGCATTTCCAAACTCAGTATATATAAGCGCCGGCTGTTCCATATAGAATGTACGGTCAACTCCCTCCTCGTATGACCTCACTGATAATCTCTTCGTATCCGCGCTGACATAAGTTATGACCGCCAGCTCCGTGCGTACATCCGTAGGTATTGTCGGTGCATTGACAATCGGTGCCGTAGATTTCGATTCCATCTGGTTTACCGAATTTTTAGCCGTGGAATCTTTCGCGGCTTTGTCTGCCTTTTCCTCGGCAAACAGGAACGCGCACAGCACTATCCCCGCAACTATAAGTATTCCTAAAATAAAGTTCTGTAGCTTACTGTTCATCAAAAGTTCCTTTCCACATTACTGGGAACCGTACAGAGTTCTGACGAATTCCCTTCTCATTCGATTCTGATTCACAACCGTTCTGAGCTTTTCCATGCTGCGTCCCGGTATCCATGCCTTATTGTTGTTAAAATAATAATTAAGTATCTTCCAGAATTTCTCGGGGTAGGCAAACATCGCCCCCAGTATCTTAATATCCTGTGATGACAAAGTATTAACCCTGTCATACTCCCTGAGCATAAGATATCCCATCTTGATATCCCAGTCATATTTCTCCATGAGCTTTCTCATAAATCCATACAAATCAACCAGTCTTATATCCACACAGCTCTGCTCAAACCCACAGATATAGCCCTTCTGCTTCTTTATAAAGACATTATGATAGCTGTAGTCACCGTGGCACAGCCTGCTCTGCTCAATTGCGGCGGCATACTCCACATCATAACCGGAATGTTTTATTGTCTCAACCGCCCTCAACCCTTCATCAAGAAACGGCTGGCACATGGAGGAGGCAAGCAATTCAAAATCATTCTTTTTGTGCCTTCCCTTTAAGTAGTTCCCAATCATTTTCAGCTCTCTGTTATGCTTATCATACACTTCCTCAAGGTTTCTTGCAATCTGAAATTCCTGCGCAGCTACTTCTCCCTGCTCTGCTCCGGCTCTGCCATCCGTAACAGCCTCACCGCTGACTGCTCTTGCATCCTGCAAATCGCTGCCCTCACATGAAATATTACCTGCATTTGTCTCTTTTCCCACATTATATCCTTCAAGTACATTGTGAAGGGCTGCGAGCGCTCCCACCGCAGTACAGACATCCTGAAAGCTTTTCACATCACACTCCTGTGCGTCAAACCACGTTGTAAGCGTATACTGTGTCCCCGACGAATCAGAGGAGATATACTGCCCCTCCACGTTTTTCAGATAATAATCTACATTTATTCCATTTGTAGACAAATATTCTAACAGCTGTGCTCTTATTCTTACCCGCTCGGGATTTCCGTTGTGCTCGCGAAGAAGCACACGTCCACGGCTTGTTTCACATATAAAAGCACCCCTTCCCCTTGATGTGGAATACAATTTACAGTCATACTGTTCAAGTACACTAAAATCCCTTTCTGCCACAAAAATAACCCCTTTCCTAAGTGCCCTGACTACGGGCTATCTAATCTTATGAAAGGGGTTTTTCTTTTATGAATTTAAAATTTTGAGAGCCTCCTTCGACAGAAGCTCCCTGTCATTAAGCTGTGGGTTATCTAAAACCAGCATGAGAAGACTGTTTAAAATCTCACCCATCCGCTTTCCCGCCGGAACTCCCAGCGCTATAAGCTCCTTTCCGGTAATGGCAAGGTGCTTAAGTGACACGCAGTCACCGCGCTCAAATATCATATTGCAGATATCATACATTCTCCTGACATCTGTAATATCATTACCGACACATTTTTCGTATGCCGTTCTGAAATCCAGAATCCTCAGAATATTCTTATCACCTGTCTCATAGATGATATGTCTTATCCGCGGCTCGTCATCCGTGATTTCAAGCATACTAAAGCGCAACAGCATTGAGGCTGTATTTATGGTATCGTTGTCAAGCTTAAGCCTCTTAAGGACACGCTTAGCTATGTCCGCCGAACCTTCCTCCGAATATCCTCCGGACATGAAGAGCATCGCCGCATACCTTTCAGGAAACAGACAGGCACACTCCTTGGCAAGACATCCCACAAATGTCTTATCCTCAGCGCTCATCACATGATATTCTGGAAGGACTATCTCCATAATTCCAATCGCATCCGCCACGCTGAAATAATCCGGGTGTGCCGACTTTAACATCTTATTAAACTCCGTGTGGATTCTCTCACTGCTTATCTTCTTAAGATTCACAGCCAGCTCCTTAGCCGCCCTCGCGGTATTCTCCTCGATGTCAAATCCAAGCTGAGCCGAAAAACGCACCGCGCGCAGAATCCTTAATGCATCCTCGTCAAATCTGTCATGTGCATTTCCCACGCAGCGGATAATCTTTCTCTCTAAATCACCCACACCGTCAAAAATATCGACAATGCCATGCTCATCATTGTACGCCATCGCATTGATTGTAAAATCCCTGCGCTTTAAATCCTCCTCAAGCTTAGGTGTAAACTCTACACTCTCAGGATGTCTTGAATCCTCATACTTTCCATCTATACGGTAGGTTGTCACCTCATAGCCGTTCTTGCCAAGCATTACAGTGACAGTTCCATGCTGTATTCCGGTATCTACCGTGCGGCGGAACAGCCCCTTCACCTGCATAGGCAGGGCAGAGGTCGTGATATCCCAGTCCCCCGGCACTCTTCCCAATATGCTGTCGCGGACACAACCACCCACAGCATACGCCTCATAGCCGTTCTCCATGAGAACACCTATTATATGCTTCACATCCTTCGGAAGCGCTATTCTAACCAAGATATCACCTCTTTATTCTATATTAGTATGCCTTCCCCCAGTACACAAGCTTCTTCGCCGGCTTGCCGCAGCATACGCACACATCGCTTATCTGCTCCTGCTCAAATGGCATACATCTGCTTGTCGCAGTTGTCTCTTCCTTAATCTTATCCTCACATGCCTGCTCGCCGCACCACATACCTCTTACGAAGCCAGGCTTGTTGGCAATGATATCCTTGAACTCCTCATAGTTGTGAGCGTCATAGGTGTGGGCATCGCGGTGTGCTCTCGCTCTCTCAAGCATCTCAGACTGCATTGTGTCAAGAATCTTTTTAAGCTCCTCTGTCACTGTGTCAAGAGATACAACATACTTTTCTCTTGTATCACGTCTTACAACAACTGCCTGATTGTTCTCAATATCCTTAGGTCCGATTTCTATACGTGTAGGAATACCCTTAACCTCCTGCTCCGCATACTTGAAGCCCGGTGTCTTTTCCGAATCGTCGAAATCAACTCTGAAGCCTGCTGCCTCAAGTCTGTCTCTTAACTCGCCTGCCTTCTCAAGCACTCCTGCCTTATGCTGTGCAACAGGAATTACTCTTACCTGGATCGGAGCAATTCTTGGAGGCATAACAAGACCGCTGTTATCACCATGTACCATGATCATGGCACCGATAAGTCTTGTTGTTGAACCCCATGAGGTCTGGTGAACATACTTTAATGTGTTGTCCTTGTCTGTATACTGAATACCGAATGCCTTCGCAAATCCGTCTCCGAAGTTGTGGCTTGTTCCGGACTGAAGAGCCTTGCCGTCATGCATGAGTGCCTCAATTGTGTATGTAGCCTCCGCTCCGGCGAATTTCTCCTTGTCTGTCTTTCTTCCCTTTATAACAGGCATTGCAAGCACCTGCTCGCAGAAATCAGCGTACACGTTGAGCATCTGCTGTGTTCTAGCCTCAGCCTCCTCTGCTGTAGCGTGTGCAGTATGTCCCTCCTGCCATAAGAACTCTCTTGAACGGAGGAATGGTCTTGTCTCCTTCTCCCATCTTACAACATTACACCACTGGTTATATACCTTAGGCAGATCTCTGTATGACTGAATCTCATCCTTATAAAAATCACAGAAAAGTGTCTCAGATGTAGGTCTTACGCAGAGCTTCTCCTGAAGTGGGTTAAGTCCTCCCTGTGTCACCCATGCTACCTCAGGTGCAAAGCCCTCGACATGATCCTTCTCTCTCTCAAGAAGACTCTCCGGTATAAATACAGGAAGATATACGTTCTGCACACCTGTCTTTTTAAAGCGCGCATCCATCTCCTTCTGGATATTCTCCCAGATAGCATAGCCTGCCGGCTTGAATATCATACAGCCCTTAACGCTTGAATAAGCCATAAGCTCTGCTTTCTTTACTACGTCTGTGTACCACTGCGCGAAATCCTCTTCCATAGGAGTGATTGCTTCTACTAATTTCTTGTTATCGTTTGCCATGTTAATCTCCATTCTTATGATAAAATGTAATAGTTACTGATTTAATACAGCCTGTCTTTACAGAGCTTAATTCTAATTCTCATGGTACTTTTCTATCGTATAGAAATAGCTCATGTCCTCCATTCTGCGGCAGAAAAGAGTGTCCGTCTTTTCCTCTATGCTTCCCTCCTTGACACCTCTCCAGTAGTAATTCATATCCACATCCGGGTCAAAGGTGTAAGCTTCGCCTCCTAAGTTGACATACAGCCAGCAGTGAGGCGTTGTTCCTCCATTATATGAGGATACCTGTCCTGAGAGCAGGTGTGCATCATAGCCAAGATATCTCATAATATACATAAAGGCTGATGAATAGTTATAGCAGCAGCCCTGATATGTATTAAATAAATCCGTTGCCCACAATACCTCCTCAGGAGTTGTCTCGGGGTCGGATGTGGAATACTTTCCTGCATCCACATTCATTCCCCTGTTATATGTTATTCTCTTTATAAACCATACATATATGCTGTGAACCTCCTGGTAAGGCGACATATCATCCCATATTGTTCCCTCATTCTTAAGCATGGTCATATACGCTTCGATAAGTCTGTCAAGCTCCTCATAACCCGATGTTGTCGGATTGAGCGGCTCATTGTTGAGTAAATCCCACGGCTTGACTTCCTCGACAGGCTGTAATGTTGTCTCTGTGACAGTCTCTGTTGTCGTCTCATCCGTTGCCTCAACCGTTGTCTCCTCCCTAGCAGGCTCCGTTGTGCTTGTACTTTCCTGTGACTGCGTGTTATCCGCAGATGAAAGAATTATATCCCCACCCTCATCGGGCTTCTTACTGCATCCAACTGCAAATATCATGCTGAGCACAAGGAAAAGCACCATATATGAAGCCTTTTTCATTCCTATTCTCTTCATAATAATTTCCTCCAATGGTTGTGTATAAAATGAATTATTTTACATCCATTCCATATCCGTAGTATTGTACCACATCATTTAAAATAAAGAAATATATATATTTTGTATCGTCCTGATAATATTCGTACATTTTGCCTGAAACAGTGTAGTCCTTTCCATAGGCAGCCTCAATATCCTCAAGTGTGCTTCCGACACCGACTCCCTTATCAGTCTTGATTGTCTCAGAGGACACATTTACATCCTGAATGTAATCTCCATCTGCCTTAGGATATGTGGTAATCTCATAGCCATCGTATGTGAACACCTTGTCAAGCCCATCAAAGTAGCAGCTTGCAGCCTCCATATACTCTAACGTCTCCGGCATACCCTCATTGTCCGCCGCAAATTTCTCACCGGGTGTAAGAAGAACGCTGCCATTGTTAAAGCCGAATTTACCGCCATCATCTTTCTTACCGCATGCCGCAAGTGCGAATACCGCCATGAGCATGACAGCAGCCAACGCTATATTTTTTCTTATACTTTTCTTAATATTGTGCATAAAACCTCTTTCTGCCGCCTAAGCAAATCCGCGGCTTTTAATATTGCCCTTAATATTCCCCTTCCTTGGAAATATACATTATCTTTCTAATCTTGTAAAGTAAGACTTACCGGAATTTCAGTATACTCATTTCCATTTTTTACAATAAATGCATACCAAAAATTTTCCAATCCGGCTTCTGATATATCGGCATTTTCCGGCTCAAGATAAAGAGTAAAATTCCCCTCCTCACCCGGAATGAGCTGATAAATCACAGTCGACCCTTCAGCTTCATTCACTATTTTCAAATACATATAGGCGTAATCCCTGAGCACATCACTGCTGCCGGCAAGCTCAATAAGACCATCCGCTGTTGTGTTGAGACGAACCACGGCGGTGGCTATACTTTCCACGCCGGCTACACGATCTGCGGCGCCCGCTGTTATTTCCTCTGCCGCTGTGTTTTCATATGCATCCGCAAGATTCCATGACGGAATAACAGGTGTATATATCAGCAGATTCTTGAGATTTCTCTCAACCAGCTCAACCGCCACCAGCTCAGCTTCCGACACAGCCTGATATATATTATACGGAATTTCTCTCTTCGCTGTCAGCGAAGTATACTCATTGGCGAAGAACCGGTACAATGCATTTCCGAAGGAATCGCGAAACAAAGTTGCGCTTTTATCCACAGCCGCCGCATTATTCTGCGTACTTATCACCAAATCATCCACACCACGGAAGCGGTTCAGATACTCAAAGCTCTCCTCCACGTCAAATTCAACCTGCGAATCCTTGACCTTTGACCCCGGAAGCAGCATCGACTGTAAATCGCCTGAAAAATTATTTTTTATACTATACGGAAGTCCGCTGTAATGCGTATAGCCGGAATAAGCCTCACCATATACATCCGAAAGTGCCTCCGCCATAGCCTCATAGGCGATTGCCGCGCCGTAATTATTCCAGTGCGAATCCAGCTTGTGATAGAGCTGCACCCCGGCAAGCTTTTTAAGCGCCAGTTCATTTTTTAGCTGTACGGTGTGCACACCAAGAGCGGTCAGCCTGTCATACAAAAGCTCATAATTGCCCTGTCCGTTTTCTTCTATATAATAATACGGCATATATTCGCCATACACCGACATCTTGTTAGGCGCAGACACGAATATAAATTCACCGTTCTGTCTCTCAACGTACTCCTGCATCATGGACAGAATTGCGCCCATGCGCTCTATTGACAACTCATCAAGCACACTTGTCCCAAGAAAATCGTCAAGCGCCCTGCCGTAGAACAGCCATCCATCCTCACCGACTATCACGTCCGTCTGCCCAGATGTCTTAAAAATCATCTTCTTAAGAACATTCTGCGCATATACCAGCCTGTTCCTGAAGCCGAATTTCTGCGAAAAGTATGCGTCCACATTCGCTGTAAACTCAAGACCATCCGACAATGCCGGCTTATCCGCCTCCGTCTCATTTCCTATAGCCGCCTGCTTGCCCGAAAACGTAAAAAGAGGCACAAGACTGATTACAAGAAAAACGGCAATATATATTATATTTATCAGATTCTTTTTATTTATCCTATTTTTCACACCTATCCCCATTTCCAATCTTAAAATCTGAAATATATGAACGGATTATAGCTTCCCGCCGCAATCTCCATAATACACAGAAGATATAAAACCACGGTTGCCGCCATCCCCGCATACCTTGTCACCTTATTTTCCGGCAGTCTCTTAAGAACCGGTGTGCAGGCAACCGCCGCGATGAATGTGGTTATTATAAAAAGAGGGCTCATAACCGACACAGCCGTCATCACGCCTGTGTGTGTCGTGTTAAAAGCGAACATGTTGGCTATAAAATGTCCCGCCTGCGCCATATTGTCGGCTCTGAATATGACAAAGCCTATCATCACGGCAAGCAGCGTGTAGACATGTCCGGCAATGTTTAAAAATACATTTTTCTTCGCTAGCTGATTGTCTGTAGGTGCCTCTGCCGTATTCCCGGCACTGCGCGGCTTTTTTTCCTTAACCAGAACCGTCTCAAGCATTGTGAGAAGTCCATGGTATATTCCCCACACTACGAATGTCCAGTTCGCTCCGTGCCAGATTCCCGTACATAGGAACACAAAAAATCTGTTAAAAAGAGTTCTTGCCTTCCCCTTTCTGTTGCCACCGAGCGGGAAGTACAGATATTCCCTGAACCACGAGGTGAGCGATATATGCCATTTTTTCCAGAACTGCCTTACAGAGGACGCGGTGTACGGATAGTCAAAGTTCTCCGGAAATGTGAAGCCGAACATCTTACCCATCCCGACAGCCATATCGCTGTAGCCCGAAAAGTCAAAATATATCTGGAAAAGGTAGCATACAGCTCCCACCCATGCCGAAGCCGTGTCGAGCTGCGCCATGTCGAGCGCGAACATCTTGTCCACCGCGACAGCCATCACATTTGCGATGAGCATTTTCTTTGAAAGTCCTATTATGAATCTGCGGATTCCGGCTGATATTCCCTCCGCGCTCACCTGTCTGTCCCTTAGCTGCTCCCTCACGGAATTATACTTTACTATAGGCCCTGCCACGAGCTGCGGAAACAGGCAGATATATAACATCACATCGAAAAAGCTTCCCGGGTGTTTCTCGTCATCCCGGTATGTATCTATGACATACGACATCGCCTGGAATGTGTAGAAGGATATTCCTATAGGCATACTGATTCCGGGTTCTTTTATATTGATAAACGGGATGGCATTGAGCGACTGCACTATGAATCCGGCATACTTAAATACAATGAGGAATGCAAGATTGACAACCACACCAGCCACCAGAACCGGCTTTCTGCCCCACACGAACCTGCCAAGCACGAAATTGACCAGTATCGACAAAAGCAGTAACAGAATGTATACAGGCTCACCCCATGCGTAGAATACCAGACTTGCCGCTATCAACAATATATTTCTTGCCGTTGTGTTCTGAATTACCGTGTGCAGTATAAAGACTATCGGCAGGAATGCAAACAAAAAAACTGCTGAAGAAAAGACCATTTTTCACCTCTTATTTCATAATTGCGTGATGTAATTGCGAAACTCAGTATATTACACCAGACGTTGTATAATTTTACTAGTACACTTCCGGACACGTTCTCACTCCTTGAAACCCGTAGCGGTACATAAGCGGCTAAAATACAGCCGCTAAGGACCGACGGGTTTCAAAAGGTCCGGCAGTGTACTAGTAAAATTATACAACTGTTTATTGGCAACTTTGTGTTTCACAATTACCTCCATGATTACTTTATTATAAATCAGTGTAAATATAATTCATTATATACACCGCGACTTTTCAATACAAGCAAAATGTTCGCGCGTAAAAAATTTCACCCATTGGGGCTTCGCGTGCTTTTTCCCTGCTTCCGGCTTATGAAGGTCACCAGCTCCCTGATTAGTATAAATGCCAGAGGGCCTGTGATAACGCCCGCCACGCCGAACAGCACCAGACCAACATACACGGCGGCTAACATTCCGAGCGGGTGTGTGCCAAGCCCCTTTCCCATGAGCTTGGGTTCAAGGTATTCGCGTACAATGTAGCTTATAAAGCACATTGCAAGGAGAACTGCCGCATATCTGTATCTTCCGCACAGCACGCACACCACCGCCCACGGCGTGAGGATAGTTCCTGTTCCGAACACCGGCAGGGCATCGACAAGCCCCAGCACTATTCCGAGCAGGAGCCAGTATGGGTTGTGCAGCCACAGAAGTCCCACACCGCAGATTACCATTGTGATTGTCATTATTATCAACTGTGTTTTGATGAAGGTATATATGATTTTTCCTGTCCTTGTATAGAAGAAATCGAACTCCTCCGCATACTGTGATGTCCCTGCCGCCTCCAACAGCCTGTCATAATCCTTCATAAAAAAATATAGTGCCATAAAGAATATCACAAACACACCTGAGAATGTTATGAAGCCCTTGAACGCCCCTATAGAACCTCCCATTATGGACGGCATGATTTTGTCGCGCGTGCTCTCCATAAGTCCTATTATTCCCGAGTCAATATACGCAAGCGTGGTTCCGCCCGCAAAGCCCATGAAGCCGTCCACGCCCTCACAGAAGCTGCACATTCCGTCATTTATATACGCATAGTACAGCTCATAATTATCTATAACGTTTTTTATCTGTGTGACGAAAAGCCCGCCGAGCAGCCACAGTACTGCAGCAATCACACCGCCCCAGAAAATCATCAGCACCACCGCAGCAATGCTTCTTTTCAATCTCAGCCTTCTGTTTAACAGCCGCACCTGTCCATTCAGCCCCGCCGCCAGCAAAAAAGCAATAATAAAAGGAGCTGCCAGCGGCATAATATACTTAAATACCAGATATACAACTGCTGTAACTCCTATATATATTATTATATTTCTCTTATCTGCGCTCATACCACCCTCCAGCCTGTGAGAGTAGTATTACCATAAACAGCACCCTGTATTCACATAAAACAGCTGTCTGTTTACAGCTCAGATATCGTCCTTTTTACAAAAATCCTCAGAGAACAGCTCAAAGCTCTTTCCCTTAGGAATGACTTCAAATGTAAGTTTTTTTCTTGTTACCGGGTGTGAAAACACCAGTCTGTAGGAACACAGCGCAAGGGAATCATCCCTGTTGGTGCGCGCACTGCCTTTTACCTTTTCCTCATCCTGTTGGACTCCGTATTTTGTATCATTTAAGATTGGCATTCCTGCCTCAGACAGCTGTACCCTTATCTGATGGTGCCGCCCGGTGTGAAGCTTCACTCTCAGTAAAGCATGCTCTTCCCCGGCCTCAACGCCAAGAACCTTATACTCAAGCACTGCCTTCTTCGCATCGTCCGTTCCCTCTGTAACGACATGCGACATATTTGTCTTTGAATCCTTGAGAAGATAGTTTTCAAGGGTGATTACAGCGCGGTCGCTATATTCCTTCTGTATATTCTCCATGCCCTTCTTATCCGTGACCTTAACCACGGCATAATAGCACTTGTCAACCTCACCCTGCGTTATCTGTCTTGTGAGTGCCGCCGCCGACTTGCTGTTCTTCGCATACAGCACAAGCCCCTCAACCGGTCTGTCAAGCCTGTTCACAGGCGCTATAAACGGCGCCTTATTCCCCTTCTTTCTCTCATAGGTCATAAGCGCACTCACCATGTCCTGTGAAAAGCCCCTGTCCGCCTGCGTCAGCACCCCGGACGGCTTGTGGCACACGCAGATATCATCATCCTCATATACAATACATTCTTTAATGTCTCTCATAAAAATCCTTTTACGCCTTGAATCTGTATCCCACACCCCGGATAGTTCGTAAACTATCTGGGGTTCAATACTTAAGCTTTAAAACGATACCCTACTCCCCAGATAGTTTCTATGTACTGAGGATTCGATGTATCGAACTCAATCTTCTCACGTATCTTCTTGATATGAACGGTGACGGTCGCGATGTCACCGATTGACTCCATATCCCATATCTTGTTGAACAGCTCCTCCTTGGAATACACATGGTTAGGATTCTGCGCAAGGAAGGTCAGAAGGTCGAACTCCTTCGTTGTGAAGGTCTTTTCCTCACCGTTCACGAATACACGGCGTGCGGTCTTGTCAATCTTAAGTCCACGTATCTCAATCACATCATTCTCCGGAACAGCGCTTCCGACAAGCCTCTCATATCTTGCGAGGTGCGCCTTGACACGAGCCACAAGCTCACTTGGGCTGAACGGCTTGGTCATATAGTCATCCGCGCCAAGTCCTAAGCCTCTTATCTTGTCGATATCGTCCTTCTTGGCTGATACCATTATAATAGGTGTATTCTTCTTGTTTCTGATAGCCTTGCAGATTTCAAAGCCATCAACGCCCGGAAGCATGAGGTCAAGTATATACAGGTCATACTCATTGTCAAGCGCCTCCTTAAGTCCCTTCTCACCGTCATTGCAGATAGTGACCTCATAGCTGCTTATCTCAAGATAATCCCTCTCAAGCTCTGCGATACTTTCCTCGTCCTCAATAATTAATATCTTACTCATTGCTCTCTCCACTCTCCTGATTTTTATATTTTCTAAGCACAAAATGCATAACCGTGCCTGTACCTTCCTTGCTGGTAGCCCATATCTGTCCGCCATGGTCGCTTATAATCTTCTTCACAATCGACAGACCTATTCCGCTGCCGCCCTGCGCCGAATTTCTGGAGGAATCCGTCCTGTAGAAGCGGTCAAAAATATACTGTACATCCTTCTGCGCTATGCCCTTTCCGTTGTCCTCTATCTCAAACTGCACAAAGTCATCCGCGTCGCTTATCCTTATATTAATTATGCCCTTTCTGTCCGTGGACATGTACTTGACAGAGTTGCTTATGATGTTGTTGATAACTCTCTTAAGCTGCTCCGGGTCGGCAATTATTACCGCCGCCTTGTCCGCGTAGTTGAAATATCCAAGCTCAATATTTTTCGACTCTAACTCCACCTTCAGCTCACTCACACAATCGTCAAAATACTCAGCCACGTTAATCTTATTAAAATTGTACGGAATCTTGTTGGCATCTATCTTAGAATACAGGGTCAGCTCATTTATCAGCTTATCCATGTCCATAGTCTTATTATAGATGGTTCTCACATATCTGTCCATCTTCTCAGGAGTGTCCGCAATGCCATCCATAATTCCTTCCACATAACCCTTTATCGCCGTCATAGGCGTCTTTAGGTCATGGGAGATATTGCTGATAAGCTCTCTGCTCTCCTTGTCATTCTGGATTTTCTCCTCAGCAGACTCCTTAAGCTTCTTTCTCATCACCTCGAAGTCATCTATGAGCTCACCTATCTCATCATGTCTGTTACTCTTGAGGTTAAAATCAAGATTGCCCTCAGCGATGTTATGCGTTGCATCCTGCAGCTTCTTGATAGGAGTTACAAGTCCCCTATATACCCATACGCTTATACAGCCGCTCGCCGCGATAAGTATAGCCGCCAGACTCACGAAAAAGATGATGAGCATGTTCTTGACCTGCGGAACAATATGCTCTATGTGTGTGACAATATAGAGCCTGCCCTCTTTTCCGTTGCTGCAGTCAAATATAACCCTGTTGACAAGCATCTGCAGATCCCCGCCAAGATACATTCCGCCGTGAAGCCCGTCAAGCTTGCCCAGTGTCTCCATCTTGGTCAGCTCGGCATATAATTCATCATCAAAATTATTGTCATAGCTCGAATAGACATACTCACCGTCCATATTTACTATAATGTCCGTTGCATCATTTGTAAGTCCGTTGCAATATTCGTCAAGATAATCCTTATCACACAATAAATCCGGATTCGCATCCCTTACTGTCTCAAGCTCTGCCTGTATGCTGGAATTGACCGCATTGAATGCCAGCATAGGATTGAGCATGACCGTATATGTATTCAAATCTATCTTGTATGTGTGGTAAATCGTCTTTAATTTGTATGTTCCAACGCTGAGCACCGCCAGCACAAGTATTAACGGAACTATACACAGAACGCAGAATGCCATCTGGATTTTTGTTTTAAGCTTCATGTCAACACCTCTCTGTCGCACGGCTTATATCATCCCCTACATAATTTACATTCCGTAATGTAAGAAGGACGCATAAGCCATGCCTATGCGTCCATTGTAGCACATTATTGTGTCGGAATTTATAAATTAAATATAAACAATTACAAATATTTCTTTAAATCGCAAACCTTATCAAGCTTCTCCCAAGGAACATCTATATCATTGCGTCCGAAATGTCCGTAAGCTGCTGTCTGCTTGTAAATCGGTCTTCTAAGATCAAGCATCTTGATAATTCCGGCCGGTCTTAAATCGAAGTTCTCTGCAACTATCTCAGAAAGCTTATCATCCGATACCTTGCCTGTGCCGAATGTGTCTATATTGATTGATGTAGGCTGTGCAACACCGATAGCGTATGAGAGCTGAATCTCACAGCGCTCTGCAAGTCCTGCCGCAACGATATTCTTAGCTACATAACGTGCTGCGTAAGCTGCTGAACGGTCAACCTTAGTACAGTCCTTACCTGAGAAAGCTCCGCCGCCGTGACGTGCAAAGCCGCCGTAGGTGTCAACGATAATCTTACGTCCTGTAAGACCACTGTCTCCGTTAGGTCCGCCGATTACGAAACGTCCTGTAGGGTTAATGTACATCTTAGTTCTCTCGTCAACAAGCTCCTTAGGAAGAATCTCATCAAAGACATACTTCTTGATGTCCTCGTGAATCTGCTCCTGTGTAACATCCGGGTCATGCTGTGTTGAAAGGACAACTGCATTGAGATGTACAGGCTTGTGGTTGTCATCGTACTCAACTGTTACCTGTGTCTTGCCATCCGGACGAAGGTACTTGAGTGTGCCATCCTTTCTTACCTTGGTGAGCTGTCTTGCAAGTCTGTGTGCAAGTGCTATAGGATATGGCATGTACTCCTCTGTCTCATTTGTGGCATAACCGAACATCATACCCTGATCTCCGGCACCGATTGCATCAATCTCCTCGTCAGTCATCTGGTTTTCCTTAGCCTCAAGAGCCTTGTCAACTCCCATAGCAATATCAGGTGACTGCTTGTCAAGAGAAACCATAACCGCACATGTGTTTCCATCGAAGCCATACTCCGATGTGTTGTATCCGATATCCGTAACAGTCTTTCTTACTATTGCAGGTATATCAACATTAGCCTTGGTTGTAATCTCACCCATTACCATAACAAATCCTGTGTTGGTAAGTGTCTCACAGGCAACACGGCTCATAGGGTCCTGCTCAAGCATGGCGTCAAGTATTGCGTCAGAAACCTGATCGCAGATTTTGTCAGGATGTCCTTCAGTCACGGACTCTGATGTAAATAAATAACTCATTCTGAATCTCCTTTCGCTATTATAGCGCATACGTGAAAATTAATGGTATCATACCTTTTCATAGCCTCAGAAAAGGTTTAAAAAAAGCCCACATAAGTGGACTTGAATTAGGGCAAATCAAATCCTCTTATTGTTCGAACCGCATACTATGCGGTATATCTCGCTCAGGCTGGCACCTTCCGTTAAGGGGTTGCCGTGACTTCACCGATCCTATGTATCTCCATCACTCTGAATAAGGGATAAACTTTTATGAACTTTTTTGCATATACACTATAATATACAAACATCCATTAGTCAATAGTGCATTTTGTGGAAAATATATATCGACAAAAATAATATTATTCGTGTTTTTATATAGCTTTTTATTGCTAATCATCTTATAAAATGGTATAATATTACTAAATTTGTGACTCGTGTACTTTATCAGAGAATCAAAAATAACATTGAGACGCGATCGCCTCGGAATGGAGAGAAGCTTATGAACAAAAGTAAAGAGAGTGATTTCCACTCAAAATTTCTCAACCGGAAGCTGTATTACAAGATTTCAGCCGCTACCGGAACCATGCTGGCAATATTTCTTATATTGTTAGTTATCATCAGTGCCACCCTTTCTGCCAACTTTCTAAGTAAAAGTATCAAGGGTGAATTCGAAGGCATAGCCGCACAGAACGGCGTTATAGTACAGAATGTACTCACCACCGCAACCAACTGTGCCGAGATTCTTCAGGATTACATCGTCGACAAATATGCCGAATTCGAAAAATCCGGCTATAACGGCCGCACACAGAAAAGCTCCGTATATGATGTCCAGCTTCAGGAGATGAATAAACAGATTGAAGAGTTTCTTATCAGTGTAGCCCGCACCACAGCGACCTCCAATGATAAGATTGCCGGAGTCGGCGTATTCTTTGAGCCGGACGCATTTGACCCATCTATCAAGGACTACACTATCTATGTAAGTGAGAAGAATCCTGATGTTGTACAGAGCTATGGAGATTATTCTACATACGGTTCACAGGACTATTACAAGCAGGCTGCCACCAGCAAGGTGAATTCCTTTACCGACCCTTATTATGATCAGGGTATCAACATGATAAGCGCTTCATTCCCTATCGTATACAAGAATACTACCTACGGCGTTATTCTCGTTGACATCAACATAGATGCTTTCGATGACCTCAACAGCACTAATTCCTCTTATCCAAGCATGTATGTTGACGTACTTGCCGCAGACAGCGCAATGGTATATGACAGCGAATCAAACGAATACATAGGTCAGCGCTTATCCGATTTAATTTCTTCCAAGGAATATGCTAAAATCCAGAAGGGAATAGACACCGGAAACAGTTTCTCGGTAAGCACCAAAAAGGATGACGGAACAAGCGTTGTCCGTTTCTACTCACCAATCAATGCCTGCGGACAGACATGGTGGGCAGCAAGTGCACTTTCAAAAGCCGATTTATCTCGTAACACGATCATCCTCGTCGCCCTGATGGTTGCCATATCGCTTGCCACCCTTGCATGCATAGTTATCATCAGCCGTCGACTTACAATGAAATACCTTAAGCCTATAGATGGCGTTGTAGATGTTGCCAACGAGCTCTCAAACGGTAACTTCTCAACCCATACAGATGTTGTATACAATGATGAGATAGGTGAACTCACACAGACCTTCTCAGATATGTCCGCACGTCTCAAAGAAATCATTGCCGATATAACCAGAGGTCTCAGCGAAATGGCTGCCGGTAATTTCAATGTTCAGCCTGAAGTCGATCATATCGGTGATTTCAAGGCAATCGAGGATGCTCTTGTCACCGTTGCCACTGATTTGTCAAACACTCTTGCCGAGATCAATGAAGTTGCAGACATGGTATCTGCCAATGCAAGCCAGCTCTCAGATGGTGCACAGTCCATCACAGAGGGTGCAACGGATCAGGCAAGCTCTGTCGAAGAACTTCAGAGTACAATCGAGACTGTTTCCGAACAGGTCAATAAGAATGCCGAGAATGCCAATACCGCCAATGACATGGCTAAGGTTGTCGGAACGGACATTATGGCAAGCAACGAAGACATGCAGCAGGTTGTACAGGCAATGGATACAATCAACGAAGCAGCAAAGCAGATCAGCGGTATCATCAATACAATCAATGACATAGCTTCTCAGACCAACCTTCTCGCTCTGAACGCTTCAATAGAGGCGGCAAGAGCCGGCGATGAAGGACGTGGCTTTGCAGTTGTTGCTACTCAGGTAGGCAACCTTGCCGCACAGAGTGCAGCAGCAGCCAAGAGCTCCAATGACCTTATCGTTCAGGCACTCAACGCTGTTGAAGCCGGAAAGCACATGGTTGACGAGACGGCTGCCAAGCTCATTGAGTCTGTCGATAAGACCAATGTTCTTGTTGATAACATCGGTGCTATTTCAAAGGCATCCGCAGAGCAAGCAGATGCGCTCAACCAGATTTCACAGGCTGCCGACCAGATTGCCGCAGTTGTTCAGGAAAATACCGCCATGGCGGAAGAGAGCTCTGCAAGCAGTGAGGAGCTTGCCGCACAGGCAGAGAAGCTCAAAAATCTTGTCAGCGCGTTTAAATTATTAGAAAAATAGCTGAACAGCAACACTAATGACATCATGAATTATAACTGATAAAAGGAGTAATGTATGGCAAAAAAAGTATTATTTTCATTTGAAGTTAAACCGGGCATGGTTATTGCCGAAGACCTATATAATCCGGCAGGACAATTAGTCCTGCCTGCCGGATTTGTTCTTGATGAGGCTACAATATCCAAGCTGGAATACTATACGATTCTTGAGGTTCCCGTAGATGACAGTCCGGCTTCGGTTCCTAAGGCTAAGCCTGTAGAAGCTGCTCATTTAGATAACGAGAATTATTCAGACAGATTAAAAAACAGTGTTGAATTCAAGCAGTTCAGGGCTGACTATGAAGTCTCAATAAATCATCTTGCCAATATTCTCAACGAAGCTTCAACTACCGGTAAGCCTATAGATACAGAATCCATATATAAGGATGCCGAACACCTTATCAGCTCAAGCAAGAATACTATTCATATATTCGACTTCATACATAACCTTCGCAACTATGATGATATTATAGCCACACACTGCCAGAACGTCGCCCTTATATCGAATATTCTTGGTCAATGGCTCGGTATAACCGGCGAGGATCTGAAGGTACTCACCACAGCCGGTCTGCTCCATGACATTGGCAAGCTCACGATACCTCAGCAGATACTTAACAAGCCCGGGCGCCTTTCCGATGAAGAATACGCGCTTATGAAGGATCATGTTAAGCGCGGATACCAGCTGCTAAAGGATCAGCCGATAGACATACGAATCAAGGAAGTATGTCTCCTTCACCATGAACGCTGTGACGGCTCCGGTTATCCTTTCCATACAGAAGCTTCGCGTATAACACCTTTTGCCAAGATTGTTGCAATTGCCGATGTATATGACGCCATGACAGCACGCAGGAGCTACCGCGGAGCACTCTGTCCTTTCGATGTTATTCAGATGTTCGATGAGGAAGGCCTCAACAAATATGACCCACATTATATCATGACCTTCTTAAACCGCATTACATCCTCCTATCTTCATAACAATGTTCGTCTCAATGATGGACGTGAAGGTGAGATAGTTATGATCAATCCTATGTGCCTGTACCGCCCTATGGTTCGGGTCGGAAGTGAATTTATCGACTTGCTCAAGAATCCTAATCTTAAGATTGAGGCCATATTATAGTCGATTATATCATTTTTATCACATAGGACTGTGTAATCACTTCAGCAGTATAAAGTCAAAATTAAGGTTCGGGAAAGGTATATTCATTCCTGTGAATGTCCGATACCTTTTCCCGAACTATTTATATATCTTACTCATATTAGATTATTTATCTTTTTTTCTCCAAACAATTGACAATGATACCTAAGTACTATATAGTTAAATTTATAATAAAAAAATTAGGCATTTATTACCAATGCCACCAACATTTGATAACCCTATGCCTAGAAAACAACTAAGGAGATATCACTATGAACGAAAAACTGAAACATTTAAGCATAGCCAAAAAGCTCCAGCGAAGCTTCAGCTATGTGCTGATTGCAACCAGCGTTATTTTTCTGTCTGCAATTATTTCACTCACCACTGTCCTTGTACAGTTCAGGAACTTCTACACAACAGCATACAAGAATGATGTTGCTCAGATGGAAATAAGAAAGGACATTCAGATCATCGGTAAGATGGTTCTATGGTCACTCACTACAGACGACACCGCGGTCACCAACGAAAAGCTTGATCTCGCAGAACAGTATGCGCAGAGTGCAGGAGCCAATGTTACTTTTCTTGAGCAGTCATTCCACAACAAGGCAATAATAAGCGAGCTTCAGTCATCCGTTGCTGAGTTAAAGACATTACGTGCCGAACTTATGACTCTTGCAAGAGCCAACAAGAATCAGGAAGCGCTTGAATTATTTAACGGCGAGTACAACGATGTAACCGAAAAGGTACAGGATGTCCTTATAGAGATAGGCAATATGTCCGGAAGTACCGCAGATAATGAATATGCGATTGCATTCACGGTCGGAATTATCTGTACCATAATTACAATTGCCATATTTGCATTGGCACTTCTTATCTCATCCAAGGTTCGTAAGTCATTAGTTCAGATAATTATGGAGCCAATGTCTCAGATAGAGCTTGCTGCCGAGAACCTCAGAAGCGGTAAGCTTGACGTGGATATTACATACGAATCAGAAGATGAATTCGGTAAGCTTGCCAACAACTTAAAGGAAAGCTGCCACTCACTTCACGCAATTGTATCAGATGCCGGAAGACTCCTCACAGAGATGTCCGAAGGTAACTTCAATGTCAATACAGATATTGAAGACCAGTATGTAGGCGAATTTGAATCACTCATTCTTGCAATGAGAAATATGAACCGCAAGCTCAATGAGACTCTTCACAACATCAACATGTCATCCGATCAGGTTGCCATAGGTTCAACACAGCTCGCCGAGAGTGCACAGACTCTTGCCGAAGGTGCTACCGAGCAGGCAGGCGCCATTGAGGAGCTCACAGCCACAATCGAGAACATTAACGAGTCAGCCGCCACTACAGCCAAGGAAGCTAAGGAAGCCTCCATCAAGGCAAAGCAGGCTGAATCCGATGCAGAGAAGAGCCAGTCAGATCTTATCGAACTCACCAACGCTATGCAGCGTATAAACGAGACATCAAGAATGATTCAGAACATCATCGGCGAAATCGAGGATATCGCCTCACAGACCAACCTGTTATCACTCAATGCTTCAATTGAGGCAGCAAGAGCAGGCGATGCCGGAAGAGGCTTCGGCGTTGTTGCGGATCAGATTGGTAAGCTTGCAGATGACAGTGCCAAGTCAGCAGTCAATACAAGAGAGCTCCTTGAGCGCTCACTCGCAGAGATTGAGAACGGCAATGAGATTACACAGAAGACTGTTGCTGTTATCAATAACATACTTGAAACAATGAAATCCTTTGCCGAAAGCGCCGCAAAGTCAAGCGAGACTGCAATAAGCCAGTCCGATATGCTCGCACAGGTAGAGAAAGCAATTGAGCAGATTTCAGAGGTTGTACAGAGCAACTCCGCTTCCGCTGAGGAGACTTCCGCTACAAGCGAAGAGCTCTCCGCACAGGCTGAGACACTCAAGAACCTCATCGGTCAGTTCCAGTTCCGTTAATATCGTTTTTCGCTACGTTTTAGAGGGCAGATAATTTTATCTGTCCTCTTATTATTTTGCCATTGTTACTATTGTAGGCTTTATCTTCTAAGTCAAAAAAAGATAGGACATATATATTCACTGAACATACATGTCCTACCTTATATCTACATACAATCATGTGATTGCAAAGCTCCGATTACCCGACTTCCGGTATTCACATACCTGTCTTTAATCACTTATCCCTATATAACTCATCTATGAAATCTTGAGCACGAACTTGCGGAGTTCCTTCTCACTCTGCACATACTCTATCTTCGCTCCAAGCTCCCTGAGCTTAATGTCGAAGTCCTCATAGCCTCTTAATATATACTTGATATCATCAACCACTGTTATGCCATCCGCGGCAAGTCCCGCAAGCACAAGAGCCGCACCGGCACGCAAATCAGGCGCGGTTACCTCTGCTCCCGTATAGCGCTCAACGCCCTTTACAATAGCTGTGTTTCCTTCAACCGTTATGTCCGCCCCCATCTTGGCAAGCTCATCGACATACTTAAAGCGGTTCTCAAATATCCCCTCTGTCACAATACTGGTTCCCTTGGCAAGTGCCAGCACAACTGTAATCTGTGGCTGTACATCGGTAGGGAATCCCGGATACGGAAGTGTCTTGACATTGGTGTATTTCATATTACGGTATCCGACAACCCGCACTGCATCGTCGAATTCAGCGACCTCACAGCCTATCTGTGTAAGCTTCGCCGTGATAGCCTCAAGGTGCTTAGGAATAACATTCTTGATAAGCACATCTCCACCTGTTACGGCTGCGGCACACATAAATGTAGCTGCCTCTATCTGATCCGGAATAATTGAATACGAAGCGCCATGGAGCTTAGCCACTCCCTTAATCCTTATAACATCGGTTCCTGCGCCCTTTATATTCGCTCCCATGCAGTTGAGAAGATTGGCTACATCAACCACATGCGGCTCCTTAGCCGCATTCTCAATAATCGTGTTCCCCTCAGCAAGCGCTGCGGCAAGCATGATATTGATGGTAGCTCCAACAGATTCCATATCAAGGTAAATATGTCCGCCTACAAGCCTGTCCGCCTTAGCTGTAATCATCCCATAGGCTGTATCAACCTCAGCTCCCATAGCCTTAAAGCCGTTTATATGCTGGTCAATAGGTCTTGTACCTATGTTACAGCCACCCGGAAATGCCACATGAGCTTCCCTGTATTTTCCAAGCAATGCTCCTAAAAGATAGTAAGAGCCTCTTATCTTCTTCGCCTTCTCATAATCAACAACCGTGGTATTTATAAGTCCACCGTTAATCCTGTAGGTGTGTCTGTCAACTTCCTCAACCACTGCCCCGATGCTCGCAATAGCTCCTAAAAGAACCCTTATATCACTCACATCCGGTACATTATCTATCGTAACTGTCTCATCAGCCATAATAGCAGCCGCGATAATAGCCAGCGCCGCATTCTTGGCTCCAATAATATTCACTTCACCACTTAAAGGATTTCCACCCTTAATAACATACTGTTCCATTACATACCTCAATATTACATGTAATTGTCATAATCATTTTGATACATACAGCCAAACCTATCATAGGGCACCTTTCATTATAAGCTATATGCTCCTAAATATCTATCCTATTATAGCATAAAAGAACTTTTTGTAAAGAAAATTAATAAAGCAGAGGGAAAAACTATTCTCCCCTCTGCTTTATATTGTGTGCATTATTTGTTCAAATAATCGTATGGATTCTTGCAATTTCCCCAAAGTAAAACTTCAAAATGAAGATGTGGTCCTGTTACATTTCCACTGGCTCCCGACAATGCAATTCTCTGTCCCTGCGATACAGTCTGTCCAACAGATACTTCTATTGAGCTTAAGTGACCATATCTTGTAGTCAATCCATTGCCATGGCTGATATCTACGCACCAACCATATCCACCGTTCCAGCCTGCAAGTGTTACCGTACCGCCACATGACGCTCTTACAACGCTTCCCGATGGAACATACAGGTCAATGCCTGTGTGGAAGCTGCTCGGCTGTCCTGATACAGGATGTGTACGATATCCAAATCCTGATGTCAATGTCATGGAGCTGAGCGGGTTGATGAATGTCGGAGGAATAAGTGTTCCTCTCTCAATCACTGTCGGAGTTGCCTCTGTGATGATTCTCTGGCTGATTATCTCTCTGTCATACTCCTTGTTGTTAGCATAGCTTACAACTGCGATAACCTCTCTGTAACCCGGTGTTCCGTTTGAAATTATATTCTGCTGACCCTGATACATGCTGTTATTGTCAACATATACAACGTCCGCCTCATACTCTTCATTGTATGTGACCTCTTCCTTGACAACTACTGAAAGCTCAGGTGTAGGCACTGTTATTGTTATGATGTCATCCGGCATGATTACACTGTTCTCGTTAAGCCCCTCATTAAGCTCGTACAGTTCATCAAGACCGATGCCTGTCTTGTCCGCTATAGCTGAGAGACAGTCACCCGATTGAACCACATAGGTTCCCTTCGCTGCCTTCTCCTTGGTGATATCTTCTAATGCATCCTGTACCGACATCACTGTGTTGGCATTGCCTCTGGTCTCTATAACCTCGATGTTCTCCTTGAAGCCCACATAGAGAACTCCGTCCTCAAACACTGTATCCTCTGTAACCTGAACTGTGTCTGTACCATCTATTGTAGCAAGAACCTTGGCTGCCTCATTCATTGTGATATCCGCTGTGGCAACATTGACTGTCTTATGTGAAAGACCGTTGTCCGTGCTGTCAACAAGCTCTACCTGAAATGCTCCGGCATCCTCACCTGCTATTCTATTCTTAGCAGCCTCTAAGAGTTCAACAACCTCTGCTTCACTGCCAACCGTAACCATGTAATCATCTATACGAACCGTATATGCTAAATTCTCCGGCACATAGGCAACAGCGTTAACCGCGCTGTACATAACCTTCTCAAGCTCGCTCTCATCAAGAAGCTTACCTCTTATGTTATCGTCCGCGAAAACCTCAAGCTCCGTATCCGCATACACTGTCGTGCCATATTCTTCATTAAGTTGTCCTCTTACATTCTGAAGTGCGGTTCTCGCCGTCTCTTCATCCTGTGTACACCCTATCGGTGTTCCGTTGAGTACAACTGTATATCCTGCTGTTCCATTCACCGATCTGTTGTCGGCTTCAACTGTCTGTGGCGTTGTAAAACGTGTCGCAAACGGTATAACAAATATAATAAACAAGCAGGCAGCTACTGCAACCTTCAGATAAATATTTTTAAGTTTTCTGTACTGCCTGGTCAACTTCATGATATCCTCCCAAAAATGTAAGAACTTACTTAACAATTTTGTAACAAATACATACTACCAAGAAATACCCGATTTGTAAAGGTTTTTTTGATAAAAACCGAATGTTTTTTACGCAATTTGTTACAAAATGTTACAAAGAATTAAATTTTTTTGTTAATATTTACATTATTTGGAAATTTTAAACTATATAGTTCGTCTCATGTTAATGCAAGCGCCGCTATCTCACCGCAATTTCTACAGCTTTAGCCGTATCAGCAAGGCTTCTGCCGTGCTCATCTATGACTACATCCGCATATTTTTCATAGAGCACGCAGCGCTCATCATAGAGATCCTTAAGGGTCTGTCCCTCTTTGAGCACAACACCCCTGCCCTCGAGATTTGATAATCTCTCGTTTATCATCTCATACGATGCCTTTAAATATACCACAGTGCCTATCTCCTTGAAATGTCTCATGGCGTTCTCGCCGTATACAACACTTCCGCCGGGAGCTATGACACAGTGCTCCGCCTCAAGCTCAGCGTTAACCTTTTCCTCAATCTTTAAAAAGCCCGCGTTTCCCTCATCAGCGATAATTTCCTTTAACAGTCTGCCTTCCTTCTCCTGAATGACTAAATCTGTGTCTATGAAATGATATCCAAGGAGCTTTGCAAGAACAACTCCGACCGTACTCTTTCCCACTCCCGGCATTCCTATCAGAATAACATTACCTTTTTTCATTGAAGCGTCCCTTTTCCCTTCTGTTCTTTGACGTGTTTGTGTTCCTTGATTTATTTGTGTGCTTTGATGTGTTTGCGTTCTTTGGCGTATTTGTGCGCTTTGATGTGTTTGCACTCTTTGTCTTTTCATGCGGCTTTGCATTTTTATTCACAGAATATCCGAATCTTCCAAGCTTTTTCCCCAATTCGAAGTATTCACCATGTGAATAAGTGGTTAAACCTGATGAATTGAGGTCAAACCTGCCGTTCTCATCCATATATCTGTCATCGACGTTGACGTTCACAACCTCCGCAAGAAACAGGGTATGGCTTCCCAAAGGCTGTTCGCTCACCACGCGGCACTCAATATTCACCGGGCTTTCCTCGATTCCGGGCGCACCTACCACCTTCGATGCAGCTTCGTGAAGCTTCATCTGCGCGAACTTATCAACGTCCCTTCCTGAACGCACTCCACAGAAATCCGTGGCATACACCAGCTCCTTCGTCACAAGGTTGATGACAAATTCCTTTGTCTCCTTTATTATCTCATAGGAATATCTCTCCGGCCTCACCGATATGGATACCATAGGCGGATTGGTGTTCACCGTTCCCGCCCATGCAACTGTTATAATGTTCGGCTTTTCGCCCTCCCTTTTACAGCTCACCATAACCGCCGGAACCGGATAGAGCATATTCCCCGGCTTCCAACTCAATTTTGCCATACGCGGCTCCTTTCTATACTCTCTCACTCCTGCGACAGAACAGTCAATATCTCCGGAATAAGCTGCTTCTTACGCGACACAACTCCCTCAAGCCTGTACACGTTCTCCTCGAGCTTCGGCGCGTCAAAGCCATTCTCAATGATATCCCCCGCTCCATTTCCCAGTGCAATGAGCAGAGTCTCCGTAGCTATCATGTTGGTGAGCATGAAAAATATCATGTTGATTCCCTGGCTTGCAAGCTGCTCCTTCATGTAAGGCATAATCTTATCTTTTATGTCCAGAAGCTCATCCTCATCCATCGATGATATCTGTCCCACACCGAAATTGATATCGTTTACCGAAAATCTCTTGTAGTCCTGCGAAAAAATCTCCTGTGGAGTCTTGTCCTTCAAATTGCTTCCGGCGCGGAACATCTTTACCGCATACTCTTCTATATCTATTCCTGCAAGCTCTGCAAGCGCCCTTGCGGCCTTCACATCCGCCGGAGTACATGTAGGAGAGCGGAACATAAGCGTGTCCGAAAGAATTGCCGAGCACATAAGTCCGGCTGTCTTTTTATTGATTTCTATATGATTTTCCCCATACATCTGATAGATAATCGTTGCGGTACATCCGAGCGGCTGGTTTCTGAAAAATACCGGATTCATCGTCTCCACCGCACCGAGCTTATGGTGGTCTATTATCTCAAGAATCTCCGCCTGATCAATTCCATCAACCGCCTGCTTCGCTTCATTGTGGTCAACCATAATAATCTGCTTCTTACCCATACCGAGGAGATTTCTTCTGGAAATCATACCTATATAATTGCCCTGTTCATCATGTATAGGGAAATCA
Source organism: Eubacteriales bacterium (assembly GCA_050874845.1). Classification (GTDB taxonomy): domain Bacteria; phylum Bacillota; class Clostridia; order Lachnospirales; family Lachnospiraceae; genus CAG-882. The sequence goes on along the minus strand of JBNMLM010000006.1, from coordinate 8,901 downwards.
CGGTGTCTTTTTTTCGCCATTACCTGACGCACCTCATCCGTGTACGCCTCTGTGCTAAAGGTTATGAGCCCCTCAGTTCTCATAAAGAAGCTTATCGGAACAGACTGATTTATAAGCCTTGACGCAGTAAATGTATCATGCGGTGTGCTGATTATCGTACAGTGATTTTCAACAGCAAGCTTCTTAATCGTCATGGATACAGGCGCGCCCTCACACACGACAATACATCCTGCCTGCATCTCTATGGCACATAGCTGCGACTCATATCTGTTTCCCAGAATGACAATATCGCCCATCTTGATGTAGCTCTCCATGAGGTCGGGATTAGCCGCTGCCACAAGCACCTTTCCTCTGTCAAACACATGCTCCTCATCTCCGATGATAAGCGCGCCGTCAAGTGTCTCGACAATGTTTTTGCAGACGGTACGCGCCGTTGAGAGTGTTGTGCTGTCATGGACATCCATGTAGGATGTCGCAATATCGGCGATTGTGATTAAGCCCTCCAGCTTGTTATCCCTTGTTATCGGGAGCGTCACAACTCCGATATCTCTCATAAGCTTCCACGCCGCCTTGATTGATATATTCCTGTCAACGCCGTCAACCTTGCGAATCTCTATATCCTTCACCTGGCTCTTGACATCCATAACATACTGAGGTGCATTTACCCCAAACTGCTTTAACACGTACTGTGTCTCCTCATTTGTCTGGCCTGCGCGAAGCGGGATGTACTCATTCTCCGTGTCTATCTCATTTTTTAGCTGTGCATAAGCTATCGCCGAACAGATGGAATCCGTATCAGGATTCTTATGCCCGATTACAAATATCTTTCTTTTTTCCATACTGACCTCCGTTGTGCAGGTATCATTTAATTCAAATGCTCATTCACATAGTCATATCCGTTGAGTATAATCGCCGCGTGATCTGCCGCAATCAGATTGTTGCTCACTATCTTGTAGTCCTTCTTCTCAAGGATTCCCGTCCTGTCTGTGATGACCAGAACTCTGGCAGTCGGTCTGATATCTCCACATTCAAATTCAATATCGTAAAATTCTTTTTCTATCTGCTGTGTGCTGTCGGCAGCCTCGCCCGCCTTGTGCACCTTCATGGAAAACCATCCTGCATCCGCGGCATCATCGCCCGCTGTTGCCGTAAGCTTCCCTTCCTCCTCAACAAAAACATAGGCTGTGGTAATTATTCTTGTCCTAGGGTCCCTGTCATAGTCACCATAGCTGCCAAGCTGGACACCTTTTACTCCCTTAAGCCCTGTCTCCTCCTCAAGCTCTCTTGCCGCGGCGATATCAAGGTTCTCACGAAAATCCACGAATCCTCCCGGAAGAGCCCACCAGCCGATGGACGGATGATTTCCTCTTTTAATAAGAAGGATTTTTCCTATTCTCTTTTTTCCATTTTCCTCAACGTAGGTAAAGATAAGATTGTCAACTGTATTAGCCGGGGTATCATAAAGCTTAGGATTATACTCCTCAAGAAATGTCTTAAGGTCAAGTCCCGCTGCATTTCTCTCACCGGTTCCAAGATACTGTTCATACTTTTCCAGATACATAGTCTGCCTCCATTGTGCCATTTTGTGGCAAGATAGTAATAATGTAAAAGGCTCTCCGTCCACAGCGATTATACGCATGACGAAGAGCCTTATGGACTCCATATATTATATTAGAAAATTGCTACTGTTACAAGCCAATTTACAAAGTAAAGACCTGCACAGATAATTGCTATCGAATATATGAACTTCTTTGAAAGCGGAAGCACCTTCACAATACCGATACCCGTAAGATAGTACATAATACCTGTGATAGCCGCATGTATAACACCAAAAATAACAGTAAAGAATGAATGTGTGAGCACAAGTCTTAATAAATTTATAAGTGTAAATACAAGCATTGGAAGTGCCGGAATAGCAAATACGCTTAAAGCCTTCTTAAAGCTTACCTCAGTACCTTCAACATACTTTGCACATACCCAGATAAGTCCTGCAAACGCTGCCGGAATTGCAACCCACCATAAAACAGGTCTTACTATTGCCATAACCCAGTCTGCTATATCATAATGCCAGCCCTTTGCGGTGTGTACGATTATGCTTATAAGGCTATATATAAGCTGAAGTGCAGCATTGACAACAACAAGTCCCGCAACTGTTGTAAATGAATGTTCACCTACAACTGCCTCACTCGCCTCAACAGGATTCTTAACGAACTCCTTAGCGTACGCTAACATACCCTTAGAAATCTCTGTTGCCTGCTCCTTCGTAATAATAGGCTTAGCAGCCTGTGGCTGTGCTGCTCCGGCTGTTGCCTGAGTTGTAGCCTGCTCCTGTGCTGTCTGCTCCTGTGTTGCCTGCGCAGTCTGCTCTGTGGTGTTCTGTGTCTGACAGCTGCATACTTCGCCATCTTCAAGTGGCTTACCGCACTTTGTACAATACTTCATGTTAAATCTCCTCCTACCCATATATTAAAAAACCTAATGTAATCAGAATACACCTTTAACACGTTAACTGTCAACAGTACTTATAGCACATATTATACTATATTCTTGAACTGGGCTGCATAGAGATTGTAATATGCTCCCTTGGCGGCAAGAAGCTCATCGTGGCTTCCGGACTCCTTAATCTGTCCGTCATCAATTACAAATATTCTGTCCGCATTTTTAATAGTAGAAAGTCTGTGCGCGATGACAAATGAAGTTCTGCCCGCAAGCATTGCCTCTATTCCCTGCTGTACAAGTGCCTCCGTGTGAGTGTCAATGCTTGATGTTGCCTCGTCAAGTATAAGTATCTGAGGCTTGCTGAGCATTGTTCGCGCAAAGGCAATAAGCTGTCTCTGTCCGTTAGAAAGTCTTGTTCCGCGCTCATTGATTTCAGTATCATATCCCTTTTCAAGCTTCGATATGAAGTCATGTGCGTGGACGGACTTGGCAGCCTCAACAATCTCCTCGTCCGTGGCATCAAGCTTGCCGTAACGGATATTGTCCTTGATTGTTCCCGAAAACAGGAAATTGTCCTGTGTCATTATACCCATCTGTTCTCTGAGGCTCTTAAGCGTCACCGACTTTACATCCGTGTCATCGACAAGCACCCTGCCCTTGGTGGCATTGTAAAAACGGCTTATAAGATTGATAACGGTTGATTTACCTGCACCGGTAGGACCTACAAGCGCTATAGTCTCACCCTGCTTAACCTTGAAGCTCACATCCTTGAGCACCATCACATCAGGCTCATCTGAGTAAGCAAAGGACACATGGTCGAATTCAACTCTTCCCTCAATCTTAGGAAGCTGTGTCGCTCCCTCCTCATCGCGGATATCCGGCTCCGTGTCAAGAATATCGAACACTCTCTCGGCAGCCGATATATTGGTTATTATCTTATTATAGAAGTTAGCCAGATTTCTGATAGGGCTCCAGAACATTGACAGGTACGATGTGAATGCCATGAATGTACCTACGCCCACAGCACCTACGCCAAGAACCTTTATACCTATAAAATAGAGCAAAAATCCGCCGACGCCCCAGCTGATCTCTATGGTCGGGCTGAACATATCGGATACGCGCACCGCACCGACAAACGCCTTCTTCTGTTCATTCACAAGCTCTGTGAAGCTCTCAAGTGACTCATCCTCAGCGGCAAAGCTCTGGACAACCCTTATTCCCGAGAGATTTTCGTGAAGATATGCGTTCATGTTCGAGGTCTTCTTTCTGAAGGACTGCCATCTCTTGTGACCAAGCTTCTCTATTATTGACATTGCCACTATAAGGAACGGCACCGTCACGAATGAGGCAATTGCAAGCTTATGATTCTTCACTATCATTATCACAGCTACAGCCACAAGTGTTATGAAATCCGGAATAAGTGTTGTGACACTGTCCGAAAGTATATTTTTTAATGAATTTACATCTCCGATTACCCTCGCAAGAATCTTTCCTGTAGGTCTTGTATCGAAGAAATGGAAGCTAAGCTTCTGAATATGCTCATACACTGCTTCCCTTATATCAAGAAGCACCTGATTGGAAATCTTGGCAAGCATATACATACGAAGCTTGATTCCAGCCACATTTACCACATTCAGTCCCACGCCGAACAAGCACAAAAGCATAAGCCCCTTCATGTCCTTGTTGGCAATGTGGACATTTACCGCGCGCTCTATGATGAGCGGGTTTACAAGATTGATTGCTATTGTTATGCACATGACGAACAGAACAAGCAATATCTTTTTTCCATATCTGAACAGATAACGATAGAGACGAAGGAGTGTATCAAGCTTCAATACCTCCTTCTGCTCCTCGTCCTCTCTGAAGGAATTAACCGACATCTGTTGCCACCTCCTCTAAAAAGTTGGATGCGGAATACTGTGCGTTGTAGGTATCATAGTAGATTCCCTGCTTTGCCATGAGCTCATCATGTGTACCTCTCTCGGCAATGCTTCCGCCTTCAAGTACGATTATCTCATCAGCCTGCTTAACAGCGGAGATTCGATGTGCAATGATAATCTTGGTGGTACCCTTCATCGCCTCAAGCTCCTTCTGTATCTCATACTCCGTCTCCATATCAAGAGCCGATGTCGAATCGTCAAGTATAAGCACAGGAGCCTGCTTAGCAATGGCTCTGGCTATACTGATACGCTGCTTCTGTCCTCCAGACAGACCGACACCGCGCTCACCAACTACTGTCTCATATTTGTCGGAAAGCTTACCGATAAAGCCTGCCGCGCGCGCCGACTGCGCCGAAGCCTCAATAAGCTCATCCGTTATATTGTCCCTGCGTCCGATACTGATGTTTTCCCTTATCGAATCTGAAAAAAGGAACACATCCTGCATTACAACGGAGATATTCTCTCTTAAGCTCTCCGTGGTGATGTCCTTCACATCATTACCGTCAAGCATGACCTTGCCCTCCGTGGCATCATAGAAGCGCTCGATAAGATTGATTATGGATGTCTTTCCCGAACCGGTCACGCCCATGATTCCAAGCGTCTTGCCGGCAGGAACCTTGAAGGACACGTCATTTAACACCTGTGTATCGTTTATATTGAAGGATACATTCTCAAATTCAACCTCACCCTTGGCTCTTCCGATGTCCTTAGCGCCGTCCTTGTCGGCAATCTCCGGCTCCTCAGCCCATATCTTCTTAATCTTCTTCCCTGAGGCAAGACCGCTCGCCAAATCGGCGCTCAGCCAGCCTATCATCTCCATCGGCCATATAATGTTGTTCGCATACTCCGTAAATGCGCCAAGGTCACCAAGACTTATCTTATCCATTATTACAAAACCGCCGCCCACAAGCACTACCAGTAAAAGCAGAAGTCTTGTGAGAAAAGAAATATTAGGATTGTACTTGAGGGATATCTTCGACTGCTTCATGCTCAGGTCATAATAATTCTTATTATGCTTTCTGAACTTTTCAATCTCATAGTCCTCCCTCGCAAACGCCTTTACAACACGCACTCCTGTAAGATTCTCCTGGACAACGGTTGTGAGCGCTGCATTCTCCTCCGATAAATCGTCATACACCTTTCCTATCTTCTTCTCAAGCACCACTGCAGTATATGCCACAATAGGCATGATAACGACAGGAATGATTGTGAGTACCGGGCTTATGCTGACCATACATACAAGCACGCTGATTGTATGAATTGTACATTCAATAGCCAACATTCCGACATATCCGAACGCATTCCAAATATTATCCACATCATCCTTCACACGCGCCATCAGCTCACCTGTGTTGTTCCTGTCAAAAAATCTTATGGAAAGCTTCTGCACATGCTTGAAAAGCCCCACTCTGATCTTGCTTCCTATACTCATACTTGTATAGTCGAAGGTAAATTCCTTGATAAACTGGAATACCGCCCTTCCACAGCCTATGGCAAGCAATCCGGACAGCAGCCTCATAAGAAGCTCCGTCTGTCCGCCCACGATGACATCATCAATAAGCGACCTTGTTATAAACGGATACACCATATCCAGACCGATACTGCACAGCATCGCAGCAAGAGCTATCAGGTACAGATACCAGCTCCTTGCGATGTACTTACTCAATTTCATAAATAACCTCCCTCTCTGTCACACTGTGGTGACATATTATTATCGAAAACACTGCCCTATGCATGTTCCCATCCTGTCCGGCAGCCGCTTACATATCCAAGCTTACTGCCCTGCTTCTGCCACGAAAATACATACACATGAAATTCTGCATTGCTTTTGCGAAAAAATCAATCCGCTCTTAAGCACGCAAAAAAGCCGCATAGTCGAAACGACCCTGCGGCTTAACTTCATGCAAATAGTCTAAGCTGTATCAAATATTATATGACCTCATCATGTTATATAATCCCCAATACTCACCCATACTCCTATGCTGTATGTATATCCGAGGCAGTCCCGATAAAATATACTGTTAATGTTCTTACTGCTAAATTTCTTAACTTAATCATCGAGCCTGTCTCCTTTCTTTTTTTATAGTTTGTTGATTCATAAGTCTTTTTCAGAATACTCTTGATGGAAATAAAAGTCAACAGTTTTTTTATAATTTTTCGGCGCACCATACTATCTTGCCATCCGGTCCGAATGGTCCTTTTGCAATACTAATCCGCATTCTATCATCGGAAAACCTTGTTGCAAAATCTTTTCCATAATCCCAAAACACCAGTATAAACCCATTTCCATCCTTTGCCGGGTCACAGTGATAATGCTTAGGTAGAATATATTTTATCCTGCCGTCCTCAATAGAAGCCCTCTGTCTTGTCATGCCATCATACATAGGAATAGAAAATATATGCTTTCCTCCAGGTTTAAGAACACGTTTCATTTCCTCAAACGCTGCATTTATATCCACAACATGCTCAAGAACATCACTTGAAATCATCAAATCTATGCTGTTATCGGAAAAAGAAAGATGTTGAATATCTTCATTTCTGGTACCATCCTCCAGTACGGTTCCAAATGGTATTTTCTCAGAGTAAAATGAACGTATATAATTCTTTCCGTATTTCTTTAATTTTTTTCTCAGAGGAGAATTATCATCCAACTCAAAAATAATTTTCCCTTCAAGCTTTCCAAGCTCATCTATTGCCTCTGAAATATACTCATATCTTCCATTAGCCCGGCAGAAAAGGCATCTCCTCATCTCGTCATCAACGCCAAACTGAATAATAGGAGCTATTTTACCACAACACCTGCACCTGCGTATACGTGATTTGAGCAAATATTTTGGTTTTACATACATTCTTATTTTTTTTAATATTTGTTTCATTGCCATGTCACAATCCTCCTCATGCGTTATAAAAAACAAGCAGAATGATTGTACCCCCCCCCCGTTTATTTTTGTCAATACATTTTAAATTGTATTTTGATGAAAAATAATATTTTTTTGGCTTTGGTAAGTGTATTTACACGAAAAAACAGCAGAGGGGGCTGGTCCACCCACCTTGTCCCAGGCGGACTGTCTATTTTTTATCAATTCTTGTTTGCGTGTACCCTATGTGCTACAATGAGCTCATGTGCCGATTGGTACTAATCAGGTAATATGCAGCCAATGTTCATACATACTGCACAATTACCTTTGAAATTAAATATTTAGGAGGCTATGATGACAGGAAATGTAATTGTAGGTCAGTCCGGCGGTCCAACCGCTGTAATCAACTCAAGTCTTGCAGGTGTATTCAAGACAGCCAAGGATCTTGGTGCAGAGAAAATATATGGCATGAGATACGGAATACAGGGATTTCTGGAGAAGAACATTATAGATATGAGCGAGAAAATCCGCTCTGATATGGATTTGGAGCTGCTTAAGAGAACACCTTCGTCATTCTTAGGTTCATGCAGGTACAAGCTGCCGGATATCTGTGATGACAGGGAGCTGTATAACAGAATCTTTGAGATACTGAACGAGTACGGCATCACAGCCTTTTTCTACATAGGCGGAAATGATTCAATGGACACAATCAAAAAGTTGTCCGACTATGCTATCCTTATGAACAGTCCGATACGTTTTATCGGTGTTCCAAAGACCATTGACAATGACCTTGCTGTCACAGACCACACACCGGGCTTCGGAAGTGCCGCTAAGTATATTGCCTCTGCCACCAAGGAGCTTATCCGTGATGGCCTTGTATACGATGTAAAGAATGTTACTATTATAGAAATCATGGGACGTAACGCCGGCTGGCTTACAGGTGCCGCAGCGCTTGCCCACTGTGAGGACTGTGAAGGTGTTGACCTTCTATATCTTCCTGAACTTCCTTTCGATGTAGATGTGTTCCTTGATAAAATAAGAGAGATTCAGAAAACCAAGAAATCTGTTGTTGTCGCAGTATCAGAAGGTATCAAGACAGCCGACGGCAAGTATGTGTTCGAACACGGACAGCACACGGAGTATGTGGACTCCTTCGGTCATAAGCAGCTCTCAGGTACGGCAAAGTATCTTTCCGCACTTGTAAGTGAGAAGATTGGCTGCAAATCAAGAGCAATCGAGCTCTCAACACTCCAGCGTTGTGCCGGACACCTCACATCCCGTGTCGATATAACTGAAGCATATCAGGTAGGAGGCTACGCAGTTAAGGCAGCATTTGAAGGTGAGACAGGCAAGATGGTAATATTAAAGAGAGTCTCCGAAGACCCTTACATCTGCACAACAGACCTCTACGATGTACACAAGATTGCCAACATTGAGAAGAAGGTTCCTGTTGACTGGATTAATCCGGACGGAAGCGGCGTAAGCGAGAAACTCGTCAACTACATCCGCCCACTTATTCAGGCTGAGCTTACACCTATTATGATAACCGGACAGCCTAGACATATTGTTGTAGATATTGATAACAGATAAAATACTGTTCTGTTGGGCAGGGTGCTGGCGTGGGACAGGGGTCTGGTCCGTGTCCCAAAGTATTGGGACACAGG
>JBNMLM010000005.1:0-42812 GCA_050874845.1 Eubacteriales bacterium | reverse complement strand
CTCAATCTTGATTAAATCTTTTTTTCCATATTTTTCACTTTTTACATACTGGAGAAGCGCGATTGGGCGGCTAACGTTTTCGAGATGGAGAAATTTATATATTTCGAGCCCTTTTCCTGCTGTAATATGATCAATTACAATTCCGTTCTGAATGGATTCTACATTTAACATGATAAAACCTCCTCTCCTGTTAGTGGATCTGCAATGCCAAGTAAAGCCATTATTAAAGCCATTCTTATATAGACGCCGTTTTGTACTTGCTGAAAGTAAGCGGCACGCTTATCATCATCCACATCGAGAGATATTTCATCTACTCTTGGAAGCGGATGGAGCACGGGCATGTCTGGAGGAGCAAGTTGAAGCTTATCTTTAGTCAACATATAGATTCCCTTTAATCGGACATAATCCTCCTCATTGAAGAAGCGCTCTTTCTGTACTCGTGTCATGTATAAGACATCAAGTTTTGACAATGTGTTTTCGAGGTCGTCTACTTCATGGTATGGAATGTTTGCCGGTTTTAATGTATCTTCAATCAGGTATTCAGGCACACGAAGCTCATCTGGGGAGATGAAATAAAACTGATTTCCCGGGTATCGGACAAGGCTGTTTACAAGTGAGTGGACGGTACGTCCGAACTTTAAATCCCCGCAGAAGCCTATGGTAAGATGGTCTAATCGTCCTTTACGCTGCCGGATTGTCATCATATCGATAAGGGTCTGGGTAGGATGGTTATGCCCACCGTCACCTGCATTTATAATTGGGACGTCCGAGTACATTGAGGCACGAAGAGGCGCGCCCTCCTTCGGATGGCGCATTGCTATGATGTCTGCGTAACAGCTTACAACGCGGGCAGTATCCGCAACGGTTTCGCCTTTCGTAGCACTGGACTGTTCAGCTCCGGCGAATCCTAATGTCTGTCCGCCAAGGTTTAACATGGCTGCCTCGAAAGAAAGACGGGTCCTTGTGCTTGGTTCATAGAAGAGCGTTGCGAGCTTTTTCCCATCCGCAACGTGGGAATATGCTGATGGATTTTTGGAAATCCTGTCGGCGAGATTCAAAATTTTCAGAGTTTCCTCAAGTGTAAAATCTAATGGGTCAATCAAGTGTCTCATAGCCATTCTCCCTTTAATAAATACTGGTTTCGTTCTGCGCCTACGGAGATAAACTGTATTTCATGGTCGAGCAGTTTTTCCAGACGATTTATGTATGCTTTTGCTTTGCCCGGAAGCTGGTTGTAATCGGTGCATGTAGATATATCTTTTTTCCAGCCCGGAAGATATTCAACTATAGGTTCACATGAATCTAAATCCTCAAGTGGGTCGAATTTAGTTGTTGTTTCACCGTTATGGCAGTAACCAACGATTATCGGTATTTCATCCAATTCACTCAGAACATCGAGTTTGGTGAGAGCAATTTTATCTGCATTCTGGCATTTCAATCCATATAGGCTTGCAACAACATCGAATGGACCTACACGGCGTGGACGACCGGTAGCGGCACCATATTCGCCGCCGGATTTTCTCAGATTTTCCATCCACGCATCAGGCATTGCCTTTTCGGCAACAAACGGACCGGCACCGACACATGTTGAATAAGCCTTCAGGACACCTACAACATTATTTAGATGTTCTCCCGGTATTCCTGCTCCTATAGGACCGTAAGCGGAAATGGTGGACGAACTTGAAGTGTATGGGAAGATGCCATAATCAATATCCCTCATGGCGCCAAGCTGAGCCTCTAAGACAACTTTTTTACCATTCTTAATGGAAGTCTCAAGATAACTGCCTGTGTCGCATATATACGGTGTAAAGAGTGCTGCCTGTTTCTCGCACCATGAAAGCAGTGCGGGATATGACATTCGTTCCTGATGATAGCAGCCTGATAGCTCAAGATTTTTTGAGTCGAGCATCATTTTAAGGCGCGCCTGTATACGTGGTTCTTCAAGATGGAGAAGGTCACCCATGCGGATTGTCTTTTTTCTGTATTTGTCACTGTATGCATAAGCAATCCCGCGTTTTGTAGAGCCGAATGCGGCTCCTGTTTTTGCCAGACGGCTTTCTTCAAGCTCGTCCTGAGCACGGTGCCATGGCATGGAGATGGTAGCTTTTGAGGATATCTTTAGATTGTTTGGAGCCACCAATATTCTTTTTTCACGAATCTGTGCAATTTCCTTTGAGAGATGCTCCGGGTCTATTACCATACCATCACCCAATACGCAGATTACATTTGGATGAAGTATACCGGAAGGCAAGAGATTTAAGATAAATTTTCCTTGTTCGGTTACAACGGTGTGTCCGGCATTGTTGCCACCCTGATAGCGAACAACAATATCAGCCTTTTCGGCTAATAGGTCAATAACTCTTCCCTTCCCTTCATCACCCCAGTTGATGCCTGTTACAGCTGTGAGCATGTTTTGTCCTCCTTTTTGCATTGTTTTTTCAATCAGCGTTCATTATAATGAATGTGCAGAGATATGTAAAAAGTATTATTGATATAGCAGCAATAAGTTTGAATTATGATTGGGGAAAGTATGAACATAAATTTTGAATATTATCGAATCTTTTATTATGTAGCAAAATATAGCAACTTTACGAAGGCGGCACATGCACTTGGAAACAGCCAGCCCAATATTACAAGGGCAATGAATTGTCTTGAGAGTGCGGCTCAGTGTACTTTGTTTATTAGGACGAACCGTGGAGTTCGCCTTACACCGGAGGGAGAAAGACTATACACGAGGGTTGCCGCTGCAATGTCCATTCTTCAGACTGCTGAGGACGAGATGATGGAATATGCAGACTTGGAGCATGGGAGTATAGCAATAGGGGCAAGTGAGACAGCGCTTAACATATATTTATTGAAAAAGCTTAAGCGGTTTCACATGGAATATCCGGGCATAAGAATTAAAATCTATAATCATTCCACCCCGCAGGCGGTGCAGTCCGTCAAGAGCGGTGAGATTGACTTCGCAGTTGTGACAACCCCCACAACAGCGCGCGAACCGCTGAAGGAGATAAAACTGCAGTCCTTCCGGGAAATTTTGGTTGGAGGTGAGACTTTTACGGCTTTAGGAAGTCAGGAACTGAGTCTGGAGGAAGTTTTGAACTATCCATTTATCTGCCTTGGACGGGAGACGATGACGTATCAGTTCTATTATCAATTTTTCATGGCACATGGCCTGGAAATGAAACTTGATACGGAGGCAGCCACCACGGATCAGATACTTCCGCTGGTGAAATCGGAATTAGGTCTGGCTTTCATTCCTGAACCAATGGCACAACAGTCTATTAAGATGCATGAGATTGTGCGTATTTGCCTAAATGAAGAAATACCCGAACGCAATATATGTATGGTATATGATGTAAAACGCCCGATGAGTGTGGCAGCAAAAAGACTTAAAAAGATATTGCTTGAAGAAAAGAACGATTAGAATGTGTTGTACTGCATATTGCTATAGCTTTAAACTATGACAACTGCATAGTTTTACATATTTTTCAATATAAAAAACTCTGTTTATAATGGGAGTAATAATAATTCTTATTATAAATTTTGGAGGGTATTATGCAGACATCAGTTATTGGTTATCCGAGAATAGGTACATTAAGAGAATTAAAATTTGCTTCCGAAAAGTATTTCAGGAAGGAGATCAGTGCGAAGGAGCTTCTTCAGATAGCAGCGGATTTAAGAAAAGTTCATTGGAGCACGCAGAAAAATGCAGGTATTGATTATATTTCCTGCAATGATTTTTCACATTATGATATGGTTCTTGATACGGCGGTATTGCTGGATATTGTTCCGAAGCGTTATAGAGAATTGGGGCTGTCTGAATTGGATGCATATTTTGCGATGGCACGAGGGTATCAGGGAGAATCGGGCGATGTCAAGGCACTTGCCATGAAGAAGTGGTTTAACACCAACTACCACTATATTGTTCCCGAGATTGAGGATGACACGGTTATCAGGCTGTCGGGAAATAAGCTATGGACTGAATATACGGAGTCGAGGGCACTTGGAATAGAGACAAAACCTGTTGTAGTCGGTGCATACACGATGCTTAAGCTGTGCAGATATATGGGAAGCAAGACAGCAGTGGATTATGTGGATGATATTGTAATGGCATATCGAGAGCTGCTCTGTAGGTGTGAGGAAAATCACATTGCATGGATACAGTTTGATGAGCCTGCACTTGTGCAGGATATGGATGAAAATGATATTAAGCTGTTTCTCAGGATATACGATGAAGTTCTGTCATGTAAAAAGAGCTGCCACGTCCTGCTACAGACATATTTCGGGGATGTCAGGGATATTTACAAGGATTTAATCAGAATGTCCTTTGACGGAATCGGACTTGATTTCCTAGAGGGTAAGGAGACAATAAATCTGATTGAAAAATATGGATTTCCACAGGACAAGCTGTTGTTTGCCGGTCTGGTAAACGGTAAAAATATATGGAGAAATCATTATGACCGCACATTAAAGACGCTAAAGGAGCTTAAGAAAAAGAATATAAGTGCTGTGCTGTCGACATCATGCTCACTGCTTCATGTCCCATATACGCTGAAGCATGAGCATGGGCTTTCACAGGATTATCTGTCCCATTTTGCATTTGCGGAGGAAAAGCTTGGGGAGCTTCATGAGCTGGGTATTCTTGCGGATTTGGATGACTACACATCGGCGGAGGAGTATATTGATAACCAGAAACTTTTTACCACTAAGAGGGATTGCGAAAATGAGCAGGTAAAACAGAGACTTGAGAGTGTCGGGGAAAATGATTATATAAGACTGCCGAAGAGGGGCGAGCGTCAGAGCCGGCAGAAAACGGTGTTTGGCCTGCCGGAGTTTCCGACAACCACAATCGGCTCATTTCCGCAGACACAGGACGTAAAGGCAAATCGTTCAGCTTACAGGCGTGGAGATATTTCGAGGGAGGAATATATAGCATTTAATAAGAAGAAAATTGCTGAGTGTGTGGCATGGCAGGAAGAGATCGGGCTTGATGTGCTGGTGCATGGTGAGTATGAGAGAAATGACATGGTGGAATATTTCGGTGAAGCTCTGGGCGGATTTTTGTTCACGCAGAAAGCGTGGGTACAGTCCTATGGAACACGCTGTGTGAAGCCGCCGATTATATGGGGTGATGTATACCGCAGGAACCCTATCACGGTTGAATGGTCTGTCTATGCACAGTCGCTTACCAAGAAGCCTATGAAAGGTATGCTCACAGGACCGGTCACTATTTTGAACTGGTCATTTCCAAGGGAGGATATTTCGATAAAGGAATCGATAGCGCAGATTGCACTTGCGATTAGGGATGAGGTGCTTGACCTTGAGGCTAACGGTATCAGAATTATCCAGATTGATGAGGCAGCATTGAGGGAGAAGCTGCCGCTTCGCAAATCGGACTGGTATACAGAATACCTTGACTTTGCCATTCCGGCATTCAGCCTGACCCACAGTGGAGTTAAGCCGGAGACGCAGATACACACTCACATGTGCTACAGTGAGTTTACGGACATTATTCCGGCGATTGACGACATGGACGCGGATGTGATTACGTTTGAGGCGTCACGTTCCGACCTTCAGATATTGGATGCGCTGAGGGAGAATCATTTTGAGACGGAGGTCGGACCGGGAGTGTACGATATCCATTCTCCTCGTGTACCGGACGTGCAGGAGATTGTGAATGCGCTCAATATAATGCTTACGAAGATTGAAAAGGATAAGCTATGGGTAAATCCTGATTGTGGCTTAAAGACAAGAGGGGTTCCGGAAACGGATGCGAGTCTCAGAAATATGGTTGAGGCGGCGAAGCTTATAAGAGATATGAATATCTAAAGAAAAAGACTTGGGAAATGTTTTATTAATGTTTCCTAGGTCTTTTTTAATAAAGGAAATATAGTATAAAACCATCAAAATGATGATAAAATATATTTACAAACCATCAAAATGATGATTTAATGTATTCAAGGTGATAAGTTTGAAAAACTTTCATAATGCTTATTGGTGGCAGTGCTATGGGCAATTTCTATAGCATTGCTTATGGTATATGGGAGGATTGGTATGAAGAGATATAATGTGCCGGATTATATAACAGCAGAAGAAGTAAAAAAATTTAGAAAAAAGCTTGGGATGACACAGAAAGAATTTGCGGAATTGCTGGGGGTATCCAAGCCAACGGTAGAGCGTTGGGAGACCAGTGAGAAAAAAATCACCGGTCCGGTTGTAATGTTGATTGATTTATTATCTGAACATGATGATTGGTTGGAAAATAGAGAAATACCAGAGCAGAAGTATCCGTTGAGGTTATGGTATATGTATAAAAATAAAAAATGTACATTGATAGATGTTGATGAGGTTCAACAGAAAATCAGGATAAAGAATTATGTAAGCAATATTATGTTCAGAGCGTTTGGTGCAAACAATAATCCAAGTTATGACGATTATGAAGAATTTTTGAAATCCAGATGTTTTCCCGAAACAAGGGATAAAATAAAAATTCAGTTAGATGCGTTGGGAATTCCGTTTTATGACCCCATGCTTATAATAGGCAAAACACAAGGGCGAATGGCGGAAGATGATTTTTGGATAATGATAGAGGGATAGAAATGGTTGAGTTATATGAGGACAATGTCAAACTGTTCAACAGGCATTCATCGAAGGGAAATCAGTTAAAGTGGGAAAAGGACGGTGTATGGTATAAGGCAGATTATACAGGATATGAAGGACTTGCCGAATATATGATATCCCAGTTGCTAAAGAAATCCACATTGAGAAGGGATGAGTTCGTTATATATGAACCTGAGCAGATAAGGTATAAGAAGAGAATTTTTAATGGTGCCAAAAGTGGTAACTTTTTAAATGACGATTGGCAGCTTGTAACTCTTCAAAGATTATATAAGACAAGGTACAACAGAAGCTTCACAGAGGATGTGTGGCATATACCTGAAACCACAGACAGGTTAAGGTTTGTTGTTGAGCAGGTGGAGCAGATTACAAAGCTTGAAAATTTTGGAATATATATGAGCAAGCTCTTAACGATTGATGCATTCTTTTTAAATGAGGACAGACATATGCATAATATCGCGGTTCTTATGAATGGAGAGGGCAAAAACAGATTGTGCCCATTTTTTGACCAAGGAGCAGGACTTTTATCAGACACAGCGCTGGATTACCCTCTTGGTGACGATGCGGTTGCTATGATGGGAGAGGTGAATGCAAAGACTATATGCTCAGGATTTGAGGAGGCACTTGAGGCTGCTGAACAATTATATGGATACAATTTGAAATTTTTGTTTACAAAGAAAGACGTGGAAGAACTTATAAATAATGTAGACATATATTCTGATGAAGAGAAAACAAGAGTGAAAACAATTATATTTCAGCAAATGCGCAGGTATGAATATTTATTTTAATTTCACGGATGTTAAAAGTTATACTTTCAAACTCATACATTCATGGTATAATGGCATCAGTGGGACACTGGGACCAGACCCCTGTCCCAGACTTGGGACAGGGGTCTGGTCCCGGTGTCCCGGTGTCCCGGAGATTTAACGCGAGGTAGATATATATGGACAGCATAAGTGAGGAACGTATTAAAAATATATTGGACAGCGCAGATGTTAATTATTCATATAAGCTGGCAAAGGAGCTTGAGACTATACGCAGCAATCCTGTGCTTGGATACAGGAGTGCCGGTTCTGAGGCAGAGCATAAGGCAGGGGAGCTTATCTTTGACAGGATGAAGGAGGCGGGCTTTTTTAATGTCCGCAAGGACAGGGTGGATGTCGATGCGTGGGAGTTTAGACGTGCGGTTATCAAAGCCTGTGCCGATGGCGAGGAGAGAGAGCTTCAGCTTGGCGCATATCAGACGAATTTTGTCACGGATGGATATGAGAGCGTGCAGATAGTGGATGCGGGAAAGGGTACGCTTGAGGATTACGAGGAGCTTGAGACGCTTGGAATATCCGTGGAGGGCAAGCTTGTCATGGCACAAATCAACCAGCGCGAGGAGTGGTGGATTAATTTCCCGGTATATCAGGCAAAGCTCAAGGGTGCTAGGGGCTTTATAGCTGTTCAGGCGGGCGGCTACGGTGAAGTGGCGGAGAATGCGCTCAATGCGCAGGACATTGCCGGACCGGATGATGCCCCGGCATTTTCAATCTCAAGGGCAGATGCGGAATTTATAAAAAAATGCATGGCCGGCGAAAGGGAATGTACGGTATTGTTTGACGCGTACACTAAGGTGGTTCCCGGTGCGAGCACATACAATATTGTGGGTGAGATTCCCGGTGAGAATCCGGACAGGATGATACTTCTGTCAGGTCACTATGACTCATATTTTTCGGGCTTTCAGGATGACAACACAGCAGTGAGCATGCTGATTGAGATAGGGCGCATGCTGATAAAGAGCAATTACAAGCCACATAACACTATAGTGCTGTGCGCAATGGCGGCAGAGGAGTGGGGCGTAATCAACTCTAAGTATGACTGGTCGACAGGTGCATACGAGGAGGTGTTCACCGTACACCCTGAGTGGAAAGGTAAGGTAATTGCAGACCTGAATTTTGAACTTCCGGCATTTGCACATGGAAATAAGGATTATGTGCGCTCTACCTACGAATACAGGAATTTTTTCAGGAGAATATTGAAGGAGTATCCGGGAGATTTGCACGAAGCGTACCCGGATGGTGTCGGGACGAAGGCACCTATACAGACGTGGTCGGATGATTTTTCGGTTGCGATATCCGGTAT
The DNA here is from genome assembly GCA_050874845.1 of Eubacteriales bacterium. Classification (GTDB taxonomy): domain Bacteria; phylum Bacillota; class Clostridia; order Lachnospirales; family Lachnospiraceae; genus CAG-882. The sequence continues at coordinate 34,064 of JBNMLM010000005.1, read as the reverse complement.
TCCGTCAACGGTAAATGAATTTGCCGGTGGAAAGTTCATGGAATCGCACTATCATTCACAGTATGACAGCGATGAGTTCTACGATGAGAGAGTGTACCTGTTCCATCATAAACTATATGCATATATATTGCTACGGCTTGACGGTATGAGCGTTGCACCTATAGATTTCACGATTCTGTGCGATGAGCTTCTGCACAGATTTGACAGGGAGATATGTGAGGACAGGGCGGCAGCAGATGAGCTTATACAGGCGGTGACGGATTTAAAGCAGGAGGCACTGCGGGTTAATGAGGTTGTTGAAGGACGCAATTGTCCGGAGATAGCACTCACACGTTCAGATGATGGATACAGCCGCAGCGGTGAAGCAGTTGAAAATCATGGCGTGAGAGCAAGAGATAATGATGACATGCGCATTGAGGCGGAGCTTCTTAAGGCTTTTGCGCTTGCACAGGATACGCTTGTGACACTCAACTGGCAGGATGACGTGCTGTTCCCTTATGAAACGGCAATGAATGATGTGGTTTTCCTTGGTAAGGCTATTGACGCATTAAGCTCTGAAAAGGATACCGACAAGCCGCTTGCAAGGATAAAGAATGCCTTAAACTGGATTTACAGGATAGACAATAATCAGTATGCATTTAAGTTTGAGAAGGCGGTCTATGAGTATTTTACGGGCTATGTCCTCAATCAGCCGCGCGAAAGGCTCAAGTGGGGATATGGCAGGATAATTCACCACGAAAATCTTTTTGATGTGGTTAGAAGCCTTATTGACAAATTGAAGGCTATGGACGAAAATGTGGATGTAAGCCATGAACTTTCGGTGCTTACACAGGCGAGAGTGCGTCAGCAGAATTATCTGGTGCTTGACGTAAAGAACACTACACAGTATGTTAAAGAGATTACACAGATTATTCATAATTGTTTATATTAGAAACTTTTGAAAAGGGGTAAACAGCAAATGACAAGTGATACGTTGTATCGAGTGAAAAGGGAAGATTTTCCGAAGCTGGAACAGCTTTTAATCAAATGCTTTGAAAAAGATCCTCTGTATGTCAGTATGATACCGGATGAGGATGTAAGAAAAAGACTTATGCCGGAGCTTTTTAAGTGTGATTTGAATGAGTTCTATGAGACATGTGAGATATTCGCGGATAGCGAAGATATCAATGGAATTTTAGTTGTATCAGATGAGGCGGAGCCTTACAATCTGGTGCGCTTCTACTTATCCGAGGCACTTGCGGAGCTGAGAACGGACGGATATCTATTGAAGGAAGACCCATCCATGAAAACTCTTAAAAATTTCATAATAGGAAGAGATTATCTCAATTCGAGCTGGACGGATCAGCTTCACCAGAATAACAGGCTGCATATTATATATCTTGCGGTAAATCCTGAGCTTCAGCACCATGGAATTGCCGCTAAGCTCATCGGTGAGGTCGTAAATTATGCGGATAAGCATAAGATGATGATATCACTTGAGACACATAATCCAAAGAATGTTGATATGTATAAGCATTTCGGCTTTCAGATGTACGACACAATACAGAAACATTTCGGGCTTACGCAGTACTGTATGATAAAACAGGTGTGAAGAAAATCCGTTATACCTTAATGGACGATGAAAATATCCTTGCATAAAAGGGGATTTTGTCATACTATATTAATAAAATTAAGTAACTACTAAATCATGGAGGTGTTGTATGGATACGGTTGTATTTAACAAAGAGGATTTTAAGAAGTCCGTTCTAGACAATGTCAAGAATATCTACAGAAAGAATATCGATGAGGCTACCAAGCAGCAGGTATTTCAGGCTGTAGCGTATGCCGTTAAGGATATGATTATTGACAGATGGATTGCGACACAGAAGGAATATGAGAAGCAGGATGTTAAGACTGTGTATTATATGTCCATGGAGTTCCTTATGGGACGTGCACTCGGTAATAATATGATTAATCTGTGTTGCTATAAGGAGGTCAAGGAGGTTCTTGACGAGCTCGGTTTCGATATCAATGTTATCGAGGATCAGGAGCCGGACGCTGCTCTTGGAAACGGAGGTCTTGGAAGACTTGCAGCATGTTTCCTTGATTCACTTTCCACACTCGGCTATCCTGCTTATGGCTGCGGTATCAGATATAAGTATGGAATGTTCAAGCAGGAGATTAAGAATGGATACCAGATTGAGGTTCCGGATGACTGGCTTAAGGATGGCAACCCATTTGAGGTTAAGCGTTCAGAGTATGCTGTAGAGGTTAAGTTCGGCGGATATGTAAGATGCTACAGGGGAGAGGACGGAAGAGACCATTTCGTTCAGGAAAACTACCAGTGTGTCAATGCGGTTCCGTATGACCTTCCTATCGTCGGCTATGGCAACAATGTTGTGAATACACTCAGAATATGGGATGCAGAGCCTATCCAGCATTTCAATCTTGACTTTTTTGACAAGGGAGATTACCAGAAGGCTACAGAACAGGAGAATCTTGCAAAGAATATCGTTGAGGTTCTCTACCCTAATGACAATCATTATGCAGGTAAGGAGCTAAGGCTTAAGCAGCAGTACTTCTTCATTTCCGCGAGTGTCCAGAGAGCGGTAGCGAAGTTCAAGGAGAAGCACAGCGATATCCACCAGTTCCCTGAGAAGGTATGCTTCCAGCTCAATGATACACATCCTACAGTAGCTGTCGCAGAGCTTATGAGAATACTTCTTGATGATGAAGGTCTTGAGTGGGATGAGGCATGGGATATCACAACTAAGACATGTGCTTACACTAACCATACAATCATGGCTGAGGCACTTGAGAAGTGGCCTATAGAGCTGTTCTCAAGACTTCTTCCTAGAATTTACCAGATTGTTGAGGAGATTAACAGACGTTTTGTTGAGAAGATTAAGACAATGTATCCGGGCAATCAGGAGAAGATACGCAAGATGGCAATTGTATATGACGGACAGGTCAAGATGGCTCATCTTGCAATCGCAGCAGGATTTTCTGTAAATGGCGTTGCCAAGCTTCACACAGAGATTCTTGAGAAGCAGGAGCTCAAGGATTTCTATGAGATGATGCCTGAGAAGTTCAACAATAAGACCAATGGTATCACACAGAGACGTTTCCTCCTTCACGGCAATCCACTTCTTGCGGAATGGGTTACAAAGAAGATTGGCGATGACTGGATTACAGACCTTCCGCAGATAAGCAAGCTCAAGGTGTACGCTGATGATGAGTTGAGCCAGAGCGAGTTTATGCAGATTAAGTACCGTAACAAGATTCGTCTTGCCGAGTACATAAAGGAGCACAATGGCATTGACGTGGACCCACGTTCGATATTTGATGTTCAGGTAAAGAGACTTCATGAGTATAAGAGACAGCTCCTCAACATACTTCATGTTATGTATCTTTACAATCAGATAAAGGAGCATCCGGAGATGGATTTCTATCCTAGAACATTTATTTTCGGTGCGAAGGCAGCAGCAGGCTACAAGAGAGCTAAGGCTACAATCAAGCTTATCAATAATGTTGCTGATGTTATCAATAATGATAAGTCAATCGACGGAAAGATTAAGGTTGTATTCATCGAGAACTACCGTGTATCCAACGCAGAGATTATCTTTGCGGCAGCGGATGTGAGTGAGCAGATTTCGACAGCTTCTAAGGAGGCTTCCGGTACAGGTAACATGAAGTTCATGTTAAACGGTGCGCTCACACTTGGAACCATGGACGGTGCGAATGTTGAGATAGTCAATGAGGTTGGCGCAGACAATGCGGTTATATTCGGTCTCAGCGCAGATGAGGTTATCCGCTATGAGAACGAGGGCGGCTACAACCCAATGGACATCTTCAACAATGACCAGGATATTAGACAGGTACTTATGCAGCTCATCAACGGCTTCTATTCACCTGAAGATCCGGAGATGTTCCGTGAGATTTATGACTCACTTCTCCACGCACAGGGCGGCAACCGCGCGGATGTATACTTCATATTGAAGGATTTCCGCTCATACGCAGATGCACAGAAGAAGATTGAGGAGAAGTATCGCGACACGAAGGGCTGGGCACGTTCTGCAATGCTCAACACTGCATGCAGCGGCAAGTTCACATCCGATAGAACAATTGAGGAATATGTGCGCGATATATGGCATCTTGATAAAGTTAAGGTTGAGCTTACAGATGAAGATTGCAGATAATAAGCAATAAAATAACACCCTCTGCATAAAATAAGTGCAGGGGGTGTTTTTTGTATGAAAAGGCAAATTAAATTCGTATTATACTGCACTGTGGCAGTTTTTTTTATACCGTTTATTATTACACTGATATTGAGCGGTGTCGGACTGGAAAAGGATAAAATAGGACTTGCCTTAACTTCTAAGCTGACCGGAAACAATGATAAGAACTCTGTGGTGGTGAATTATAGCATAGGGAGTGAGGATATGGACATGGAGGAGTATATCGTCGGAATGCTGGCACCGGCTTATGACTATTGCGATAATCCTGAATTTTTGAAAACAATGGCGGTTATGTGCCGTACATACATGACGTATTGCAATGAAAATAACAAAAAAAGTGACGCTGTGTTTTATAGCGATTTGCAGCTAAAGGAGCGCTGGGGAGAGGCATGGAGCGAGAAGAAGGCAGCGATGATTGTGGCAGCGCAGCAGACAAAGGGCGTTGTGATAACCTGTGATGGAAACACAATTTATCCGTACAGTCATGAATTGACCAGTGGATATACGAGAAACCTAAGGGATAATTGTAAATATCTATGTGAGGTAGAGCAGACCTATGACAGCACGGATGAGGAATATATAAGCATTTGCGATTATACGGAAAAAGAATTTGCCACAATTGTTCGGAAAAGCTTGGATGATTTATATTTTGATGATAGATATCCGGCACGGCAGCTACAGATAGTTGAAAAGACTACGGGAGGATACGTTGTACTTATTCAGGTTGGAAATATAGTGATTGATGGGGATACATTTGCCGGAATATTGGAGCTTGCGTCACCTTCATTTACATTCGAAGAGACTGTTGACGGAATACGCTTTACTGTTAAGGGAAGAGGAAACGGATATGGTTTGTCCATAGCAGGGGCAAGGCAGAAGGCTGTTGCAGGTGAGTCTTATCAGGAAATTCTTAACTATTATTTTGAAAATATTGTTTGTATAAAATGATTGTGTATGGCAATCCTATTATCAAGAGTAAAGGAACTGTATCGGAAAACAGTATGGTTTCTTGTATGACTCAGGAAAATTGATAATGTGAATGTACGCTTATGATATTACAGATACCGTAGACGGATGTCTTAATTGATAACGTATATTCAGCAGGAGGAGGTTGCCTTGAATAGACGAAGAAATAAGGTGGACATGGAAAAGGTATTTGCCACCGTCATCTCTCTTGCCATCATGGTTGCTCTGGTGGTGGGAGTAGTATCTATACTTAGAAGCAATAATTCAGAGGGAGATAATAAGCAGAATTATATCGACCTGAATCAGATTAATGAAGCTTTGAATGAGACTGAGCAGAACACGCAAAAGCAGACAGAGAGCAGGGAGGCACAGACCAATGTTGCAAGAAATGATGACAAAAATAGTGCAGATGACAAAAAGAATATCGAAAAACCTACGACAAAGGGCAATGACAATTCCATCGCGCCTACGAAAGAAGGTGTTGAGGCTGGAGAGCGCGATGTGGCGGAAAATACAGATGGAAAAGGACAAAAGGACACAGAGAATGTAACAGATGTGGACGCTGAACCTGTATCTGAGCCATCGGTGGAAGCAGGCACGGAGGTGGCTGTGCAGCCATCAGAGACGGAAGGCGTTGAAGTGGCACAGTTACCATCAGAAGAAGTGAATACAGAGACAGGGGTGGCGGACAACACAATGTCCGGCGATGTCGGAGAGGCAACACCTGTTAATGCCTCGACAGCGACAATTCTTGGATATAACTTCAATGAGGAAAGCACAATGATGTGGCCGGCAGTGGGAAATGTTATCTTAAACTACAATATGACAAACACGATATATTTCCCAACACTTGATGTATATAGATGTAATCCGGCAATTATCATAAGCGCGCCGGAAGATTCCGTTGTATCTGCTGCAGCCGATGGCATTGTCATTGCAGTGTATGAGACAAATGAGACTGGACTTACAATGGAGATTGCGCTGGGAAATGATTATGTGATGACTTACGGACAGCTTAAGAACCTCATGGTTGGAGTTGGAAGTCAGGTAAAAAGAGGGGATGTTCTCGGAGTAGTTGCAGCACCGAGCCAGTATTACACGGTTGAAGGAAGTAATCTTTATTTCAAGCTTGATAAGGCAGGGACAAGCATAAATCCTATGGATTTCATAGATGCCGGCGATGAATCCGCATCTGAAGTGGAATAAAATAAAGCTGCCCATGTATTACCTTGAGAGTAATACATGGGCAGCTTATTTTGTGGTAAATTACATTGGTTAATGGTCTAGCCTCTTAACTGGCTTTCTACATATTCCATAATATATATATTGTCTTCCGGCATCTGGCAGCCTACGAGGTAGGTTCCGTCATCATCGGTGCTTCTAATAATCTTACCGTCGAGAACATTGTGTGCGGAGAGAACGAAGTTCTCAATTTCGACAGAGACATCAGTGCCCTTACAGTCCGCAAAGAAAGGTTCCTTGCTTGCAAACGCGAAGCCGTTCGCACTTATGTTGTCCATTGTACCGTCGTATGACCGGCCGGTTTTCTTGTCGGTTATCTTACAGCTATAATTGACATCAAGTCTTGGATATTTACGGCGGTTAGCTATCTTAGGTCTGGAGCTCATGCGGATTGATACATTTCCATTGTCGTTTGAAGTAAGTTCGGCTTTTTCCCAACAGTACAGCACGTTGCCCACAGTGACATTGACACTGCATGCTGCAGCTTTCTTGATTGCCGGAATCTGTCTTGAAGCGACAATAATGCCGGTATCAAGTTGTTTTACAAGTTCGCCGTGGTATTCGGCATCGCCGGCTCCGGTGTTGGTGTGTATAATTACTTTCATTCCGGGCTGGAGATCTTCAATACCCATGAATCCGCCTATTCCAAGCTCACACATGAGAGCCTCTATTACTTCCTCAATCTCATTGATATTTTCGGATGTCTCAGCGTATTTGCTGGTCATACGCTTGCTTGTCTCGCTGGAATCGGAAATACAGTTGTTCATGTCTTTAACTATCGAAGAAACCTGTCCCATATTATCTACAAGCTGGTGGTTGGAGGTCTCAACATCCTTCATGGCATTGTCAATTACCTCAATATGCTCGCTAAGCTGTTTTGAATCAGCAGTAATCTTGCCGACATTTTCACCGGTGATAGTCACCTTCTCAAGCGTGAGGGCAATTAATCTAAGTGTCTCTTCAATGGAGGCGGTCATCTTTGATGATGTTTCCTCAAGACGTATAAGAGCCTCCTCAATCTGGCTTGAGGATGACTTGGTTTCAGTACTAAGTGTTCTGATCTGCTCCGCAACAACAGCAAAGCCTCTTCCGGCATCGCCGGCACGGGCAGCTTCGATGGAGGCGTTGAGTGCGAGAAGATTAGTCTGTCCGGATATGTTCTGGATAGTTCCTGTTTCGTCCTTAACCCTTGCAAATTCTGTCTTGAAGTCATGAAGGACTTCATCAACCTCGGAGGAAAGCTGTGACATTGTGTGAGCTGTCTTTACAAGTTCATCGAGGTCAGTGCTGCTGACTGCCGCATGTTCCTGCGACTCTGAGGTAAGGGTAACCATCTGTTCGATGAGGCTACCGACATTCTGAACCTGTGAGTTGATATCTGTTGTCATATCAAGTGATGAAGCTGTTCTGTCCATAAGTCGGCTGCTGTTCTGGGTAAGTTCATTCATACCAAGAACAACAACATCTGAGCCGTGTTTATTCTCCGAAGCCAGCTCGTTGACTACGGTGATTCCGTCCATTACGGTGTTGCTTGCTGCCTTAACCTTCTCAACGGTGTTGACAACACGTTCAAGGTCTGCCTTGATGCTGTCGGTCATTGCACCATCTGATTCATTGAGGTGCTTTATTGACATTACATAACATATATAACACAGTATGATACATGACAGCTGAAGCTGATAATCTTTAAGATTGGCTGCCGAATTATATCCGGACATGTATTTATATACGGCTCCGAGTACAATTATTACAGTATTGGCTATACCGCATTTTACAATAAAGCCCTTGTTTTTATATATAATAAGGAGACTGGTTACAGGGAGTATGTATGTGAAGGCTATCGACGAGTCGGTAGTGCATAACACGAATGTATAAAAAATGCTGTAGCCTATTGCCAGAACATCTTTATATTTGTCAGTAGCCTTGCCTTTTACCTTTAATAGAATTTCGCCGCATAAAAATGGAATCCAGCATAAAATTAAAAATATAATATAGTGGGCTCCGGGATACAAGCCCTTCGGGACATCGCTTCCGTAATTGGCAGACAGAAGTATCGAAAAGATAAGCCATATTCGTCTGGCTTTCTGATTTGCCTTTTCTTTGAAGACGTTAGCATCATAATTCATAATAAGCCTCCTAACATTCATTTGTAATATACAAACATAACATATTTTATCCTATTTCCGGAAATGTTTCAAGGTACTTTTGTATTATAATAGGTACAAATTTACCATTATAATATTAGTAACATTGAAATATCTGAAGCGTGAAAGAACTGTATATGTTTTAAATTATTTTAGAGGAAATTCGTTTTATCGGTTGATTATAATAAATTAAGAATATATACTGTGATTATGTGATAACGATGTATGAGTGTGAGAACTTTTGGGGCTAGGGAGATACCATGGAAAAGAAAAAGAAATTGGACGTAAATGAACAGGTATACGATGAAGTTATTTCCAGACAGGAGCAGAACGAAGAAGAAGGCTTTGGAAGCCGTATCAATGAGGCATACAGTTATTTTAATGTGGCTGAGATAAAGAAAAACCTTAAGATACAGCGCAGGATAAAAAACGAGGGAGAACAATTGGTGCGCGATAGACAGATAACCCTTGAAAAGGTTTCGGGCGGATATTTGGCGGACGCCGATGGGTATGCCTGCAAGTTCTCGGGTACCGGTCATTCGGTTAGATATGGCAGAGCGTTTTCTTTTCCTGTGAGTGTCACCATAGACAGGAATTCTTTGCTGGATGTATCATGCTCCTGTGAGGCATGTTCCGGTTATTATTTTTACTATTCAAAAAATATATGTAAGTATGTATCGGGTCTGCTTGATATAGTGGAGGATTACACCGGGAAACACGAAATCGGAGATGCCACCGATATGTGGGCTAAACAGATTCTTGGTGCGTACAGTTCGAAGCTTGAGTCGAGGGTTATCGCGGACAACCGGGCAGCCGACAGCACAGTTATGCTTGAGCCGCGAATTATCAAGAAAGATAACATGCTATCGCTATCCTTTAAAATTGGAACGAGCAGAATGTTCGTAGTTAAAGACCTTGCAAAATTCGTGGAGAATGTGAGAACCAGTGCGAGCGGTACATACGGTTCTGACACTGTGATAAATCACAGGCTTGAAAATTTTACGGAATCGGGACGCAAGTGGATTAACTTCATAAATGACGCTGCCGATGAGGAGAAGAGGCTTCGCGAAAGGATAATGGATGTCACATGGGGCAGAAGCGGCAGCAAGAAGGTAGACAGTATAGAGCTATACGGCTGGAGAATAGACAGGCTTTTTGAAATCGCAGGTAGTACGTTAATCAGCTATGAGGACAAGGATGAACGCAGCAAAGCGGCTATGTATCATTTAGCGGACGAGAACCCTAAGCTGACAATGAATGTTAAGCCTAAGATGTATGGAAGCACATTTGACGGAATACATGTCTCTGTTGTACTTCCGTATATATGCTGTGGAACAAGGGCGGCATATTACGTTGACTGTACGGCTAAGAGCATATCTAGGATGAGTGAGGAATTTTATGACAAGCTCAAGCCATTCTTTGATCAGGCGGATGAGGGCTACTTCAGCATAAGTGTGGGAAGAAAAAGCCTGTCTGATTTTTATTACAGTGTACTTCCTGAAATCCGTGATTATATTGATATAGTTGAGACGGATGTTGATGTGATAGACCAGTACCTTGCACCGGTTGCCAAGTTTGCATTTTATCTTGATGCGCCGGATGGTGATGTGACATGTAAGTCGGTTGTCAGGTATGGGGACAAGGAGTTTTCATGCCTTGACCAGTTACGCACGAGCAGGGTATTGCTTGATTCGTTCAGACAGGGGGCCAGAGAAAAACAGATTCTTACGGTGCTTGAGAGCCTTTTCCCTGAATGTGACCCGGATGGGGATGTTGTATTCTGTGGCGGTGATGAGGAGAAGATATTCGAGGTGGTGACACATGGAGTTGAGGAACTTGCCGCGATAGGTGATGTATTCTGTACCAAGCGCTTTAAGAGCGTCAATGTGGTTAGACGTGCTAAGATAAGCGTTGGTGTGAGCGTGTCGAGTGGGCTTTTGGACCTTGATGTGTCCACGGACGAGCTTTCACAGGACGAACTTGCGGAGCTTCTTAAACATTATAAGGGTCATCAGAGGTACTATCGCTTTAAGTCGGGCGAGTATATAGACCTCAATGAGGAATCTCTTCAGATGTTATTTGAGATGATGGAGACTATGAAGCTCTCGCCGAAGGATTTTGTGAAGGGGAAAATGCACCTTCCTATGTACCGAACACTGTATCTTGACAAGATGCTTGAGGAACATGAGGAGGTCTACAACACAAGGGATAAGGTATTCCGCGAGATAGTGAAGAACATGAAGACAGTTAATGACGCGGATTATAATATACCCGAGGGAATCAGTGCCACTCTTAGAAAGTACCAGAAAACAGGTTTTCGTTGGATAAGGACACTGGAGGCTAACGGCTTTGGTGGCATCCTGGCTGACGATATGGGACTTGGAAAGACACTTCAGACCATAGCGGTGCTTATGTCTGCCAAGGAGGAGGGAAGGAGTGGAACTTCAATAGTCATTTCTCCGGCTTCCCTTGTATACAATTGGGGAGATGAGTTTGCAAAATTCGCACCTTCGCTGAAGGTGATGATTGTAACAGGCAAGCAGGAGGATAGGGCACACCTGATAGAGGAATATGAGGCGCAGAGGGTGGATGTGCTTATAACTTCCTATGACCTGCTCAAGAGGGATATCAATCTCTACGATGGAAAAGTTTTCGAATATGAGATAATAGATGAGGCACAGTATATCAAAAATCAGACCACAGCGGCAGCCAAGGCGGTAAAGCTTATAAGAAGTGAGGCAAAGTTTGCCTTGACGGGAACACCTATCGAGAACAGACTGAGTGAGCTGTGGAGCATATTTGATTACCTTATGCCGGGCTTTCTCTATGGATATGACGTATTTAAGAATGAATTTGAGACACCTATTGTAAAATATCAGGATGAGGAGGCTATGGCCAGACTTCAGAAGATGGTCAGACCATTCATACTCCGACGCTTGAAAAAGGATGTTCTGAAGGATCTTCCAGAGAAGCTTGAGGAGAACAGGGTGGTAAAGTTCGACGAAGAGCAGCAGAAGCTCTATGATGCACAGGTTCTCCACATGAAGAATGAGCTTGCCTCATCGGATGACAAGGATTTCAACAAAAAGAAAATAGAAATCCTTGCGGAGCTTACAAGGCTTCGGCAGGTGTGCTGTGATCCGAGACTTTGCTATGACAATTACACCGGAAGCTCTGCGAAGCTGGATTCATGCATGGAGCTGATACAGAGCGCCATAGATGGCGGTCACAGAATGCTTTTATTTTCCCAGTTTACGAGTATGCTTGAGCTTATTGAAAAGCGTCTTGCCGCGGAAAAGATAGAGTATTATAAGATAACAGGCGAGACATCCAAGCAGAAAAGAATGGAGCTTGTCAAGCAGTTCAATGAAGGTGATGTACCTGTGTTCCTTATCTCGCTGAAAGCAGGCGGTGTGGGACTCAACCTTATAGGTGCGGATATGGTTATACATTATGATCCATGGTGGAATGTGGCGGTGCAGAATCAGGCGACAGACAGAGCGCACAGAATAGGACAGACGAAGAAAGTCACTGTGTACAAAATGGTTGTGAAGAACACGATTGAGGAGAAGATTCTGAAGCTTCAGGAAAGCAAAAGTGACCTTGCGGACAGCATTATCAGTGGGGACAATGTCGGAATGAGCAGCATGAGCAGGGATGAGCTTATGGAGCTGTTGGGTGTTTCAGAGTGAAAAATTAATTTTTGAATTGCATTTCACATCGGTTGTGGTATATAATTATAAAAGCTCGGTATAAAAAATGAAATTAATATGTTTATTTGGATTATATGTCAATAAAAGTGTTCCTGAACAGGGAGCACTTTTATTGTGCTTATGGTAATAAAAGGACGGACAGTTAAAGAGGTGAATTATGGGTAAGGCAAAGGTACGAAGCGGTAAGGATTTAACTACAGGACCAATCGGAAAGGGAATACTGGCATTTGCGATTCCGCTTTTTCTGGGGCAGCTGTTGCAGCAGCTCTACAATGTGGCAGATGCGTGGGTTGTGGGAAATTTTGCGAACAACAATGCGTTTGCAGCGGTTAGTTCAACTGGAAGCATGACTTTTCTGATTATAGGATTTTTTAACGGTGTTGCTACCGGTGGAGGAGTTGTCATATCGAAGTACTACGGAGCGAAAAACTATGAAGCTGTTGAAAAAGCGGTTCACACGAATTTTCTTTTCGGAATTATTGCTTCGATACTTGCAACTGTAGTAGGACTTCTGATAGCACCGTGGCTTCTCACGGTAATGAAGACGCCGGACGAGGTTATGCCGGAGGCGGTTACATATCTTAGAATATATTTTGCAGGTGTCTCCACAATAATCATGTACAATATCGGAATGGCAATCATGCGCGCACTCGGAGACAGCATACATCCGCTGTATTATCTTGTTCTGTCCTCGGTAGTGAATGTTATTCTTGACCTGCTGTTTGTAGCTGTTCTGGGATTCGGAGTTGCAGGCGCAGGAATCGCAACCGTTATAGCGCAGGGAATCAGTGCGGTGTTATGTATAATAAGAATGTGCAGGGTCGATGGAGTAGGAAAACTTAAGCTTAGCCTGCTTAGGTATTACCCGGAGTACATGAAGGAGGTTATAGTGCAGGGACTTCCGAACGGTGTCCAGAATTCGGTTATAAGTATAGGAAATATGGTAGTGCAGACTAATATCAATTCGTTTGGTTCGTATGCGATGTCGGGTGTCGGGGCATACAGCAAGATAGAGGGATTTGCATTCCTGCCGATAACGAGCATGTCGATTTCTCTTCCTACATTTATTGGTCAGAATCTCGGGGCAAAGAAATATGACAGGGCGAAGAAGGGTGCAGCATTCGGAATAGTATCGGGAGTTGTGTTGGCAGAGATTATAGGAGTGATTGTATTTCTGTTTGCACCGCAGCTGTTAAGATTCTTTGTCAATGTAGATGAAGCGGTTATGATTGGGCAGGGGCATGCAAGAAGAATCAGCCTTTTCTTCTGTCTGCTTGCATTCTCACATTGTGCAGCCGGAGTGCTAAGAGGTTGTGGCAAGTCGATAGTGCCGATGATAACAATGTTAGCCTTCTGGTGTGGTGTGAGAATTATTTATGTAACAACAACACTTCATTTTATACCTAGCTTTTCCGTTATTTCATGGGCATATCCGCTTACATGGTCACTCAGCACAACAGTGTTTACGCTGTTTCTGTTAAAATCCGACTGGGTGCATGCATTTGAGAAGAAAGAAAATAGGTAATGAGATAGTTTAGAAAAAAATAGAGAAGTAATGCAAACGGCACATAAGACAGAACAGCCTTATGTGCCGTTTTATAGTATAAAAATCCGATTGTACAACAGTTCCGATTACTCTGCACACAGTTCAACGAACGCATGCACAGCCTCGTCCGAATTCTTATATACACCCGCACCAAAGTCATTGCACACCTGAATGAAGGTATCGCGGATGTAATTAGAAATGCTTCCGTCATACGATGCCTGTGAGTTTATATTTTTTACATTTGTAATTCCGGCATAGCGCTCATTGCTTCCGCCAATAACTACGGATGGAAGTCCTTTTGTGCTTGCCATATTGTCGAGTGTGTCCGCGTTTGACATAAAGCGTAGAAATTCAACCGCCATTTCCTTCTCGTCACTGTTTTTGTTGATTGAGAAACCATACCATGGCTGGGTGTATACATATACGCCGTTATCTCCGAGTGGGGCATATACGAATTCGTAATCGAATGGCGAGGCGCTGAAGGTCTCGGACTTGGATTCACGCTTTTTCATGCCGCTCACACATTCAGCATTGCATACATAGAATGGCATATTGCCCTCATAGAAGGAGAGAATAGACTCATTATAATTATCCTCCGGAAATGTGCAGTTAAGCTCATAATCTGTGTAACCATTGTTGATAATTGTTTCGAGACGTTCAAAAACAGGTTTGAGCGCGGCTGCGGCTTTTTCATCCCCGGCTTCAAGAGCTGTGATTAAGGTCTTGTCCTCGGAAAGAATATTCATTGCCATATTTATCATAAGCTCACCGTAGAGATGACTCTGTGACCCCTGAAGAGGTGTATATCCTTTTTCTTTTAAGGCTTCAAGGACGGAGATAAATTCTTCATAGTTCTCCGGCATTGATAAGCCTTCATTTTTTAACAATGTTTTATTGACAACCATTCCATAGGAAAACATCATTATAGGGAGTCTGAGGAGCTGTCCGTCTATCGTACATGCATTTATGGCATCAGGGAGAATAAAGCTGGTGTCAATGTCTTCCTTTGACAGGTCAAGGCACTGGTCCGCAACGTAGAACTCTACCGGAAAAGGCTGTGTTATGTTCTGGTCGCTTGTCATGAAAATATCTACATTAGCATTATTTTTCAGATAATCTGAAAGCATGAAGGCCGTGTTATGGTCATAGGTGAAAACTACATTTGGATAGATTTCGTTGAAAGCATTTATTACCTGATCGAGTGCCTCAAAATTCCCCATGAATCCGGCCATCTCAATGGTGGTTGATGTAAGGGTATCAAGCTTTGGAATAAATTCCGGTTCTTTGCCGGTTGGCTTAACTCCGGAGCTGCAGGCTGTAAGGCTCAGCGTAATCAATGTTAGCAAAATGGCGGTCATTTTTTTCATAATTAATTTTCCTCTTTTCTGTGTAGTGTACCGTTTCGGACTTTTCTCAGTACGGGGATGACTTGTTTCATGTCTATAGGTTTGGATATGTGGGCATCCATGCCGGCCTCAAGACAGGCATATACATCATCGGCAAAAGCATCGGCGGTCATAGCGGCAACAGGAATGTCTCTTATATAGGCATTATGGCTTGAGCGGATACGCCTAGTCGCTTCACGGCCATTCATGACAGGCATCTGCACGTCCATCAGTATAAGGTCATAGTGTGGCGAATCCGGAGATTCCAGCATATTGAGGCATTTTTCGCCATTTACCGCTCTGTCGGAAATGATTCCGTATTCGTCAAGAAGAATATGTATAATTTCCCAGTTGAGATCGTTGTCCTCGGCTATAAGTATATGCATATTCTTGAATTCGTTGCTTGTGTCAGAACCGGAGGTATCGATTATATCTGATTCGGGGGTAGCATTATCTATAATAGGAAATGCAAGTCTTACGGTGAAGGTGGTTCCTATTCCCAATGTGCTGTTACAGCTTATACTTCCATCCATAAGCTGAACCATCTGGTTCACAATGGAAAGTCCGAGTCCTGAACCCTGAATAGTGTTGATTCGGCTGTCCGTTGCACGCGAAAAGGAATTATACATGGTGCGTTGGAAATCCTCGGACATACCTATACCATCATCTGATATGATAAATATTAGTTCGATTCTATTATCACAGTCCTCGATAGACCGCTCACTTACATCAAACAGTACATGTCCGGAAGGCTCTGTGTATTTGATGGCATTGGTCAGAAGATTGATAAGAATCTGGCGGACACGAAGAGCATCCGCTTCAATAACATCATGTGCTATATCGTGAATATTGAGCTTGAATTCGATATTGCGTTCCTTGGCACTCTGCATAATAATGGCTGACATTTCATTGACAGTTCTTTGAATGGAAATGGGCTGCGGATTGAGAGCCATCTTGCCACTCTCGACCTTGGATATGTCAAGAATATCATTTATAAGTGTCAGCAGATGGTTTCCGGACATTGACACCTTGTTAAGGCAGTTTTTAATATATTCAGGGTCATTTATATGATGCTTGGCAATCTCAGTCATTCCTATGACGGCGTTCATAGGTGTTCGTATGTCATGCGACATGGCTGAAAGAAACTGCGTCTTTGCCATATTGGCATTCGCGGCAACGATATATGACTTTCGAAGTCTGTGGTTGATGGATAGGATATGTGTTCCATCAAGAATGATGAGCAATAATAATGTACCACATATAATAAGAACAATGCTCCAGTCAACAACATCGACCTGTATATCCGAAACAGGGATGTAACCTAGAATGTCAACATTGGAATCGTCACCGAAGGTGGAATAGTAAAAGTAACACTCTCTGCCCTTAGAATCCTTATATTCGAGCAGTCCGGTATCGGTTGAACGAATCTGTTCGGCAAGCACATTCACCTGATTATAATTGTCAGTAAAATTATAACCACGGATAAATTCAAGAAAATTACGTGATCGGAGAGACGGAGAGGAGACTACATATCCGCCGTCTCTTGAAATCATGCTGATTTCCGCTGTGGGGAATTCTGTCGGAAATGTCCAGGATTTTTGAAGATATTCTACCGGAATAAGGCGCAGCAGCAGATAATCCTTGTCGGTACCGTCATCCTCCCGTATGGTGACAGATGTTCCGACACTTATAACAGTTTGCTGTGATTCTCCTACACGATATTTGCCAAGTACAAGAATCTTGTCGGATGTGTCCTCAAACATTATACGCATCTTATTGAGAAAGAACCTGCTGTCGGAGGTATCGAGCTTTACCATATCCTGATAGCAGTGTACCCATGGATTATCATTTCGCTCGT
Source organism: Eubacteriales bacterium (assembly GCA_050874845.1). GTDB lineage: Bacteria > Bacillota > Clostridia > Lachnospirales > Lachnospiraceae > CAG-882. The sequence continues at coordinate 16,993 of JBNMLM010000005.1, read as the reverse complement.
ATGTAGAGCGCGCAGACATATCATCCATATTCACAAGGTGTGCGCTGCGGTCCTCCTGTGTGTTCGTAAGACGTATGTAGGCAAGAGCTTCATCCGCTGTCATATGCTGGGATGATATATACTTCGCCCAGTCTTTTACATAGCCGCGCTCAGTCGAAAGATAGTTCTCGGAAACCTGTTTCATCGACTCAACAGTGGTGCAGAAGGCTTCCCTTTTTAATGTGTTTTTCTGCGTGGTTATTGTATTGGAGTAAATAATGACGGCACATACCATTCCGAAAATTAAAACAAAGTTACAAAATATCAGAAATAAATTCCGCCTTGGAGAATGATTGGTGTTGTCGTTTGTATGTGATTGATTTGAAGCTTGTTGTGCTGCTCTATCCATAGTATTTTATAACCCTGTTCTTAAATATAATGAATTATGTGTCAAATATTTTTGCATTGAATTGTAGTTGATATTTGTAGTTGATATTTGTAATTAGATTTTATCATATTGAATTATTTTTTACAACATATCGGTATGGTGATTTGCGGAAAAATATGTTAAACTTATCAGGAAATCTGGGGATAGAGGAGGAAAACGGATGTTACTGATTTTTTTGGCGCTTTTGCCTGCGCTGGCACTGGTAGTATGGATATATAAGAAGGATAATGTGGAGAGAGAGCCGGTAGGATTGATTTTTAAAACCTTTGCCTTCGGGGTTGTGTCCGCAATTCCTGCTGTTGCTTTGGAGGTGTTGTTTGAAGCTGTTCTGGAGGAGATTATATCGGATAAGACGGCATTGCTCTACATAATTATTGATAACTTTTTAGGAGTTGCTTTGATTGAGGAATATTGCAAGATGAGGGCAACGAAGTTATCAATATGGAAGAAGCCCGCATTTAATTATAAATTTGATGCCATAGTATATTGCGTTACTGCGGCACTTGGTTTTGCGGCAATTGAGAATATATTGTATGTGTTAGAGGGTGGATTATCGACAGCATTTATGAGAGCGCTGCTTTCTGTTCCGTGCCATGCGATTGACGGCATAATTATGGGATATTTCTTTGGTATAGCAAAAGAGTATGAACGTTTCGGAAATAGGAAAATGTGCCGCAGATACCTAAAGCTCAGTGTATTTATTCCGATGGTCGAGCATGGAATCTATGACAGTGCATTGTCGCTTGATAATGATCTGATATTTATTCTTTTTATAGCTTTTGTTGTGATTGTGGATATATGGGCGGTTATATTTGTGCGCAGACAGGCGGCAGCGGACAGGGAAATCTGAGCTTAATGCATTCGAACATCACAGGTCATGTTCGAATGCATTGAAACATTATTCATCTTTAGGATCGGCTTGTATGATTTTATAGCGATGCTTAGAGAACAGAGAATTATGCTTATAAGCATAGAAGGTTGTTTCATTGTCAAAATCATACTTTGGTTGTTCTGATTTCTTGTTGTTTTCATAGATATAATAGGTGGAGAGCGTTGCTGTGTCATCGGAATATTCGATGTCATTATTCACAGAAACATCATTGTATATGCTGATTAAGTAGTCATAGTCATTATTCCCATTTATGTTCTTTTGATAGGCTACTGCAAGCAGCTTTCCGTTTTCATCCTTATAAATATAATAGTTGGTTCGGGTGACAAAAAGCACTGTATGAACCTCACATACTGTGTCAACCGCTTCTAACCCATTGTCGATTATTTTTTCCTTCTGTAAACTCTTAAATAAGTCATTGGCTGTATTCTGATTTGGTGAGCAGCCTGTGAGCGATAGTGCGCCCAGAATTATTAAAAGACAAAATAATAGAGTTCTCTTCATGATTGCTTCCTCACTTGGTATAAATAATATCAATTGCTAAAAGTATAAATGTAAATCATTTTTTATGCAACAATTTTATGGAAGCGGATTTTCGATTACTTACATAGCATGTGTAAAAGTGGTGGTTATACAATAAAGAGGCTGATACGCAGTATTGCAGTATCAGCCTCTTAGAATGTGCTTGTATATTACTTACCGAAATATCTATCTAACATACCCTTGAGTGCGCGGCCGTGTCTAGCCTCATCCTTAGCCATCTCATGAACTGTGTCATGGATTGCGTCAAGATTGTTCTTCTTAGCACACTTTGCAAGGTCGAACTTGCCGTTGGTAGCACCGAACTCACAGTCAACTCTCCATGCAAGGTTAGCCTTTGTCGATGCCTTCATGTTCGGCTCTAAGTCCTCACCTAACATCTCAGCGAACTTTGCAGCATGCTCAGCCTCCTCATAGGCTGCCTTCTCCCAGTAAAGACCAATCTCAGGATATCCCTCGCGGTGAGCGATACGTGCCATGCAAAGATACATACCAACCTCAGAGCACTCACCCTCGAAGTTAGCCTTGAGCTGTTCGAAGATATACTTCTTGTCCTCATCGCTGATTTCAGGATTATTCTTTACTGTCTTTGCATAGATGCCATACTCATGCTCCGCAGCAAGTGAAAGCTCACCTGTAACCTCCTTGAACTTGTCTGCTCCGACATGACATACCGGGCACTCAGCAGGAGCTGACTCTCCCTCATAAACATAACCACATACAGTACATACGAACTTTGCCATAGTAATTCTCCTTTTCTTAAATAAGATTGTTGCAGCGTGCGCGGAATATAGGTGTCTACGTCAACGCTGTTATAAATTGATAAAATAATTGCATACAAAATTATAGGGCGTAATTATTATACTGATTTTATTAAAATTTATAAATACATGAAACGGTATTTCCTAAAAAAATGGAAATAAAGTTCAAAACAAAATCAGTAATAATTACTGAATTTAATTTATCACACAAGTTAGAATTTGTCAACTAAAAAATCCCTATTCATGAATATTCTATTTTCTTTTGCCAATATTCCGTATGGTCGGATATATTTGTCTGTAAGGTTAATAGGACATGAATATGGAGTGTGCTGTTAATCAGTATATTCTTGTGTCATTTCATTGTTAAGACAGTTGTCACAGGTTCCGTAGAAAATAACACTGTGTCCACGGACTTTGCCGGGAATGCCGGCTTTCGTATTGTTTAATAGGAAGGTACCAGGTTCCATTTCGACATCGTACACATGATGGCATGAGTCACACAGAAAATGATAGTGGAGCTTGGTATTGCCGTCAAAATGGTCGCAGTCCTCCCCTTGAATCTTGAGTGCCTGTCCGTGGTCAACGAGGAGTGCAAGATTACGATATACTGTGCCGAGGCTTATATTAGGATATATATCGCGGATGTGCTTATATACCTCCTCAGCTGTGGGATGTGAAGTTGTATGGCAGAGAAAATCAAGGATTGCCTCACGCTGTCGGCTGTAATTTAATTTTGCCATATAAGTCCTCATTTCTTTTCAGGTTCTTTAGCTTCATGTATCTGCATTGGTGGGACAAAATCGTCCGATTCCATAAGCTCCTCCATAGTCATCGGGCGCTTCAGGTTCATAACAGGGTCATATACCTTCCCGCAGAGCGATGTACGAATAGGAATAGGGCAGATATCGTGTATGCGCTTGATTTCCTTGGCGATAAAGCCTGACATAAGGTATGCGCCGAAGTCATTGGTGTTCATGCAGTCGCCGGGATAGAAGTAACGTGCCGCATCGGAGCTGCCAACACGCTTTATAAAGTCCATGCTGACCTGATGGAGGTCGATTATCGGGACATGCTTTTCGGCTGCAATTTTTTTACATGCGTCGGCATAGCTTAGCATTGTATCATCGTAGGTTGTCTTGTCGGAATTCCATGTGTTGCCGGCAAGCGGAGTGACGATAATCGGGGTAGCACCGAAGCTTCTCACTTCATCGATGAAGGTTCTGAGATTATCGGTATATCCTGTATCGGCTGCGAGGTGTGAGAACTTCGCATCGTTGTGACCAAACTGGAAAATGCAGTAGTCACCGCGCTTGATGTTCTTCTTGATGACATTGTAGTGACCCTCTGTGCGGAAGTTCTCTGTTGTGAGCTCCGGGTGGGCATGGTTAGATACCGCTGCGAGGTTCGAAACATAATATGTAAAGAACTGTCCCCAGCCGCAGTAGCTGCTCTCAGGGTAATATGGGTAGCATGCAGGACGATCCGCAACAGTTGAATCACCGGCTATATATATGGTAGGTGTGTCAAATTCTTCTATTGTAAGAGTTGTAAATACAGGTCTGCTTCCGATTACCGTAATGTCAATTGTTTTGTCTGTGTATACTTCATTGTGTCCCTGTGGAATGATATCACACACATTGACGTTGAATACATAGGCGCGCACCTCATGAGGGCAGTAGTCTCCTTTAAGGGATTCAAGTCTTCTTCTTCCTGAAAAGATGGTAATTCCTTTGATAGGCGTATCACCGGCGGATAGAACAAGAGTTACTTTATAGTTGCCCTGATGAGGAACAACAGCCTTGAATGTTATAGGAATATATCCGTCATCAACGATACCGTTCTCAAGATAGACACCGTTCTCATCAGCTTGTGGGTTGATAAGCTTGGAATCGGAGTACCAGCGCTGTGGCTGGAAGCCGTCATTGATCTCATTGATTTTCAGATTGGAATCGGACTTTCTTGATTCCTCTGTGAGAAATCCATATCCCTTTTTATATGAAAAGCTGTCCTCAGGATAAACCTGTGTTATGTGTCTTGAGCCTAGGCTGTCTGCACTTGGCGTATTTCCGAAATTGTACGTCATACGATAGCCGGAACCGGTTTCAATGGCTGCATGTTCAGCATAAATGTCTGACGAAATTGCTGTGGTCATATCTATAACCCTCCGTAAAAATTAAATCTTATATAGTATGTACATTATACTACAACCTGTTGCGATATTCCAGCAAGACTTATTTTTTATTATGGATTTCCATGTTTTTCTAAAGCCTTTGACAATGCGGCATGATAGTTATATATTATTAGATGTAGTGTTAAAATTTTAATGAAACACAACAAATAAGATATATACGATAAAGCGGAGGCTGATTATGGAAAAAGATACAACATGTGCATACTGCATGGAGGGCGAGTTAGTTGCCAAGTTCGGAATCAAGATTTGTGAGATGGACACCTGCAAGGTGTATTTATTTAAGGAGCAGAGTCATCCGGGCAGAGTGATTCTTGCGCATAAGAAGCATGTGGGTGATATGACAGAGCTTACAGCACAGGAGAGAGCAGCTTATTTTGAAGATATTGCTAAGGTATCAACAGTGCTTCAGAAGCTTTTCAATCCTCAGAAGATTAATTACGGAGCTTATGGCGATACAGGTCATCATCTTCATTTTCACCTTGTACCTAAGTATAAGGATGAGTTTGAGTGGGGCGGCGTGTTCCTTATGAATCCGGATAAGAAGTATCTTACAGATGCAGAGTATGCGGATATGGTTGCTAAGATTAAGGCAGGTATAGAAGAACAGTAGGTTTTAACATGAGTGGGGAGGATTGTAATGTCAGACATCAAATCACAGGTTGAAGAATGTCTTAAGCAGGCGGAGAAGATTGAGCGCGCCGGTGTGATAAAGGACAAGCTGAATACCACGTTTCGCGAGAATTTAAGATATGAATTCCTCAAGTTTCTGGTATATCTCAGCGACGGAGACGGCTATGTTGACGAAAAGGAGATAGCATTTATCAATAGCACGCTCGGATACCGCATGACTGAGGGACAGATAAAGTCTATAATGTTCTATGACAAGCTTCATGACGATTCATATACCAAGAAGGTTCCGTTTGCTCTAAAGGGATTTGTGCTGTGTGATGCAGGAAGAAAGCTCAATGATGATAAGAAGCGGGCAAACAATCTGGTCAATACATTCCGCGCTCTTGGTCAGGAATTTGTTGCATGCAATGATGTGACCAGCGAGCGAGAGGTCAATATGCTCACAGACTATCTTGCGGTGATGGAGAAGTTTCTTAAGGAATATGGTCTTTATGACAGCAAGCTGTCCGTAAAAGCCAAGAAGGCAGAAAAACGTTCAGTCGATGAGGTCCTCGAGGAATTGAACCAGCTTGTGGGACTTGACGGTGTGAAGCAGGAGGTCAATAGTCTGGTCAATCTGCTCCGTATCCAGAAGCTTCGTGAGGAAAAGGGGATGAAGCAGCCGAATGTGTCGAAGCATCTGGTATTCTCCGGCAATCCGGGAACAGGTAAGACAACGGTTGCGCGTATGCTTGCCGATATTTATAATTCACTGGGAATCCTTTCGGGCGGGCAGCTTGTCGAGGTCGACCGTTCAGGGCTTGTGAGTGGGTATATCGGACAGACGGCGACGAAGGTTAACGGAGTTGTAGAGCAGGCGCTTGGCGGAATCCTCTTTATAGATGAGGCATATACGCTGACAGCGAATAAGGGTGAGGGTGATTTCGGACAGGAGGCAGTCGATACCCTTTTAAAGGCTATGGAGGACAACAGGGATAATCTTGTTGTGATTGTAGCGGGATATCCTGACCTTATGGAGGAATTCCTTAATTCCAATCCGGGACTTCGCTCAAGATTTAACAAGTTCATATTTTTCGATGACTATAAGCCGGACGAGCTGTTTCAGATACTCTTAGGAATGGCTAAGAAGCAGGACTATGTTCTGTCCGAGGCTGCCAAGGTTAAGGCTAAGGAATATTTCGAACAGGCATGTGCCAACAAGACGGAGAATTTTGCCAACGCCAGAGAGGTAAGAAATTATTTTGAAAAGGCGGTATCTAAGCAGGCGACAAGGCTTGTCAAAAATATCAATTCAATTGACGAACAGATGCTTCTTACCATCGAAGCGGATGATTTGGAGAATTTTGTGAGTGTAAGCTAGAAATTGATGAAAAAAGTGTGAACTTTGTGGATTTACTTTACTTTTATATATGAAGTGTGTTATAACTAAATAGCTGTCCGAGAGTGGCAGCTATTTAGTTTTTTTATTTCCTGATAAGGGGAAGAATTGGAGGAATATAGTGAAAAAGAGAGTATTAGCACTTGTGCTTGCAGGAACAATGGTTTTCGGACTTACAGCATGTAATAAGGGCGGCAGCAACGCAGCTGACACAGAGACAACATCGACTGCCGGTGAGACAGTAACCGGAGAGACTACAGAGGCACAGCCGGTTGCACAGACAACACCAATCACAGACTACAGCGAGTATGTCAAGATAGGTGCATACAAGGATTTAGAGGTAGAGGTTGATGCAGCAGTTGTTACTGATACACAGATACAGAACAGAAAGGATCAGATAGTTACCTACTATAACACCAATATACTTGAAGGTGAGCATATCACAGAGGGCACAACAGCCGATGGCGATGTAATCAATCTTGACTACAGCGGACTTCTTGATGGTACTGCATTTGATGGCGGTACAGCTACTTCACAGAAGTATACTGTTGGTTCGGGAAGATTTATTTCAGACCTTGATGAGCAGCTTGCGGGTCTTGAGGTCGGCAAGGAGTATGAGCTTAAGTGTACATTCCCTGAGGATTACACCGTAAATACAGAGCTTGCAGGCAAGGAAGTAACCTTCGTAGTTACTGTCAACTGGATTGAAGGCGATAAGGATGAGCTTGAGTGGGGCGATGAGCTTGTAAATGCTTATACCAATGGAGAGTACACATCTGCCGATGAGTATGAGAAGAGCTTCACAGATGAGATGATTGCATCTGCTCAGGAGGAGCAAGCTACCAACTATACTAACGGAGTATGGTCTAAGGTTATGGAAAACAGTACATTCGAGTCACTTCCTGAGGAGAAGGTAACTACAATAGCAGATGATTATTATAGCTATTATGTACAGTATTTCACATATTATGCTTCACTCTATGGTATGGATATGGCATCATTCCTTTCAAGCATGTACAATATGACAGACGATGACCTCAGAACAGAGTGCCGTTCAATGGCTGAGAATGAGGTTAAGTACATTATGATGTCATGTGAGATTTTTAAGGATCTTGGTATGACATTATCCGATGAGGAGTACAATACAAGAGCTCAGGAAGTAGCTGAAACGAATGGTTTTGATTCAGCAGCCGCATTTATTGAGCAGTATGGCGAGGAGTATGTAAGAGAGAGCTTCATCTTCGACATTATAAGCGATTACCTTAAAGAGAATAACAAGATGGTTATAGCTGAGTAAGACATAACATGTTAAAACAGCGTCACATTAAGCTTTTAATGTGGCGCTGTTTGTGTTATACTTACAAAAGTAGTTTGGCGTTTATGTATAGGAAAGGTGTTTTTGGGAGGAGCGACAGGCATGGAAGAAGCGGGAGATATTTTCAGGGAAGTGGCACAGGCTGCGGGTGATATAGTTTTCAGATATGATTTAAAGACGAAGAAGTTTATGCAGTATTCGGATAGAAGTGAGTTGTCGAAGTATGGCTCATGGCTTCAGGATTTTGATCTGGCAATGGTCAATGCCAATATGATTTACCGGGAGGATGTAGATGACTTCCTCAAGCTTACCGCAGGGATAAAAAGAGGTGACGCGGGGACTATTGAGGGAATATTCAGAATGAGGCTGCATGTAAGTTCGGACTATCGTTGGTATAGACTGATTGCAAGGACTAAGTTTGACAGTGCGGGAGCTGTTGAGGTATTAGGTCGTGTTACGGATATACATAATTATATGATGAAGGCTGAGGGAAAGACACATACATACGAAATCATGGGACATAAGATAGATATGATGGGCTTTTCGGAGCCGGCACATGTCAAAAAAGATATTGTACGATTTGTAAAAAAACACAGAACAGATACCATGCTGGCATGTATACTGTTCGATATTCCTGAGTATGATAATATTGTGTGTGAGCTTAGCAAGGCTAAATCGGAGGAGTTTTTTATCAGCCTTTTAAGAAGGATTAAGAGCGGCTTTCCACATGGCACATTTGTATGTAAAGTTGATGTACATAGATTCGCTCTGTTTTCGGGTGGATTTGCAGGAGCCAATGAGCTTTTAGAGGCTGTTACCGGAAGCATGAAGGAGATAGCTGCGCTTGGTCAGCAGTATGAACAGCAGCTTCTTGGGCGGCCGCTTGATGTGTATGCAGGAATAGATTTCGAGTGTAACCATGAGGGCATAGAGAATGTTATATATGAGAGAGCAATAACGACATTGGAGAATATGAGCAGGGAAAATGCCGGAAAAATCTCGTTTTATAAGAAACCGGATGAAGATGTCACCGGTTTTGAAGCGGCAAGTTCGGAACAGGAGGATATGATTGCTGAGTATATCATAGAACTTCTTGAGGATGAAGAACCGGATGAGATACCTGATAAAGACGAGGTTAAGGCGCATGTTAGGGCATGTATACATATTCTTCTTGAAAAGGTTGCCCTCAGGTATGGGTTTGACAGAGTTTCAATGAGTATATGTACGAATGGCGAATATGAAAGATATGCGCAGTGGAGCGATGCACAGCTTGCAGACATTCCGGAGGGCTGCCTGCTTAATATAGAGGGAGATCAGAAGATGATTGAAAGCAAGGTTAACTTCTGGGAGCCATACATTGTAAATGATGTCTATTCTTACCCGGACAGCAGTGAGTATGGCAGAATGGTTGGGCTAAGCTCTGTCAGAAGCTTTGCACAATCGGGATTTGAATGTACTGATGGAGTGAGAGTCATCGTCTCATTTGAGTTTTATCGGAAGCCGCATGTGTGGAATGTGGGGGAGATAGATGCATTCAATACAGTGAAGCATGTTGCAGATTTCTGTGCAAGATATATAGAGGAACATTAAGAGCTTTATAAAAGTCATCCGCGTATGATGTCGGCGGATGGCTTTTTTTGTCGAATACTTTATAAGCTATCTATGATAATCCTCTGTTAAAATTTAGTTGTACCGGAAGCAGGGCACAATCATTTGTTGGCATTGTTGTCGTGATTGGGAAGCAAAAAGAAAATGGAGGGTTATCAGGATGCTTTATAATTCAGAAAAAAAAGAGCACGAAAGCATAAGCGGAGCCTATGTTCAGGCAAAGATAATCCGCAAGGAGGATAAAAAAATTTATCTCAGAATCTGGAACAGTGGCACACAGCCGGCATATAATGTTAATTTTTACATACCCAAAGGTCATAGAATATGTGTTTTGAGAAGTCGGTTGGAGTGCCGGATGTTAAAGCCGGGGCAGGCATTTGATGAGTATGCGGTTGCAGATGAAAAGCTGGTAAAGAGCGTGTCGATAGTCACTTATTGGGAGGACGAAAAGGGCTGCCTGTACTCCATGGAGCAGACAGAACCCGCCCGAAATATAATTAAAAAAATATGTGTGTAATTTATGAATGATTGATTTGATATCGCACATACTATTGACGTGGCAGAAAACAAGTTATATTGAATAAAAGGCTGTCATCAATAAAATGTGGAAATGAGGTCAATTATGAGCGAAAATTACAGTGAACAGAACAAGTCCTATAACTATGGCAAGGAGCAGAGCAAGTCTACTAACAAGAATCAGAACAAGTCTGAGAATAAGACTGAGAACAAGAACCAGAACAAGACTGAGAACAAGAGTCAGAATAAGACTAACAGCAGAGGCGAAGACTGCTACGAATAACCAGCTTTGGGACAGGGGTCATTGGGACAGGGGGTCATTGGGACAGGGGTCAGACCCCTGTCCCAATTCCCCTGTCCCAATTTTTATCCGCACCTACAGCAACAGGAGGGCTGCGCAAGACAATACAGCGAGGAATATAAGGTTGTATATTGTAAAGACAAGAATATATTTTCCCTTGTGTGTATTCGGTGCAGTGCAGTAACCGCGGTACGATATTATACTTGCGAGTGAAGCGATAAGGGTCCCAAGACCTCCTATATTGACACCGTATAACAGAGCGGAATAATTGTCGGTGAAGCCTGATAAGAGTATTGCTGCAGGGACATTGCTTATGACCTGAGATAGAACAATGCCTGCGAAGGCTTCGCGCCCGTTGATAAGCCGGCTCATCAGAGAGGAAACAGCAGATATTCTTTCCATATTCCCTATAAAAATGAAAAAACATACAAAGGTGAGAAGAAGAAAATAGTCTACCTTGGCGAACAGCTTCCTGTCGCAGATGAAAATGACAACAGCCGTTATGATAAGCATAATGGGATATTCGATTATATGTACGACACAGGCAATGCATACCAGAAAAAGTATCAGATAAACTACTAAATGCATGCGCCCGTCCAGCTGGCTGTCCGGCACAGCGGCATCGTTGTCGACAGGCTTGCTTTTCAGGAGCAGAATTGCCACCACGAGCAGTAGTGCGGATATAATTGTGAGCGGAAGCATGAGCGATAAAAATTCCTGTATAGATATATGAAAGGCTGAGTACAGATAAAGGTTCTGCGGATTGCCTATAGGAGTTAACATGCTTCCGAGATTGGCGGCTATTGTCTGCAATGCTATCACGGGAATGAGCAGTTCTGTCATGCCGGATGCGGTTAAAAGCATAACGGCGAAAGGTACAAAGGTTATCAATGACACATCATTGGTTATGAACATTGAACAGAAAAAGCATAAAAATACAAGGATAAAGATAAGATACCTTGTGCTCCCGGCGCGCTTAAGCAGCATTGCCCCAAGTGCCTTAAAAAGCCCAACACTCTGCAAGCCGGAGACTACAAGCATCAGGCAGAACAGCAATGATATTACCCTGTAGTCGATGTATCCGGCATAAGCCTTGTCCGGGTGCACAAAGAACATTGAAATCACAGCGAGAACGGCAGCTGCGGACAGCACAGCCTCTTTCTTCATGAATCCGATTATCTTTTTTACGATGTTATTTGTTCCTTCGTTCGCGGACATCCCTAATCCTCCTCAATAACATGGATTTCGAGATAGTCGAAGTCTATATGTTCAACAAAGCTGTCCTGAGTGAAACGAGCCTTGCTGAATTTTTTAAAGTCATTTATATTGATATCAAGCCATGCAGGTACCTGAAGGTCGAAGGCATGACAAGCCTCATCAAGTGCGGAAAAAACCTTTTTTGTGCGGTTCATATCGGGGTTATCATTGCAGACTACCATATCACGTATAAGATGATTGTGTTTAATTTCTTTTACCCATAGTCGAAACATGCTTCCTCATTTCCGGCAGATGATATCCACCATTTTAAATTAGTTCATGCCGGATAACGGCATCAATTGTATATTATAACCGTAAAAGTTAATTGTGCATATATATTTTTTATTATGCAATTGAAAAAAAGCTGTGGATTCTGTAAAATATAGAAGGCGGAGTATGCCGCATAAAAGGTTTATTTTGATGGGGGTGTCATAATAATATGAAGAAAATACTTAAGAAGATTTTTATTGATGGATTCACGGGGATGACGCAGGGAATGTTTGTGACTCTTATTATGGGGACGGCATTTGTCCAGATTGGGACGTGGCTTGGTGGATACATTGGAGCGCAATTTATTATATTCGGCAATATTGCCAAGCTGCTCACCGGCGCCGGGATAGGCGTGGGGGTGGCAGCTATGTTCGGTGCGGATTCACTTGTGACTGTTTCGGCAGCGATAACGGGAATGCTCGGAGCGTTTCACGGATTAGGGTCGGCGGCACTTGGAAATTCCGGGGAACCGTTAGGTGCGTTTATTGCTGCCTATATAGCCATAGAGATTGGAATGCTTATATCGCAAAAGACAAGCTTCAGCCTCATATTGACGCCGGTTGCAGCAATATTGTCGGGAGCGCTTGTCGGATACTTTGCCACACCATATATAACAAGATTTATATACTGGATTGGAGGTCTTGCCAGCTATAATGTTGCCGCCTCACCGATTATAGGTGGAATAATTGTGGCAGTTTTGTTCTCACTGTTTGCTGTAATGCCGCTTAACCTTCCGGCACTTGCCATGTCACTGGGACTTTCCGGTGTGGCAGCAGGTGCGGCGACTATCGGGGTATGCTGCAGCATGGTTGGATTTGCCGTTTCCGGATATCGTGACAATAAGCTTGGAGGTGTATTTGCACATGGCTTCGGTTCAGCAGTATTACAGTTTCCGAATGTACTTAAAAGACCGCTTATCCTTATCCCATCTATAATATCGAGTGCAATACTAGGACCGTTTGGAGCCGCACTTTTAAAGCTGTCCGATACCGCCTATGGAGCGGGAACAGGTTCGCTTGTTATGATTGGCCAGTTCGAGACGTGGCGATGCATGGTTCCGGGAACGCCTGTGCCTATCACTGTAATAGAAATCTTTCTCATGCATTTCCTGCTTCCGGGGTTAATCTGTCTGGCGGTCAGTGAAGTAATGAGAAAGCTTAATTGGATTAAAAAAGGAGATATGAGGCTTTTGCACTGAGTGTATGGGGTCAAGACAGTAAAGAAGTCCGGTTACGATAATGTCCGCAAGCTCCATGACAACATTGAGCCTCGTGGTCTGCAAAAGCATCGGATCATTGGTACCTGATAGATTCACTATCCCGGTAATATGAAGATCCCCGACATCCGGCAGCTGCTTGTTAACTCCAAGCCCCGGCTTCAAAGGACCTGTTCCGACAGTGACATAGCCGATGTGACCTTGCGTTCCTAACGAGGCGTCTACCGCAATACAGAAGGGCTTGCTGTGCCTGAAATATATCTCGGACAATATACCTTCAAGGTTGGTTGCGTGTACAGGGGATGACAGTGTTCCGTACACGGTAATACCATTTTTTTGATGCTTTTTTCCGCTTTTTTGGAGAGCCTTGGACAACTTATAGCCGACAATCGGTCCGAGACTGTCTCCTGTTGAACGGTCTGTGCCGATACAGATTATGATAACATCGTCAAGCGGGCGGTCTGTTTTTAGCAGCAGTTCAGTAAGCTGTACGCCGATTTTACATGCTGCATTAGGTTTGGAAGTGTCAAAATAATAATTTTCGGTTAATGTTTTCATACTGGAATTATATGTAGACAAGGACAACTTTATTCAATATACATTTGATAACGGAGATTTATTGCGAAAAAACACTTAAAAAGTCGCAAAAAAATAATGCACATGAGGATAGAAAATGGTAAACTGATAATGTTTACAGTCGGGATAGAGGAGTACCGCCTCTATCGGACAGATTTGGCAGACACAGATAATGCGGTACGGAAATGAGGTTAATTGTGAAGGAACATGTTGTAAAAAAGAATGATAATCACGAGCTCCCTAAGAATATACGTCAGGTTGGAGATCTGGATTTAGATAAAAGAGTATATATTGAGGACTATGCGTTTTCATTTATAAAAGAGACAGATATAGATGAGGATGATGAGGGAAGGGTCGGGATACTTTTAGGAGAGGAAAAGAACATACAGGGGGAAATATATACATTTGTATATGCTGCCATGGAGATACAGAATGCGTCGGTTTATGATGGAAAGGTAAGCTTCACGCAGGAGACATGGCCGCTTGTTGAAGCTAACTGTGCTACATATTTTCCGGGAATGAGTACGGTGGGCTGGTATCTGGTGTCCTCAAGCATAAGACCTGAGAATAATGCAGCACTTGAAAGAGTACATTCGGATTCCATAGGACGGTATAAGACATTTATGTATGTCAATCCTACCGAGCGGACTGAGGAGATGTACAGCTGCTTTGACGGTGGGCTTGAATGTCTTGATGGGTATGTAGTATACTTTGACAAAAATGAGCAGATGCAAAGGTATATGGCTGATGTGAACAGCCAGAGAAAGAAAACAGCGGTCGATGAGGCGGCAGTGAAGAGGTACAGACAGATTATGAAAGAAAATAAGAATGAACCAAAGGCAAAACAGCAGTTATCGATTATGTATGCGCTAAGCGCAATATTGGTTATATTCGTTCTTGTAGCCGGAGCGGCGAGACTTCAGTCGGAAAAGAATGCAGTTAATAATGACAATGTGGTTGAAAGCGGTGGAAACTATGTGGATAATACATCGGCCGTGAATGCAACACCTTCAGCGGTTCAGGATGAGACACTCAATGTTGACTATGCGAACGGAAATGTTGACACAACGCAGGCTCCTTCGGATGATATACAGGAGGAGAATACAAGCAGTGTTGAGGAGGACACAACACCTACTGAGACTGAAACCGAGACAGAACAGGTAACTGAGCCTGTTACAGAGGAGACATCGCAGCAGGAGACAACAGCGTCACACAAGACTTATATTGTACAGGACGGAGATACACTTTATGGAATTATAAAGAGGGAATACGGAAGCGAGGATCCACAGAAGCTTCAGGAACTCTTTGATTTAAACGGAATCACGGACGGTGGTAATTCCATCGCACCGGGGGATGAGCTTATTCTTCCATAAAAGAGTAAAGTTAGGAATGATTATATGTCAAAAAAGATTAAGGTTTTGATAGTGGTGGCGGCACTTATCGCAGTGTTTGCAGCGGGAGCCTATTTTGTGCGGACCTATGTTTTCAGGGAAGCTGTATACATGGGCTACACAACCCTTCAGTCGACAGACAGGGCGGACAGCAGAACAGCGTCGTATGTGGAGTATGGTGACGGTTTTCTGAGATATAGTAAGGATGGGATAGCGTATTATAATGCGGACAATGTTCCTCAATGGAACGCCTCTTATGAGCTTTCGCAGCCTGTAGTCGACATAAGGGATGACTATTGTGCCGTTGCCGGAATTGGCGGTTCATGGGTATATGTATTTAACAAGGCGGGGGCAGTCATGTCCGTAGATACGGTGCTGCCTATTGCGGCGATGAGCGTAGCGGCGAATGGCTGTGTTGCAGTAATACTCGAGGATGGAAATACGCAATATATCGATATGTATGATACCGCAGGGGATAAGGCTTATCGTATAAAAACCAATATAAGCGGAAACGGAATTCCGATGTCAATAAGCATATCAAACGATGCGGTTAAGCTTATGGTGGCATATACGGATATTAAAAACAATAATATTTCTACCAGCATAGCATTTTATAATTTTGGAGAAGTCGGAAAGAATATGTCTGAGAGACTGGTTGGAGGGTTCGATCAGTATGATGGAATGCTTGTACCAAAAGTGCAGTTTTTGACGGCGGACACCGCCATAGCTGTTGCAACAGGAAAACTCAGCATATACAGCATTACTCAGTATCCTAAGCTTATGATGGATATTGTTTTTGACAATGAACTTCATGGAATATTTTATTCGTCAAAATATATCGGATTGATATTTCCGAATCATGAATCTGGATATCCTTACCGGATACTTGTGTACGATTTAAAGGGAAACCTGGTAGGAACCATTCCTGTCGCTACGGATTATAAAAAATACTGTTTCGTGCAGGACAATGTCTTTATGTATGATGACAATGATGTGCGCATGCTGGACTTTAACGGAGTGGAGCGCTTCGCCTACACCTTCGATACGGCGATTGACAGCCTTGTGCCTGTGTCCGGTGATGACGTGTATGTGTATATCAATTCAAGAAAGGTTCAGAAGATAAAACTTACGGAATAATCTGAATTTTAAAAAAATATAAAAAAGCTATTGACATCAGCAGCATTACTTGTTATACTGTAAAAGCTGTTGATGACATGGCGACTTAGCCAAGTGGTAAGGCGTGGGACTGCAACTCCCTGATCGTTGGTTCGAGTCCGACAGTCGCCTCTTTTGCAGCAGCATGGAATCCTGAAGATTGATTATCTTCAGGATTTTTAAGTTGAAAAGTTTCATTATTTAAGATATATCAATGAAGCCGTGAGGTATAAATATGGAATTCAGTTTGGGTGATATTATAACAATGAAGAAACCACACCCATGCGGAAGCAAGGACTGGGAGGTTCTTCGTGTAGGAGCTGATTTTAGACTCAAGTGTGTTGGGTGCGGACATCAGGTTATGCTGCCGCGCAGACTTGTGGAGAAGAATTTCAGGGGCTTTGTGAAAAAAACACTTGCATAATCCGAATGTATATGGTAACATCTACATTTGTGATATATTATTTATTTCCTTGCTCTGTACACAGGTTACAGGGCCAGAGACCATAAGGAGGTACAAGAAAGCATGAACAAGTACGAATTAACAGTTGTTATCAGTGCTAAGTTAGAGG
>JBNMLM010000004.1:0-43690 GCA_050874845.1 Eubacteriales bacterium | reverse complement strand
TTCTGTGGTTGGCATTCTCAAGGCAGCCAAGCTCCTTCTTGTTCTCAGGAAGGATATCCTTCTCAGGATTGATAAATACAGTAGGATAAGTCTTATGTGCCGGCGCACTGTTAAAATAAAACTTAGCAGGATTAGCTGCATCGGCACTTTCGAAGATAACTTCCTTAGTACCCATACCTATATAGATTCCATCCTTATAATCAAAATCATACTTGACACCGTCTAATGTCATTGTACCCTTGCCACCGATGTTGATGACACCCATCTCTCTTCTCTCAAGAAAGTATGCTGCTCTGAGCTCATCGCCCGCTGTGAGCTTAAGTGCCTTGTCTGTAGGCGTGGCAGAACCAACAATAATTCTATCAATCTGGCTGTAGATAGTCTTTATCTCGCCCGGTACAAATACATCCTGAATCAAGAAATCATGTCTCAGTCTGTCTGTATCGTAATTCTTTACGTCATTAGGATTAGCTCCCGGTCTGACTTCCATAGTAATATCTCCTTTACTAAAAATTCACTGATAATTATATTAACACATAAAAATAAAATAATCAATTAACGATAATTTATTCACAAAGTATGACAATTTATTCACAAACTATTGCTCCAAGTGTCTCTCCAATAGGCTCCCTTATAATAAGATCCGCCATGCTGTCGCTGGAGGTAGGTGCCTTGTTGATAAGCACAATGTGCTTTCCCGAAAAATATCGGATAAGCCCTGCCGCAGGATACACTGTAAGGGATGTCCCACCAATAATCAGCATATCGGCATTACGGATATGCCTTATCGCGCCGCTCACAATATTATCATCAAGTCCTTCCTCGTATAACACAACTTTAGGCTTGATAATTCCGTTGCAGACACCTCCGGTCTCATCCTTGACCTGACATCTTGGTATTCCCTTGCTTTCGGTAATGGTTGAAAGCGGGTACTTCCTTCCGCATCTGGTGCAATAATTTTCCATTATCGTACCGTGAAGCTCATAGACTGATTTGCTCCCTGCCGCCTGATGCAGCCCATCAATATTCTGGGTTATCACAGCCTTCAGCTTTCCCTGCTTCTCAAGCTGTGCAAGAGCATAATGAGCCTTATTCGGTTTTGCATCCGCATAAATCATCTTATCGCGGTAGAAATCATAGAACTCCTCCGGCCTTTGCACAAAAAAGCTGTGGCTCAGTATAGTCTCCGGCGGATACTTGTATTTCTGGTTATACAGTCCATCTGTACTCCTGAAATCCGGGATATTGCTCTCGGTGGAGACACCTGCCCCACCGAAGAATACAATATAATTGCTCTCGTCAATCCATTTTTTTAGTGTAATCTGTTCATCTGTCATATCAATGCCTCCATTCAACAGATATGAGAACTGTGCATTAAAATAACGAAAAGTTGTTTTTCAGAGTAGTCTATTTTACATCAAGCTCTATACTATATGTCTTTCCAAGTGACTTGATTGTGAGCTTGCCGCTGCCGCTCTGCCCCGTGGTCTTAACGTATGTTCCTGCTGCACCACCTATAAATGGCACTACACAAGGTCCGATAATCTCAATCGGTCCTTCAACAGAAAGCTCAACAGGCGCATTGCAATAGTACAGACGGTTTCCGTTCTCGTCAACCGCTTCCATACGGATTGAAGCCACATCGTAGGTTGAAGCCTCGACAAGCCTTGTCTTATCGACCTTCACAATAAAATCTGTCGAAGTCATCGGCTGCTTCTTAACAACAGCAACAACTTCTCCGTTTTTAACCGCCTCAAAGCGATAGGTGGTCGCCAAATCTCCCCAGTTGCCTACATAGGTATCATACATGCGGCTGATATCCTTGAGCGTCAAGCCTGCGGTCTTCATTATAAAGTTTCTTTTAAGTCTGAGCGTAGCCGAAAGATTGCTGTCCGCTCCACCTTCATCCGCCATTGCGAACATAAGCTGTTTAAGCGCTTCTGCTGTCTCATGTGGAAGACCTTCGTTAGTCTCGAGGAGGTTTCCGACACGGTCATTGATAAGAATAGGTGGATTTACCATATTAGTGAACGGTGAATCCGCATGGGTATATTCGCGAATCATCTGCTCATTCTTGTACAGGCGCACGCTGTCAGCATTGGTCAGGACATAGAAATCACCTACCGTACATGATGGGTGGTCACCTATCTCGACAGATGATGTGACGTAGAGTACATCATTTTTATTACCCTGACTGGCATATACATAAGCAGCCGCCTTCGGATTGCGGAACATATCCATAACTCCGTGATAACATATTCTGTCACCGCTTCCAAAATCCCTGTGAGTGTTATAATCGTTCATGCACCATCCAAAGCAGCCTGCTATATCATCCTGTCCGAGCATATCATTTATCACTCTGGCATGTCTAACGGCATGTGAAAGTCTATGCTCTTCATCATCAAATGATTTCGTAGGATACATGTGTCCGCCATATTCTGAAATCAGGTAAGGCTTTTCAATATCTGAGGTTGCCTCAGACTTTGGTATAACACCCGGATTATTTCCAACATGTGAAAAATCATTGTAGGTATATACATCTTCAAGCAGATGACTCTTCTTAAAGCAGCGCACTCCTCCTGTTGCCCTTGAACGGTCAAGTGAATGAGCGATTTTGTTCGTTCTCTCGTAAAATACATCATCGTCACCGGATTCGTTTATGCGGACACCCCATATAATTATTGAAGGGTGATTGCGGTACTGCTTTACCATCTCAGCAACACTCTCGCATGCTATGCGCTTCCAGTTCTCATCGCCGACATACTGCCATCCCGGAAGTTCGGTAAAGACAAGCAGACCAAGCTCGTCACATTTATTTATAAAATGCTGTGACTGCGTATAGTGTGATGTCCTGACCGCATTAACGCATAACTCATTTTTGAGAATAACCGCATCGTTTTCCTGAACAGACTTCGGCATAGCATATCCGACATACGGATAGCTCTGGTGTCTGTTAAGCCCGATAAGTCTTAACTTCTTTCCGTTAAGATAGAAACCATCTTTTTTAAATACGGCTGTCCTGAAACCGAATTTTACCGTCTTTTCGTCAAGAAATTCGCCGTTTCTTAAAAGCTTGATTGTAAGGCTGTAAAGTACAGGGTTATCGACACTCCAAAGGCTGATGTTATCCACTCTTCTGTTAAGGTGCATGACATTCTTCTTTACAGGAGCCTTGAGTGAGAAGAGCTCATTTCCGTCCTTGTCATTTAAGTATGCCTCCGCTGTATATTCATCTGAGGCTTCAACATTATTCTTAAAATTGAATGTAATCTCCGATTTCAATATTGCAGGTTCTATCTCTGTAACAACATATACATCCTCCACATAATCCTCGGCCTTAATGTCAAGATATACCTCCCTGTAAATTCCGCCATAAGTCATGTAATCGATAACCTTGCCAAATGGAGGAATATTGAGATTCTCCCTGTTGTCACATACAACCGCAAGGACATTGTCGCGATCCTTTACAAGGTAAGGTGTGATATCGACTGTGAATGCGGTGTACCCGCCGTAATGAGTCTCGCAGAGAATACCGTTTATGTACACATCTGCCTTATGTCCCACAGCTTCAAACGTAAGCAGTGCCTTCTTGCCCGTCATATCTTCATCAATACTGAACCTCTTGCGGTAGATAGCTATTTTCTGATAAATTCCCTCGTCAAAATAATTATAAGGAGTCTCAACTACCGTATGAGGAAGGCGCACATCCTCAAATTCGGCGTCATTAAACCCCGGCTGTTCCATCTCTTCTTTATAATCCTGACAAAACTTCCAATCATTATTAAAATTGATACGTGACATACATACCTCCAATTTTCTTTCGAATCGTCTTACTATTTGATGATTGTCTTGATGAGTTTCGGTCTTTCAACAGGTTCATCGGAATAACTGTATGACTGTTCAAGCTCTGATATTGCAGCCGACAATTTATCATTGTCATTAGCATAAAGAGTTGCAACAGGCTCACCTTTTTTAACGGCGTCTCCTACTTTCTTGCGGATAAGTATTCCAACTGATAAGTCGATACTGCTCTCCTTGGTTTCCCTGCCTCCGCCAAGCTTCATGGCGCTTATTCCGACCCTGTCGGATTCAATATGTGATACATAGCCGTCAATAGGAGCATATATCTCTTTTACGATTGAAGCCTGAGGTAACAGGTCTGTATTGTATACCGGAGCACTGTCTCCACCCTGAGCTTCAACAAATTCTGCAAACTTTTTAAGTGCAGAACCATCACCTAGTTTCTCTAGCAGGAGCTTTCTTGCCTCCTCAATATCTGCGGCTTTGCCCGTTCCCACTGCCATGAGTGAGCCTATCGTAAGACATAGCTCTAACAAATCCTGAGGGCCGTGGCCATTGAGGGTATCTATGGCTTCCTTGACCTCAATTGCGTTTCCGACTGCATAACCTAGAGGCTCATCCATATCGGAAATGACAGCTAAGGTCTTTCTGCCGACATTGTTGCCAATCTTAACCATCTCCTTGGCAAGCTTGATGGAATCCTCCTCCGTCTTCATAAAAGCGCCGCTTCCGGTCTTGACATCAAGAACAATAACATCCGCGCCCGCGGCAAGCTTCTTGCTCATGATACTGCTTGCGATAAGGGGGATACTGTCAACTGTTCCTGTCACATCGCGAAGGGCATACAGCTTCTTGTCGGCAGGAGCCATGTTCTTAGTCTGTCCTGCTATCGCAATGCCGATTCTGTTCACATTGTCGATAAACTGTTCTTCGGAGATTCCGGTAGTGAAGCCCGGAAAGCTCTCAAGCTTATCAATTGTTCCTCCTGTATGTCCAAGACCGCGCCCGGACATCTTGGCAACCGGTATTCCGATGGAAGCCGCAAGCGGTGTGAGAACTAAGGATGTCTTATCTCCGACGCCGCCTGTGCTGTGCTTATCTGCCTTAAGTCCCTTAATTGCGGATAAGTCAAGCATATCGCCGCTGCGAGCCATCTCCATTGTAAGGGTTGCAATCTCTCTTTCGGTCATTCCCCTGAAATATATAGCCATCAGCAGAGCTGAAGCCTGATAATCAGGTATGCTTCCATCTGTATAGCCCTTTATGAAAAATGCTATCTCCTCATCTGTGAGGGCTTCCCCATTTCTCTTTTTGATTATAATATCGTACATTCTCATGTCGTTTTCCTCATTGTTAAAAATATTTCTGATTACATGATTTCCTTAAGGAAGCTTTCGCCTATCACGATAGGCTCTGCTCCAAGGTACTCTGCAATAGTCTGTCCAATATCAGCAAAGGATTTTCTGATATGGAGACTTGCAGGCTTGACATTCTTTCCATATACAAGAACCGGGATATACTCCCTTGTGTGGTCTGTTCCCGGAGTTGTAGGGTCGCAGCCGTGGTCGGAATTGATTATAAGTATGTCATCCTCCTTCATAGCTGCAATAATCTCAGGAAGTCTTGCATCAAAATCCTCAAGACCCTTGCCGTAGCCCGCAGGATCATTTCTATGTCCCCACTTAGAGTCAAATTCTACAAGATTGGTAAAAATAAGCCCCCTGTTATCTTCTTTCATGTAGTTCACAGTTCTGTCAACGCCATCCATATTGTCCTTGGTGTGGACTGCCTCAGTTATTCCGACACCTGCGAAAATATCCTCAATCTTGCCTACACCTATGACATCCTGTCCGGCATCCTTAATGTGCACGAGCAGATTGTTCTGAGGAGGAAGAATGGCATAATCTCTTCTGTCCGGTGTTCTCTCATAATTGCCCTTTGTGCCCTTAAACGGTCTTGCGATAACTCTTGAAACATTGTGATCTCCATGAAGCATCTCTCTTGCAATGCGGCATAGCTCATAAAGTCTCTCAAGAGGTATAACATCGATGTTAGCTGCAATCTGGAAAACACTGTCAGCCGATGTATACACTATAGGCTTTCCGGTAGCGGCATGCTCTTCTCCAAGTCTCTCAATAATCTCTGTTCCGGAAGCAGTACAATTTCCAAGTACACCCGGTACACCTGTGCGCTTCACAAACTCATCTATAACCTCATCCGGGAAACCGTTCGGATATGTCGGGAAAGCAACCTTCGTCTCAATACCAACCATCTCCCAATGTCCGACCGTTGTATCCTTACCGTCTGAAAGCTCCGCACACTTGCCGTATGCAGCTGTAGGTACTTCTGTTGTGTCAAGTGACTTCATTCCTTCAATGTTTCCAAGTCCCATCTTGATCATGTTAGGGATTTTAAGTCCATTATTATACTCCCATACATGTGCGAGTGTATGTGTACCGACATCACCGAATCTTGCCGCATCCGGCTGTTCACCCATTCCAACGCTGTCTAAAATAATCCATATTACTCTCTTCATCTATTATCATTCCTTTCATATCAGATACTTATTCAATACACTGCAGTTTATATTTCAGTGGTTTAATCCTTGTGCTGTGTCAAAATAGCCATAAGGCATAATACCCCATTTATATATAGTATAACTTACTTTTTGCTTTTATTCAATTAAATTAATATAAAAAGCATAAAATTCATCAAGAAACAAATATAATCCGACATTTGCATTTTACACATTAACATGTTATCATAATTCATAAAATATATAATCAGGTCGGTTATATTCACCAAAGGCTTTCACAAATGTCACTTTTGATAATATCATCCGCTTGAAGAAACGAGGATAAAATGGGATTTGAATATGTAAAAGAGCTTCCTTCACCACAGGTTGTAAAAGAACTTATTCCGGTGAGTGAAGAACTTGCCAATATCAAGCGCGAACGCGACAAGGAGATTGCCGATATTATCACAGGCAATTCATCTAAATTTCTGGCAATAGTCGGTCCTTGCTCCGCAGACCATGAGGACCCTGTGTGCGATTACACATGCCGCCTTGCCAAGGTTCAGGAAAAAATCAAGGATAAGGTTCTTATAGTTCCAAGAGTATATACCAACAAGCCGCGAACCACGGGGGAGGGCTACAAGGGAATGTTACATCAGCCGGACCCCGAAAAGAAGCCTGATATGCTTGCAGGCATAATGGCTATCAGAAAAATGCATATCCGTGTCATGAACGAGACTCACCTCACACCTGCGGATGAGATGCTCTACCCGGAAAACTATGAATTTTTATCGGATATTTTGTCATACGTTGCTGTGGGAGCACGTTCGGTCGAGGATCAGCAGCACAGACTTACCGTAAGCGGAATGGACGTTCCTGCCGGAATGAAGAATCCTACAAGCGGTGACTATACAGTCATGCTCAATTCTGTTGTGGCTGCACAACACGCACATTCCTTTATATATAGAGGCTGGGAGGTAAAGACGGACGGAAATCCTCTCACCCACACCATTCTGCGCGGTGCAACAAACAAGCATGGTCAGAACATTCCTAACTATCACTATGAGGATCTTGTAAGACTTTTTGAAATGTACAGCCAGAAGAATCTCAAGAATATGGCGACAATCGTGGATTCAAACCACAGCAACTCAAATAAGCAGTACGCTGAGCAGGTGCGCATTGTAAAGGAAGTATTGGAAAGCAGAAAGCACTCCGCTGATGTCAATAATCTTGTAAAGGGAGTAATGATAGAAAGTTATATTGAACCGGGTAATCAGAAGATTGATGAGCATATCTATGGCAAGTCAATCACCGACCCTTGCCTTGGCTGGGAGGATACAGAGAAGCTCCTCTATTATATTGCTGAGAATTGCTGATTGAGATTTCTGTGTCAAAACATGTTCATTTAATCTATGAATGTAGCTCCATTGTACGGAGCAATATAAAAAGCTCACCCTCTTGGCTAGAGCAAAAAGCTCACCCTCTCGGGTGAGCTTTTGTATACACATCACGCAATCTTGAATTGGAAAAGCTTGAATATACCTGCGTTGCAGATACATCAAGATGTCCAAGCATCTCTGATACAGCATAGATGTCTGCACCATTGCTTATCATGTGCGCGGCGAAAGAATGTCTGAGCGTATACGGAGTGATATCCTCCTCTATCCCAGCTTTTTTGGCATAAGCCTTAATAATCTTCCAAAAACCCTGACGGCTCATAGCTTCACCTCTGATATTTGTAAAAAGGTATTCACTATCATTCTCGCCGACTAAGGCTCCACGTCCATCCTTAAGATAACGCATCAACGCCTGTTTTGCCTCATTTCCGAATGGAATAATTCGATCATGCATGACAGTCCTGCAATTGACATAGCCTATCTGCAAGTTGATATCATCCATCTTAATAGCGACAAGCTCCGACACCTTTATCCCAGTGGCATAAAGTAATTCTAACATTGCACGATCCCTCAGCTGTTTCGGAGAATTGCCATCCGGTGCGGTTAATAGCTTTACAACATTATCAACAGATATTACTTCAGGTATTTTCTTTTCATGTCTTGGCGGCTTGATATTTAATGCCGGCTCATCAGATATTATGCCATTTCTGTGACAATATTCAAAAAATGCCTTTACCGAAACCACATGCCTTGCAACCGTAGATGGTGCACACCCTTGGCTCTGCAAATACATGATATAAGAATTAATATCCGTCTCTGTAACCTGTGCCCATTCTTCAAGCTTTAAATCAACATTCAGGTAATTCATAAGCCTATATAAATCGCTCTTGTAAGAAGCAATTGTATTGTCGGATTTTTGTCTATTTCTTCCAATATATTCTATGTAATCGTCTATTTCCTGTTCCATGGTATTCCTTCGTTCCTTCAAGTTGTAAATGATATTATAAATAAACAATAATATAAAATCAATATGTTTTTACGTCATCTGTTCAAGTACCCACGGCATTACACTTACATTTATGTATGACTCAGCCATTATTCCTGCCGTAATCATCATAGCTGAGAATAAAAAGACAAGAAAAAATGTGACATCAATTCTTTTTGAGGTAACAGTCCTTCTCAGAATTTTGTACAACATCATTATAATTCCGGCTATATAAAATATGAAATGAGGAAACAAAAGGAAAAAACATATTCGGATGCCATTTATTCCATGCTCCATCAGAATTATTGAGCTTATCATCCCCCATGCCACGCCAATATATACCGGAATAATATACAGAAGCTTCTTAACGAACGGAGTCATCATTACAAGAAACAAGCCTATCATTATTAAACCACGGATGCGCAGCAGATAACGGAACATTGTAGAATATTTTACAGTTTTAGACATAAAAGCGGTTATATAATCCGCACTCCATACATTCATAGCCTGAACCCATGAAAAAGGGATAAGATTGACAATTATCGAACCAACCATGATTCCGAAGAAAAAAAGAATAATAAGCCTGTCTGCTCCTGCCAGCTCAATTGATTTTTTTTGCATAAAAAAGTCCCACATCCTTTCTGTCAACTATGGACAAAACAAGATATGAGACTTTTTTAAACTTTATTACTTATTTCGCATATTTCAACTTATATGCCATTATAGCTGCCATTGTCTTTCCGTCCTGAAGCTTTCCCGCATAGATCATGTCAATCAGATCATCGACATTATACGCTTCAACTTCGACACATTCATCCTCATCAAGATGTTGATGAGTCTTTTTCAGGTTTCTCGCGACAAAGACATCAATCTTCTCGTTGCAGAACGCAACCGTTGTCTGCACTGATATGAGGAACTCGAGGTCATCAGATCTGTACCCTGTCTCCTCCTCAAGCTCTCTTGAGGCGCATGTAATATAAGGTTCATCCGTTGTATCTCTTCCACCTGCAGGCACCTCTATGGTCATTCTGTCAAGTGCATTCCTATATTGCTTTACCATAAGGACACGTCCGTCATCAAGAACCGGCACCACAGCGGCGGCCCCCTTGTGTCCTATAAAATCCCACTCTGCAATATGACCGTTCTGAACCTGAACTGTATCCTTATACATATTGATAACTGTACCCTTGTAGACAAGTTCACGATTAAGACGTTTAATAATTTCCATAATAATTCCTTTTCACATAAACTAGTATAATCTTGTAAATATATTACTTTATTCCGTTACATTTATCAAAGCATGCATCCACAGCCTTGATAATAGAATTCCTGAAGCCATGCTCCTCAAGTGCCGCAACACCTGCTATAGTTGTTCCGCCCGGGGAGCATACCTTATCTTTTAACATTCCGGGATGTTCATTAGTCTCAAGAACCATCCTGCCTGCCCCTACAACAGTCTGTGCAACGAATTCATAGGCTGCCTGACGTGGCATTCCATGCTTGACGCATGCATCTGCCATGGCCTCAATAAACATATATACATAGGCAGGTGAACTTCCGCTTGCACATGTGACAGCGTTCATAAGTTTTTCATCTACCAGCCTATATGTACCAAATGACTTAAAAAAGTTATCTAAAACTTCCTTTTCCTCAAAGGAAAATTCCATGGCATCATAAGCCACTCCGGTCATGGCTTCCCCTATAAGTGCAGGTGTGTTCGGCATTGCGCGCACCACGCGGACCGGCTTTTCAAACTTTGCCTTGAGTGCATCTATCGAATGGCTAGGTGAAAGTGAGATAATTACATGTTCCTCCGTCACAACATACATGAGGTTCTTGATAACAGCATCATACACCTGTGGTTTTACTGCAAGGATAATGTATTTTGCACTGTTAGCACATTCAGCATTTCCAGAAGCAGCCCTCACTCCTGTCTCATCGCTTACTGTCACCCTCTTTTTATCCGTAGCACATGAAAAGACAATATCAGCGGGAGAATAAGTCTTTAAAAGACCTTTTAACATGGCATATCCCATATTGCCCATTCCGATAAATCCAAATGTACTCATCTTCTCATTTTCCTCTCTAAGGTTAAAATTATCATAAACTTAACTTTCAAAAACAATTCACTAAAAGTTCTATTTCTCTAACAGCTTTTCAACACTTACAAGCTTAACACAGAGAGTAAACAAAAGTGCTGCCTTCTTCATCTCATCAACAGTCGGGAAGGACGGAGCGATTCTGATGTTGGAATCCTCAGGATCTTTTCCATAAGGGAATGTAGCTCCTGCTCCTGTAAGAACCATTCCTGCCTCTTTGCATTTCGCTACTATAGCCTTAGCGCAGCCCGGCATTGCGTCAAATGATATGAAATATCCTCCGAGAGGCTTAGTCCAGGTTCCGATGCCGAGACCTGAAAGTTCATTGTCAAGAATCTCCTCGACTGCCTCGAACTTAGGTCTTAATATTTCAGCCTGCTTCATCATATGATCCATAATACCCTGCTTGTTCTTATAGAATCTTATATGTCTTAACTGGTTCAGCTTATCATAACCGATTGTCTGGATTGTCAATGACTTCTTAACTTCCGCAATGTTAGCCTTTGATGTGGCAAGTGCAGCAATTCCGGCTCCGGCGAAGCTTATCTTGGATGTAGATGCGAATTCATAAACCATATCAGGATTACCTGCCTTCTCACATTCAGTAAGGATGTCAAGAATCTGAGGCTGGTTGTCCTCATAAAGATAATGAACAACGTAAGCATTATCCCACATTATCCTGAAATCCTTCGCGGCAGGCTTAAGCGCAGCCATTCTCCTGACAACCTCATCCGAATACACACATCCACCCGGATTGGAAAACTTAGGCACGCACCATATACCCTTGATGCTGTCATCCTCTGAGACAAGCTTCTCAACCATATCCATATCAGGACCGTCCTCTTTCATAGGTACGTTAATCATCTCAACACCAAAATGCTGTGTAATAGCAAAATGTCTGTCATATCCCGGTACAGGGCACAGGAACTTAACCTTGTCAAGCTTACACCAAGGTGTGCAGCCACCTGTTCCTTCGAGCATAAATCTGGAAATAGTATCGTACATAATGTTAAGACTTGCATTACCATAAATAATCACATTTGACGCATCAACACCCATAACATCTGCCATAAAATGTCTTGCCTCCGGTATTCCGTCAAGACCTCCATAATTACGGCAATCAACTCCGTCCTCCGATTTACAATCGGATGTACTGTTCACTGCATCTAAAATTCCCATTGCAAGGTCTAACTGGGCCGGTGCCGGCTTTCCTCTGGACATATCAAGCTTAAGTCCTAAATGCTGTGCCTTAGCATACTCTTCTTCGAGAGCTGCTTTAATTGACTTTAGCTCATCTTTGCTTAACATTTCGTACTTTTCCATATTGCTCAAACCTCCGTTAGTTAACTTTTGAAGAATATATTATCATTGAATTTCGCAAGTTGCAACATATTTTTTAATAAATTGACTTGTTAAAGTGAAAAAAAACAGAACCAATCATCTGCTCCTGATTAGTTCTGTTTTGCCTTAATCCATATATTAAAGTTATCGAATCTGATTTTAAATCAATCTGTTCTATACTAGTTTCCAAGAAGATTATCGTAAAGCTTCTGATATTTCTTAGCGGAGCTTGTCCATGAGAAGTCCTTTAACATTCCACGGTCTACAATCTTATTCCACTCTCTCTTCTTGTTATAAAAAACATGCTTTGCGTAGTTAATGGTGTTCATCATCTCATGTGCATTGTAATTAGCGAATGAGAATCCTGTACCTGTACTCTCATACTCATTATACGGTTCAACCGTATCCTTAAGTCCGCCTGTTTCACGCACAATAGGTACCGTGCCATAACGAAGGGACATTAACTGGCTGAGTCCGCAAGGCTCGAAAAGGGATGGCATAAGAAATGCATCACACGAAGCATATATCTTATGCGACATATCCTCTGAATAGTATATGTTAGCAGAAACTCTGTCCGGGTATTTCCATGCAAAATGCCTGAACATATTCTCATACTGTGATTCACCTGTCCCCAAAATAACAAGCTGTACGTCCTCGGCACATATCTGATCCATCATATACGCGATAAGATCAAGTCCTTTCTGGTCGGTAAGTCTTGATACAATTCCTATCATGAACTTCTTATCATTGACCTCAAGGCTAAGCTCCTGCTGAAGGGCTTTCTTATTCTTCGGCTTCTCCTTGCGGAAGGTCTTCTGTGTATAATTAGCCACTATGCGTGTATCGGTTGCAGGGTTGAACTCATCATAGTCGATTCCGTTTACAATTCCGGTCAGGCAGTTAGAACGTGCTCTCATAAGTCCATCGAGATGTTCTCCGTAAAAAGGTGTCTTTATCTCCTCAGCATAGCTGTCGCTTACCGTGGTGACGGCATCTGCATATACTATACCACCCTTAAGGTAGTTGGCATCACCATACGCCTCAAGCTTGTCTGATGTAAAGAAATACGGCGGAAGGCCTGTGATGTCCTTAACCTTCTGAAGATCCCAGACTCCCTGAAACTTAAGATTATGTATTGTCATGATGGATTTCATATCGCGGAAAAACTCACCGTCATGAAAACGTTCCTTCATATAAACAGGAATAAGACCTGTCTGCCAATCATGGCAATGAACTATATCAGGCTTAAAACCTAAAAGCGGCATTGCTGAAAGTGCTGCTTTACTGAAAAAAGCAAACTTTTCTATATCTTCGTGTATATAACCATAAGGCTTCGGCCCCGCAAAGTAGAATTCATTGTCGATGAAATAATAGTGTACTCCCGCATACTCCATCTCCAATACTCCTACATACTGGCTTCTCCATGCCAGATCCATATAAAAATGTGTAACATACTTCATCTGGCTGCGCCATTTCTCCGGAATACACAGATACTTTGGCAACATGACACGCACATCATAGCGTTCCTTATCGAAATATTTCGGAAGAGAACCCGCCACATCGGCAAGACCACCCGTCTTGATAAACGGAACCGCTTCCGATGATACAAAAAGCACATTTTTCTTCATAGACTCTACCTCACATATTATGTTAGTGAATTTTTTGAAAATTTCAAAAACCTTGATACATTTTTATAAATTATAACACAAAAAGATTGAAAATGAAAGATTTTTTTATTATTAGTTTATCTCGCCTTGTACTGTAAACGAAGCTTATCCGCTATAAGTGCAATAAACTCTGAATTGGTAGGCTTGCCCTTTCCGTTGCTTACTGTGTATCCGAACAGTTCCTCTATGGTCTCCATTCTTCCACGCTCCCATGCAACCTCAATTGCATGTCTGATCGCACGCTCGACCCTGCTTGCGGTTGTATCGTATTTCTTGGCTATCGTCGGATAAAGAACCTTGGTAATACTGTTAAGAATATCCGAGTCCTCTATAGCCATTATTATTGAATCACGCAAATACTGATACCCTTTGATATGAGCCGGGATTCCCACCTCATGAATCATATTGGTAACATCGGTTTCTATGCTCACCTTCTGATTCTCATTATTGATATCGGCTGCAAGTCTTGTGCTGTTCCCGGCTGCGGGATGACGTCCCATATTACTTCTTACATACCTTATTCGATTAAGGAGTGTGTTATTGTCAAACGGTTTCATTATGTAATAATTGGCTCCAAGATTGAATGCATCCTCTGTAATTCCCTCCTGACCAATAGCAGTTATAATGATAAACGCCGGCTTCTTCTTTATTCGTGAATCTGAATGTGTTTTCTCCATAACAGTAAGTCCATCAAGCTTCGGCATAACAATATCAAGCAGAACAACATCCGGTTGTTGTTCACGTATCAAGCTTAGGCATATTTCGCCGTTTTCCGCTTTGCCGACAACCTCCATGTCCTTATCAGTCCTAATGATGTCTTCCAGAAGCTGCAACATACGTTCATTGTCATCTGCAATAACAATTCTAAGCTTTCCCATGTTTCCTCTCTCATCCCTATATATAATTTTATTTCGCCTGTTCTATATCTTCCGGAACAAGCTGGCACGGCTGATAATAAATTCACCATCCGCCAATAACCACATGCTGTCAACGCAACACTTATTTAATATTATAATAGTCATATACTGAGAGTTCAACAGCTTTTTTTAGGATTATGTGAAGATTTAATTCTGATTTAGTCGAACTTTGTCGAAAGTGAAACTTTCTTATAATCCACCCCTTCTATATCTTTCCAGACAAAACCTCCATCTTCATATATCATATAGCTATGTGGGCTGTTTTCTTTAGGAATGGACACAGAACCCGGATTTATATACCACATGCCATTCTCACAAATGCATGCCGGAACATGTGTATGTCCATGAAGAAGGACATCGCCCTCCTTATGCGGCGGCAGGTTCTGGAGATTATAGTGATGTCCATGCGTGGCAAAAATCGTTATCTCTCCGTCGAAAATCATACTGTATTCTGCCATTATCGGGAAATCAAGTACCATCTGGTCAACCTCGCCATCGCAGTTGCCCCTCACACATAATATATCGTTTTTCATAGGGTTGAGCATTGAAATGACTTTTTTCGGGTCATAGTCACGCGGAAGGTCATTTCTTGGTCCATGATAAAGAATATCGCCAAGCAAAAGAAGTCTGTCTACCTGCTCCTTTTTATATGCTTCAACCATTTTTTCACAGTAATAAGCCGAACCGTGAATGTCCGACGCTATCATAAGCTTCATAAATATATTTCCTCCCAAAATTTCTTTTAAGTAGTTGAAAAATCATTGGCACATCTTGAGTATCCGCTGTCATACATAGCCTTCAGGCTCTTTACACTGTTAAAGCGTTCTCCGATGCAGAAGTCCTTAGACCATGTCATATAGTATGCCCACGGGATGCGCGATTGTTCTAAAAGCTGTATATCCGGCAAATAGCCTATCTCAGCCAGTGCGGCAGGTTTATTAGCCGAGGTTGTCCGGATGAGCTGTTCATATTCCTTCCTGTAGTCTGTTTTCTCATACCCTGCAAGGTAGACATCCAAAGAAACGATATCGACATAGTCATCGCCCGGATATGCTTCCTTCACCGGACAGTTCCATACCCACAGGAGATTGTCAAGATGTAACACCTTGGTATAATATTCATACATCATGCAATATAGCTGTGAGGCAACAACAGGCCCTTGGGCACCCCACCAGAACCAGCCGCCCTGTGCCTCGTGGAACGGACGCCACAGTACCGGGATATCTGCCTGCCGGAATTTTTCAAGTTCCTTCGCAATCACATCCATATCGTGATAAAATGCAGCTCTTTCCGTTGTGCCCTGTATGAGCACCCTTTCCGCATTAAAATCCGTATGCTCCGTGTAAAAGCTCTTATCACGTCCTCCAAGTGGTGAAAACCAGTGAAATGTCAATGTGACAATACCACCCGTTCTCTTTGCCCAGTCAAGGGCGATATCAACCGTCCCGCGGTTTTCATATACCTCCGTAAGACATTCCTCTGAGGCATCATCGTAATTTATATTTGGCGAATAGGACAGCAGTTCAAACCCCCTGAGCAGCGGCTCTTTTCCGGTAACCTTGCGGATATAATCTATCTCATCCATCCGCGCGGTCTGTGTATGCTGCCCGGTTATGACTGCGTTCCCCGCTGTTTCCGATAAATAATTCAATAATCTTTTTGCTGTTTCCGTTGCATTTGGATTTGCCGGCTTCTGCATAATGTCAGTCTCCTCCATACATCTTATATATCACTATCTGCTATTGCCAATGCTGCCTGTGTTTTATAGATATTATAATTGACAAGATTATTATACATCGTTATGGGGAAGCGTCAATTGGGAATTATATTTTTCCCAAACGTATATGTTTTAATATTGTCAATGGATTGTAAAGAAAACAACTAAAAAAGAAGGTATATTACAACCTTCTTAAATGTGCTCATTTTTTCTGTCTATATTCATTCAAAAACTGCCTTATTTCATTCGGAAGCAAATCCCTGTCCGAATCATTTATTTTTTGTAGAATGAAGCGTTTTTCATCGTTAGTCCAGCGGAAATCTTTTTTCATATATGGTAAATATATTTTATCTAATGCATCCAACTGTAGCAGGTCATAATGTTTCAAAATATCGTCATCTGTACAATCTTCGATTGCCAGTTTATCGATTGTTCCATCCTCTAAGGTATATCTATTTTTCAACTTTTTATAATGCTTATTCTTTTCTAATGCTTTCCATACTTGCCGCCAATATATCTCAAAAAACGGGTCACTATTTTTATTTTTTCTCATAATAGAACATGGCAAGACACTCTCCTGATTTTCTATGTAATCATCATCCAGACGAAAGAAAAAGGTGTTTGGATAGTTTACATCGCTTTCTTTTCCGGAAGCCATAAAACCAATCCCGAAATATCCGTATTTATTATTTTTATCTTTATATCGCTTCCAAAACAGATACTCTATCTTATCTAGCTTCGTGGAAAAGTTTTTTATCTTTGAGTAATCAAACCTTACTATTTGCCTTGCATGAATTATATCCAAAATCAATTCACTACTAAAATATTGTATTCTCCCATTAAATAGCTCATTGAAATATGCACTATTTTCAAATTCATTCGTATCAATCGCATCATCGCCATCGCTACACATTCTATGGTACAATTCGGTGGCACTCAGACGTTTTTCATTGTACTCAAACAGAATAGGATTATCGACAAGATGTTGCAAGCCTAATAAATGTGGCAAATCCTGTGGATTAAAAGTAAATCTTATAGTGTCTCCATTGCTTAATGGTATCTGGATACTTGTCTTTATCAGCTTTTCATAGTCGGCAATAATATTTTTTATTATATTCAAAGGCTTCCTCCATAAAAAATAAATGTCTCCCGGCAAAAACCGGAAGACACTTATAGGCATTTTCACTTTTTCCTCCGAAGAGTAAGATACTGTTGGCTCAATGCATAAACCAACGTGAAGACCTCCATTTGCATTTGGTATCGCTCACACAAACTTCAACAGTCAAGAGATTCTCTGCCCGTAAGCTAAAAGAATCTTATTTAATATATGCATAATGTATACAAATTATTAACTTTATCATACTTTGTCATACCTTATTACACTTTTGATGGTAGCATAAACATGTTGATAAGTCAACAGAATTGATATAATTTTCTCATAAACTATATAAAATACAACAGTTTACCTCTGCCATATAGCTCCCACCGGGCAATTATTCATGGCGCTCTCCGCATCAGCAGCGTCCTCAGTCTTTACCTCTTCATCGATTGCCTTCGCAACGCCATCATCTGTCATGTCGAACATAGCCGGGCAGATTCCGTTGCACATTCCACAGCCGATACAATTTTCATTTACATAATACTTCATACATATACCTCTATTTTATTTTTTATTATCCTAGTAACTTCTTCAAATCCTCTTCCGGTGTTGAGATTGGACCTATATTGTAATTATCCACAAGCACCTTCAATACATTCGGTGAGATGAAGGCAGGGAGAGAAGGTCCAAGCAAGATATTCTTGATTCCAAGGTGAAGCAGTGAGAGTAAAATACATACCGCCTTCTGCTCATACCATGAAAGAACCATGGAAAGCGGAAGCTCATTTACGTCACACTCAAATGCACCTGCAAGTGCGAAAGCAACCTGAATAGCGCCATAAGCGTCATTGCACTGTCCCATGTCCAGTATTCTAGGGAACGGCCCTATTTTTCCAAGGTCAAGGTCATTGAATCTGTATTTTCCGCATGCAAGGGTGAGAATAACGCTGTCCTGTGGGGTCTGCTTGACAAACTCTGTGTAATAGTTTCTTCCCGGCTTCGCACCATCGCAGCCTGCAACAAGGAAGAAATGCCTGATTGCTCCGGTCTTCACCGCCTCGACAATCGTGCCTGCATTTTCAAGAACAGTGTTTCTTCCAAAACCGGTAATTACTGTCTTTCCACCATTGATTCCTGTAAACACTGTATCCTCAGCATATCCCCCAAGCTCCAACGCCTTTTCAATTACAGGTGTAAAATCCTTGTCCTCGCCGACATGTATGATTTCAGGATAGGACACCACCTCAGTTGTGAAAACACGGTCTGAGTAGCTCTTCTTAGGTGGCATAAGACAGTTGGTTGTATAAATGATAGGCGCAGGGAGATTTGCAAATTCCTTCTGCTGGTTCTGCCATGCAGTTCCGAAATTTCCCTTTAAATGGGAGTATTTCTTAAGCTCCGGATAGCCATGTGCCGGGAGCATTTCGCCGTGGGTATATACATTGATTCCCTTATCCTTTGTCTGCTCTAATAGCTGCTTTAAATCATAAAGGTCATGTCCTGTTATCACAATAAACGGACCCTTTTCAACGGTAAGTGTAACCTCTGTCGGCACGGGATTTCCGTAGGTCTTGGTATTGGCTTCATCAAGAAGTGCCATACATATAAGATTAATCTCACCGACCTTGAGGACAAGCGGAAGCAGCTCATCCATCCCCATATCTGAGCCGACTGCGCGTAATGCTTCATAGAAAAATGCATTCACTGTCTCATTCTCATAGCCTAAGACCTGAGCATGGTATGCGTAAGCCGCAATACCTCTTATTCCAAAAAGAATGAGAGATTTCAATGACCTGATATCTTCATCCGCATGCCATACCCTGTTCATGTCATAGTCCGCGTTATTTCCTGAGGCCTCATGCACCTCATCAGTCAGCTTCGTTATTGTCTCCTCATTGAAATTCACATTAGTAATAGTTGTAAAAAGCGACTTGATGATAAGCGCGTCATTTGCCCTGCTCATCTCATTTTTCTCTGCAAGTCTTATGATTGCGCCGGTAAGCTTATCCTGAAGATTCGCAATCACCGGTGTCTTTCCGCACACACCGCTCCTTGTACAGCCTGTACATCCGGCTGTCTGTTCACACTGAAAACAAAACATATTGTTATCCATTATTAAAACTCCTTATTATTATTTTATTTTGGAACATCAGTCCCCTGTGGTAATTTCCTCTTTCTGTGAAAAATGCTGCCTTGTGGTTTCCTTTCTTTTTTGATTACACATGCATTTTATCGTTTACAGCTCAAAAATTCTGTTGCCATGGCAACAATTTTAATAGTATAATTTTAAGCAAAAATGCAATCATCATATATTAAACAGGTGCGAATATGGCGGTAGGCTGTCTATGCACGCGTTGACAATATTAAAAACAAATCTTCACCATTTTGAAGTGATATCCCATCTGCCATATAGAGGATAATTATTGTCATAAACAGCTGGTGAATATTTCTTTTGCGAATATCTGAATTATCGTATTTACGGAGGAGCGTTATGAGTGAGAAGGTTTCTTATATTGAATATATAGATACAATTGCAGAATGTCCTTTATTTAAGGATATCCCTGTTGAAAAAATTGAAGAAATGATACGTTTTCTTAATGGTTTTGCAAAGACATACAAAAAAGGAGAAACTCTTGTAAGGCACGGTGAACCCTTTAGGTACGCCGGAATTATACTCGAAGGAAAGGTTGAAGTCTCGTATACCAATTACCAGTTTGACAAACTGAATGTAAATCATTTCGCGGCTCCCAATGTCTTCGGGGAGGCTCTCGCAATAAAAAAAATCAGCTATAGCCCAATTCAGGTTGATGCCATAGCTGACTGTATTATTCTTTTTATTGATTTGGATTATCTGATGAGCTCCAAGGAAAGATGCTGCCCCGCTTGCACATTCAACCATCAGTTATTGCTCAACCTCACAAGCCGCATGGTTGACCAGAACATCTTTACCAACCTTAAACTGCGAATTCTCAGCCAGAAGTCGCTCCGTGATAAAATCATGGTATATCTCTACAGCTTACAGCCGGACAATAATAATGTGAGGACAATCCCCTTCTCACAGACCGCACTGGCTGAATTTTTAAACGTCAACAGGAGTGCTCTTTCAAGAGAATTGGGAAGGATGCAGGATGAAAATATCATCCGTTTAAACGGCAAGGCTTGTGTCCTTTGCGAATGATATGTATTTTCATCCATAAGCAAAATTGTGCTTTCTTACAGCTTCTACAGCATATAGTTTTAAATCAATAATCGCTGCGCAGACAATATATGTTTTTGGCAGTAAACAAGTTTACATGTCCTTCTGCCTCATAATGTCCAGATGATGATTCCGCACCCAAAGACACATATCGATTATTACCGCGGTCATATTGATGAAATAAAATACAAAGCCAAGTATAAATATCCAGTCCAAAACCATTCCCTGCGATACCTGCAGGCTTTTTCTTATAATTCCGCAGATATAGCCGACAAGAATAA
The DNA here is from genome assembly GCA_050874845.1 of Eubacteriales bacterium. GTDB lineage: Bacteria > Bacillota > Clostridia > Lachnospirales > Lachnospiraceae > CAG-882. Next base: position 22,675 of record JBNMLM010000004.1, on the reverse strand, counting down.
AAACTTCAAATACAATACTTTTTCCCTTGGCGGTTCTGGAGGTATAAGACTTATGAATGGAAATAGGCCATGACAATCCCCAACAAAATATCATAATTGCTTCTAAAAGGTTAATCATCGCTATACACCCGCCAGATAATCAATCATAATCTGAATTCCTTTCACCATCTCATCAAGCTCCATGGAATAGCGGTTGTCCAGTTCCTTTTTCCCCTGTAGCTGCTCCGGCAAAAACGGAACATGAACAAAGCCTGAAATCATATTCTCTGATTTTGAGGCAAGGTGCGCACCGACGTACATCACATGATTGCACACATAGGTTCCTGCTGAATATGAGGCGCGGCAGCCTATACCCGCTTCATTCACTTTTCTTATCAAATCCCATACCGGCAGGGTTGAAAAATACGCATTTTCCCCTTCCGGACATATTACACTATCCACCTTTTCCACTCCGGCAGAGTCCGCTAAAACTGCTGTTCCATCCGAATACATGCCGCTGTCCATATTGATGGCTACACGCTCAACATGAATATACGGCGAATTTCCGGCTTGTCCAAGTGACAAAATAATATCCGGGCTTTCCTTTTCGACAATCTCTTCCAAAATTCCGGTGGTACGGTCAAACTCAACCGGAAGAATCCGCTTAAGAAGCTGTGCACCTTCCGGTGCTGTTATTCTCTCAACTATAAGCTGAGATGGATTTAATGTCCTGCCGTTGAATGCCTCGAAACCGGTCAGTAATATCTTTTTAGGTGCTTCTGTTCTTTCTTTTTTCATGGTGTTATCTCCTCTAATATCTCCCAATTGACCAGATACCTGCTTTTAACTATGAGCTAATATCTTAAACCGCTCAATTCTGGATTTCTATATCAGTCAACGGTCATTTCTCACACACTGTCTCTTCGCATTACCCTTACATACCTCTCCGAATCAGCGAATTATAATGCTTTCTGAAGTAATACAACTGCACCCCAACATACTCTTCGAGCTCATCACTGGCATATAATTTATCCATTATTTTCTTTATTACGGCAGAGGTACATCTTCCATTTTTATTCAATGTCTCCATCATCCTTTTTGCCCTGTGATATGCGTCTCTTCTGCCTTTGAGCAATTCAGTTGATGTATCTCTTACCGTGCCATCCTTTTTCTGAATACCATTCAGTACCAGGACATCGTTAATATCTCTTTCCATCGCCTCATCTTTTGGTTCTGTATATATCTTCCCATAATTGTCATAAGCAATTTTATCCATCTGAGTCTTATCAAATGGGCTGATGGTAATTTCCGTCTCCTTCTTATGTGCATCACAGCAGAGAATATGTCCCTGATTTACGGATATACGCTCTCCGCCATCGCACACCCCAAGCATATTGTTATAGTCAATTGCCTTGTCCTTGTTCTTACTTAATGGCAAAAGATGTTCTACTCTGGAATGGCTATCCATGCGGATACGTCTCATACAATAAGCACAGATTCCATGCTGCTCACGGAGCAAAATCCTTTTTACATCATTTTTAGGAAACTCATTATCAAACACCTGACGAATCGCATTTGTATCATCCTCACTGATATTTTTCCATTTTTCGCTTTTACTCAGCTCAATGATTTTTCTACTAATATCGTTTGGCAGACCTTCCTTTTCAATAAATATCATATCAGCACTCCTCTATCAGCTTTGCATCCGATATTATACCAGCCATCTTCCTGTACTCCGAATTATCTTCGCCAAGTATTGATTTCAGTCTTTCCAATGCTGATATAGCTGTGTCAAAATCAATATCATCCAATGCATTTTCAATCTGGTCAACCAATAATTTTACATTCTTTGGTCTTGACACACTCTCCTGGCGATAATGTAATACATCCTCAACCTCATATCCATAGCAGCCCGGCAAATAGCTCACTTCCCGCGCATTATCTAATAGAACCAGATTTGCATTTTTAGACGCGGATAATACAATAGGCGAATGTGTCGCAATAATAAACTGAACATTTGCAAATGTTTTTTGCAATGCTTCTGTTACATTCCATTGCCACTTTGGATGTAAATGTAAATCTATTTCGTCTATAAGCACAACCCCGCTAATCTGTTCCCTGCTTTCCAATTCCGGATTCAATAGACATACGCGGTATGCCAAATCCATAATCATCCATAACAATGACTGATAACCGGCACTTAATTTTGAAACAGGCATTTCTGCCGTATCATCCTTATATACTAGCTCGTCAAATCTTGGTGAATAATAAATAATCGGAACATTATCAAGTTCATTTATCTCTTTCATAAAGGAGGCTACTATATTCTTGAACATTTCGTATTCACGCACTGTTCCTTTGTTTGAAGCCACAATCTCCTGTTTAAGGCACCACTGCTGGATAGATTTGACATCCATAGATGAATCAAGACAGCCGATATATCCACATCGTCTATCATCCAGCTTTTTCTTTAGTTCTGTACCGAAATCTCCCCTTCTTACTCTCCATGCCCTGGCGGCACTTTGATAGCTTATCAATGGAAGAATTGTTTCTGAATTATTTGTAAGCTTTCTCATCCATGCACATACGTCCTTATCATCTATTCTGGTATGTGTTGCTGATACTTCTTCCTTTATTCTGTTCCATGTAAAACTCTGATTATCTGATATAAATAAAGTACATCCGGCAAGAACCGGTTCGAAATATTCAATCGTTGTAGACGAATCTCCCAACGGTTTTATTTTCAAACGCACATCCTCTTTTACAATATTCCTAGCGCTAACACCGGCAACATTCACGAACATTCCGCCAAGAGCTACAGCAATGCCCTCAAGGATAGATGTTTTCCCCGCTCCATTATCACCAATAAGAAGATTCACTCCCGGTTTTAAATCAATATCTAAATCTTCTATCGCCTTATAATTCTTTATATGAACCTTTTCTAAGTGCATTTCCCCACCATCCTTCTCTTATATTTTCCGATAAATCAACCTTCATTGATTTCCCTACTGCTTTGCCTTCACAAGTTCAAATAGCGGAAGCTTCATACCCTAATATTGACTATTTTACCATATATACACTATTTCATCAACGAAATTATAAACGCTTGCTTCAACAAACTTCTTCTCTTGCAGCTACCATTCGCATTTTCTATTCCATATATACACATGTCATAACACCCAAACTCTTCAGCAAAATTTCAATATATCTATTGATTCACTTCCAACAAAAATAAGAGGACAGATTTCTCCATCCTCTCAAGCTTTCCGCTAATACCATCTTATCTTTCTAACATCTCCTCAATGAATATCCCATACCCCTTAGCCGGGTCATTGACAAGCACATGAGTCACGGCACCTATCACAGAGCCGTCCTGAATAATCGGACTGCCGCTCATCCCCTGAATAATTCCACCCGTGAGCTCTAACAGCTCCTTGTCCGTGACGGTAAAAGAAATCCCTTTATTGACATTATTGTTCGACAAATCCGCACCGGTTATATATATTTCGTAATCGCGCACTGCACCGTCTATGAAGCTTCTTATATATGCCCTGCCTCTTTTTACATCCTGCTTGTATTTAACAGGCAGAGCATAGCTGTCAATGTACTTGTAAATATTCTCATGGCAGGTACCGTAGATTCCTATTTCCGTGTTATTCTCTATTTTTCCAAGAAAATATTCACTGCTGTAATTGATTGAACCTACAACCTCTCCCGGGATTCCCGCCTTTCCCTTGACAATCGACCATATCTTTGCACAGTATAATCTTCCTCCGCCTGAGGAGACAAGCTTGCCGGTATCTATATCACTGATGCCATGTCCTAATGCCCCGAAGCGCCCATTCTTATCTATATATGTGAGAGTTCCAAGTCCCTGACAGTCATCACGCACCCATGTTCCGATTCTTGCCTTGCCATCCTTGTCTATCACAGGTGTTATGCGCACCTGCATATACCTTCCATTGCGGTACAGCCCGATATTGACATGCTCACTTCCATCCGATACCTGAAGATTGAGCTGTTTTATAAGCTCCTCCTTTGTTGCGACGCTGTTATCATTCACGCTTACTATATAATCCCCCGGCCACAGCACTTCTGAGGCGGGGCACCTGAGTGTTCCGTCGGTAAGAGTAATGTCCCCTATATCGACAACCATCACACCCTTTGTCTCAATATAGATTCCTACCGGAATGCCACAGGGAATGACAAGAACTTCATCACATACATTTAGCTTAACATTCTTTAGGTTGATGATTCCAAAAAGTCTGAAATTAAGATTATAATTTCCGCTCTCACCTGTGTTTATATTCAATGTGTCAAGAAGATTGACATTGACGGCTTTCACATTGGTAGAATAAGCCTGTATAGCTTCATCATCATCTCCTGCATCTTTCTGTTCAACTGTTCCAACAAAGGGGACATTAAAATTTAGTTTTTCAACCGAATTCTTATTCAAATTGATTGTATCAGGAATTAAGTTTTTGACAGCATATATATAATAGACGGCACACCCGATTATCCCCGCGGCAAGGAGCCATACAAGAAATCGTCTGTATGTTTTCCTGCAATCAGTGCATACTCTTTCCATAATAACCCTCATTTCTGAGCGATTTATAGCAAAATTATGATGGAAATACAACAAAAGACCATCCCAATCCATCATCAGCGCAATCTGTTTTCGCTCGAAACGGATTGCCTGTATTGAAGTTTCGTTATGGTCTTAGTATGCAACACATATTTATTTTAAAACAGACAGATTATGGTGTGTATCTTTTAAGCTCTCTGGCATTCGATATGGCGATATCTGTAATCGAATCACCGCCTAACATTCTGGCAAGCTCCATAACGGAACCGTCATAGTCAAGCTCTGTTATGTTGGTCACGGTTTTATTTTCCTTTATCGACTTGATTATTCCAAAATGTTTCTTTGCCATGGCAGCAATCTGAGGAAGGTGGGTTATACAGATTACCTGACGCTTGTCAGCTATCTGGTCAAGCTTGTTAGCCACCATCTGCGCTGTCCTTCCGCTTATACCTGTGTCTATCTCATCGAAGATGAGCGTATCTATCTCATCCTGATCTGCGAGAACGGTCTTGATTGCAAGCATTATTCTTGAAAGCTCACCTCCGGAGGCAACCTTGGCGAGAGGCTTTGGCTCCTCTCCCGGATTCACGCTGATAAGGTACTCAACGTGATCCATTCCGTTTACGGAAGGTTTTTCAAGCGGTTTAAAATCGATTCTAAAATCAACACTTAAAAAATTAAGCTCCATGAGCGCCTGTGTGATTTCTTTCTCAAGCTCTGTCGCAGTTTTTTTTCTTATTTTGCTTATATTATCTGCTGTTTTTACAAGTTTATCATAAGATTTTTCAAGTTCGGCAAGTACAAGTCTGCGATTGGCTTCATACTCATTAAGAAAATCATATTTCTGCTTCTTTGCCTCGAGCGCGGCTAAGATACTTTCAATGCTGCCGCCGTGCTTTGCCTTTAAGTTGTTTATCACATCAAGTCTTTCCTCGAGCTGCGAATATTTCTCTTCGTCAAATTCAAGCTCCGACATGTATGCTGACAGCTCTCTCTCAAAATCCGATATAAGGCTCTCTATATCAGATAGCTGCGAGGCTAAGCCTTCCATGGTTTCATCATACTGCATAACCTCACCTATCGCTTTATACGCCCTACCGATAAGCTCGGTTGCATTATCACCGTCATCAGAATTGACACATTCCTCCGCCTGTGCAAGTGCCTCAGCGATTTTTCTTGAATTTTTCGCCCTGCGGTGCTCAGTCTCAAGACTCTCATCTTCTCCGGGATGTATTGCCGCCGCCTCAATCTCATTTATCTCATATTCAAGGAAATCAAGATTTCTCTTTCTCTGTTCCTCGTCCATGTCAAATTCGGACAGCCTGTGCTCAAGCGTCTTGTACTCCTCATAAGCCTTGGAATACTCCTTCATGGTGACCTCGAGCTCATGCCTTGCATATCTGTCAAGTATCTTCAAGTGGTTAGCAGGATAGATAAGTGACTGGTGCTCATGCTGACCGTGTATATCAATGAGGAGCGACGTTATATCACGGACTGTTGCCAGAGTGACATTCTCACCGTTTATCTTCATAATATTTCTGTTTTCAGTGAATTTTCTGGAAATCAGAACCTGATTATCTGTGACAAAGATATCTTTTGCGGCGAGCGCCGACACCGTGGAATCATCAACCTGAAACAAAAGTTCAACACTTGCATAGTCCCCATGCTTTCCAAGAATATCGCGTGAAGCTTTTGCTCCCAGTGCAAGGTTTATGGAGCCTAATAAAATAGATTTACCGGCTCCCGTTTCACCTGTAAGAATGTTAAGACCTTCATCAAAAAAGACATCCGCTTCATCAATAAGGGCAAGATTCTTAACATGCAAATTAATTAACATATATTTCCTCCTTCTGACAGAATCTCTCTGTATAAAAGGTATCCCCCGTAAGTTTTACTTATTTACCAGTTTATGTATCTTATCCATGAGGTCCTTCGTATCCTCAACTGTTCTCACCGCGCACATTACAGTATCATCACCGGCTATACAGCCGACTATCTCATGCCAAGGCATTGCATCTATCGCAGCCGCTACCGCCATCGCCATTCCTGAAACAGTCTTGACAACAAGAATATTCTGCGCCATATCGACTGATATATACGCTTCCTTGAGAATACGGATGAATTTCTCGCTCATTGTACTGTCTTTACCATCAAGAATAACATACTTCTGCTTTCCGGCTCCATTAGAAACCTTTGTGAGCTTGAGTTCTCTTATATCTCTTGAGACGGTTGCCTGCGTCACATTATATCCTTCACTGTTAAGCCTGTCCGCAAGATCTTCCTGCGTTTCTATATCATACTTGCGTATGAGTTCAATAACTTTGGCGTGGCGTTCAGCCTTCATATTTAATCCCCGCTTTCATTTTGTATAATGCGTCTATATTACACTCATTTTCTTTCCCAAAACCTGAAAGAAGCTGAGCTTACTTGTCTTCACAATCTTCGCCTTTTTAGGTGCCCTTGTAATAATAACCTTATCTCCCGAAATAAGATTGGTATGCAGTTCTCCGTCAAAGGAGGCAACTCTCTCCTCCTGATTTGAACGGCTCTTACTCATCTTCACACAGATTTCATCGAACGAATCAAGGATAATGCTTCTCTGATTGATTTTATGTGGGCATACCGGCGTGAGAATAATAAGCTCTGAGTTCGGCTGCGCAATCGGACCTCCGGCTGAGAGATTATATGCGGTCGAGCCGGTAGGCGTGGAAATAATAAGTCCGTCTGCCGTATAGGAGGTCAAATATTCATCGTTGACATATATATCGAAATCAATTACCCTGAGTGCTCCGCTTCTATTAATAACAATATCATTTAACGCAACATTGGTGTAAATAAGCTGGCCATCCCTGTATGCCTTGCCCTCAAGCATCATTCTCTCATCTATCTCATAGTCTCCTCCGAGAACGCAATCAATGGCAGGAAAAGCCTGATCCTTATCTATATCAACAAGGAATCCCAATGTCCCTATATTAATTCCAAGAAGTGGAAGCTCCAGCTGGCTTAAATCTCTTGCTGCCTGAATAAGTGTTCCATCACCGCCAAGCACAATAACGCAGTCCGTATCATTCGGAACAAGGTCAGCATTTGTATAGTTATAGTTAGTATTATTCACAGCCTCTCTTGTCTGCGTATAACAAGTCTTTCCCTTAGCCTTCAGATAATCTATTATGCTGTTGGTAAAAACTAAATTCTCATCCTTTGCCGTGTTGGTGACAATAAAAAATTTTTCCATCACTGTAGCCTTACCCTTCTGTACAAAATTATATATATGTTACAACATTTCATGTGCTTTTTCAACAATTTCGCGAATATTAAATACAAGTTCACCCGGTTCTTCATCACTTTTTCTCAGATGCAGCAGATATTCAATATTCCCTTCAGGTCCTTTTATCGGAGAAAATTCAAGATTAAGCGGTATAAATCCATTAGCAGAGGCAAATGCCGTTACATTCTCAATTACCTCAATATGAACTTCCTTATCCCTCACTACGCCTTTCTTGCCTACTTTCTCCCTTCCGGCTTCAAACTGTGGCTTTATCAATGCCGCAATCTCTCCACCGTCCCTTAACAGGGCGCGTACAGGCAGAAGAACCTTCGTCAAAGAAATAAAAGAGACGTCAATACTTGCAAAATCAATGACATCATCTATATCCTCCGGTGTCACAAACTTGATGTTCGTCTTTTCCATCACAACAACGCGTTCATCCTGACGCAATCTCCAATCAAGCTGACCGTGGCCAACATCAACGGAATACACCTTGACAGCACCATTTTGCAGCATGCAGTCTGTAAAGCCGCCCGTCGAGGCACCTACATCCATACACACCTTGCCCTCTAATGAAATGTCAAAATGTGTCATTGCCTTTTCAAGCTTAAGACCGCCTCTACTTACATATTTCATCGTAACACCATGTATTTCTATCTGGCTTGTGACATCAAACATGGAACCTGCCTTGTCCTCACGCTGACCATTCACGAACACATTGCCCGCCATGATGATTGCCTTTGCCTTTTCCCTCGAATCGGCAAGTCGGCGTTCAACAACGAGCACATCCAGTCTTTCTTTCATAGTAATCCTCATTTCCGAGCGATTTATCATCTAAAGCTGCAATAAAAGCAATCTGCCTTCGCTCAACGGCAAATCGCATATACAGCTTAATAGCTGTCCAGTTTTTCCAGGATTGCTTCAGGGGTAAATCCATAAACCTCCTTAAGCTTATTCACTCCGCCATGCTGAATATATTCGTCCGGAAGAGCAGCATTTACAACCTTTAAATTGATTCTGTTCTCATTTACCGCACGCAGAACATTCATTCCAAAACCACCGGCACTGATGTTCTCCTCAATCGTGAGCAGCTTTTCATGCTTATTTTCAAGTTCCTTAATAAGTTCAATATCTATAGGATTTTCAAAGCGCGCATTGATAAGAGAAGGGTTCTCCCCTCTTTCCTTAAGCAACTTATATACCTGCGCCCCTTCCTCAATGGAAGCGCCTATAGTTAATATTGCAGTGCCCTCTCCATCGTAGATTCGCTCAGCTTTTCCATAAGAAACCTCATTTTTAATATCCGAAAAAATATCCGAAACACTTCCTCTTGGATATCTGATTGCAACAGGGCCATCAAAGCTGTTCGCAAATTCCATCATATCCATAAGTTCCAGTCTGTTCTTCGGAGCCATAACAGTCATCCCCGGTATAATATTCATATATGAATAATCATATATACCCTGATGTGTCTCACCATCACTCCCGACCAAACCGGCACGGTCTATCATAAAGACTACCGGAAGTCTCTGGATACAGACGTCATGTAAAATCTCATCAAAACCTCTCTGCAGGAATGAAGAGTATACGGCAAAATAAGGCTTTAGACCGCCGGCTGCCAGACCTGCCGCGAATGTTACGGCATGTTCCTCCGCTATTCCGACATCAAAAAATCTCAGCGGAAACCTTTTCTGGAATCTGGAAAGACCGGTTCCTGCTGCCATTGATGCCGTGATGGCTACAATTTTATTATCCTTCTCCGCCATATCACAGATTTTTCTCGAGAAAACCTCCGTATAGCTTGTCTTAGCTGCAACAACGGGCTTGCCGGTTATCACATCGAAAGGACTTACACCATGAAATTTCTCCGGTTTCAGCCTTGCCGGTTCATAACCCCTTCCCTTCTCAGTTATGACATGCACAATGACGGATGTGTTCATTTTCTTGGCAATCTTAAACATTTTGCACAGCTTGCCTATATCGTGGCCGTCAACCGGCCCAAGATATGTGATTCCCATATCCTCAAATTTCATACCCGGAAGAAATAGCTGCTTTATTCCGCTCTTTGCCTTCTGCACCTGTGATACAATCTTATCTCCATATACAGGAATTTTTTTCAGAGAACTCTTCACATTGTCATTGATATCCCTGTAGGCATTGTCGCCCCTGATACCTGTCAATAGCGATGAAATAGCACCTACATTAGGCGAAATCGACATATTATTATCATTTAAGACAATAATAAAATTGCTCTGGTTCTCAGCAGCATTATTAAGTGCCTCAAGTGCAAGCCCGCCTGTGAGCGCGCCGTCACCTATAATAGATACTACAAAGTTATGTCCGCCAGCTAAATCTCTTGCCTTTACATAACCAAGCCCCGCTGAAATTGATGTGGAGCTATGCCCCGTATCGAAGCTGTCACATTCGCTCTCACGCCTCTTAGGGAATCCGCTCATCCCACCATACTGTCTGAGAGAATCAAAGCCTTCCTTACGTCCGGTAAGTATCTTATGCGTGTATGCCTGATGTCCAACATCCCACACAAGCTTGTCCTCAGGAAGGTTGAATGAAAGGTGCATAGCCATCGTAAGCTCAACCGTACCAAGATTAGAGGCTAAATGTCCTCCTGTATGGCTGATATGCTCTATCAGAAATTCCCTGATTTCAGAAGCTAATATCGGCAGCTCTTCAACGGGAACATTTTTTATATCATTTGCCTTATTTATTGAATCTAGTATCATAGTATAACCTCGTTTCATCTAGTACACACGTTTTACGAGGCTTTCTATCAGCCATAGAAGAAAATTCTTTTCGTTCTCATCTGCTGAATCGACACTCTCAAGTGTATGCCTTGCATTTTCAGAAAGTCTTTCCACCTCAGCTCTGGCTGTATCTATACCGAATAAAGTCACATAGGTTGTCTTGCCGTTCTTCTCATCACTGTTAAGAGGCTTTCCAAGCAATGCAGCATCGCCGATACAATCCAGAATATCATCCTGAATCTGAAAAGCCATTCCAACGCTACGTCCTATATCCTCGAACTGTGCAACACTCTCGTTACCAGCACCTGCCAGTATGGCACCCATCATCATTGACGCCTCAATAAGAGCACAGGTTTTTAATCTATATATATAATCAAGTCTTTCCTTTTCCGGATGCTTCCCCGTAAAAAGAACATCAACCGACTGTCCTCCAAGCATGCCATGTGGGCCTGATTTCTCTGCAAAAACAGACAATGCCTGAATAGCTGCATCCTTGGTATTCACATCATCGGCATATAAAAAAGCCTTCATAGCTGTCTGGGTTGACCAATGCAGAAGCCCATCCCCTGCCAACAGTCCGCATGCCTCGCCATATTTCTTGTGCGTTGTAGGCTTTCCTCTGCGAAGCTCATCATTATCTATTGCCGGCATATCATCGTGCACAAGAGAATATGTGTGCAGATACTCCATCGCTGCCATGAAAGGCTCACGGATTTCACTTTTACCACCCATAAGTCTATATACACTATCAATAAAAATCGGCCTTAATCTCTTTCCGCCTACCATAACACTATAGTTCATAGCCGAGACGAGTTCTGTTAAATATCCCTCTTCCACAGGAAGATACTTCTGTATTACCTCATTGGCATACTCCGTTCTGATACGAAGCTGCTCCTGATAGTCTGATATATTAGTTCCCATCAATTAGTTTTCATCTCCATCTGAAGCCTGTGAATCAGCTTCATTTCTAAGCGTTATCAACTGTTTTTCTACCTTATCAAGCTGCTTTGAGCATTGCGCTGTCAGCTTAATACCTGTTTCATATACCTTAAACGCCTCCTCAAGAGATAATTCATTGCTCTCGAGACGGCCTATAATATCTTCTAGTTGTTCAAAATTCTCTTCTATGCTAACACTCTTTGCCTTAGCCATTATCTACATCTTCTCCTTATCCGCAACGGTCGCACTGATACTTCCATCAGACACTATGATCTTTATAAGCTCTCCGCGGTCAACATCCTCTATCGACCTGATTGTCTTTCCCTGTGAATCCTCGAGATATCCAAAGCCTCCACTGATTTTGGAAAGTGGAGAAAGTCCGCTTAATCTGGTCGCGGACAGCTTGAATCTATGACGATAATTCTCCATCATTCTGTCCATACAGTTGTCAAGGCGTAACCAAAGTGAATCAAGATATTGCTTATTATCAAGCAGTCTGCGCTCAGGTGCGCAGTTCTTAAGCTCCATATTAAATGAAGCAAACCTGTTTCTATACACGCGTATTTTCTCAGACATCGCCCTGTAGAGGGCATCATCATACTGTCTGATGCGCTCACACCACTGTGCATAGTCAAATACAGCCAATTCCGCTGCAGCCGATGGCGTGGGAGCACGCATATCAGCAACGAAATCTGCTATTGTAAAATCGGTCTCATGACCGACAGCGGAAATAATAGGTGTATTACATTCAAAGATTGCACGCGCAACACACTCCTCGTTGAATGCCCAAAGGTCCTCTATACTTCCTCCGCCTCTGCCTATGATTATTATGTCCAGCTTCATCGCGTCAAGTGTCCTGATACCATCACAAATAGTCTCAGAAGCCCCTTCACCCTGAACCTTGGCAGGATAAAGATATATCTGTATATATGGGTTGCGTCTGTACGCGACATTCTGTATATCGTGGATTACCGCTCCGGTCTGCGCGGTGACAACACCAATATTGAGTGCATACTTAGGAAGGGGCTTTTTATACGAGGCATCGAACATTCCCATCTCCTCAAGCTCCGTCTTAAGTGCAAGATAGCGCTCATACAATGCTCCTGCACCATCCCTCTGTACAGACTTGACATATAGCTGGTATTTTCCGTCTCTTTCATATACACTGATACGCCCGGAAGCTATAATCTTCATTCCATCGTCCAATGTAAACTTCATACCCGCCCGGTCACTGGCATACATGACACACGGAAGAGCGCTCGCCTCATCCTTGAGGGTGAAATATATATGCCCTGAGCTGTGGTATTTGCAGTTGGAAACCTCCCCGGTGACACGCACATTCTTGAGCAGAAAGTCTGTCTGGAACATATTTCTGATGTATTGATTTATTTTACTTACGCTATAAGCTTCCAAACCAGCCACGTTTCCAAACCCTTCCTTAGCAATATCGTCTATTATATATGTTTATAATCCGAGTGACATCATAATTGATACGTTATTTCGTAAGCTTTCCAAGTATTCCGTTTACAAATGACGGTGAATCATCTCCACCATATTTCTTGGCAAGCTCTATAGCTTCATTGATTGCCACTCCGGCAGGAACGTCATCGTCATATAAGGCTTCATAAATTGCAAGTCTTAATATTGTAAGCTCAACCTTACCTATACGTTCCTTCTTCCAGCCTACAGAAAGCTCTTCTATCTTCTTATCTATTTCCGGGAGCTTATCCTCTATAAGCTTGGTTCTGTCACTTATAAGCTTCTTGTGCTCCGGTGTCAATTCAAGCGGTTCGAAATATAACTTGTCCTGCTCTGCTAACTCAGCCGCATCATGAAATTCCACACGGAATAACAGTTTAAATACATGCTCTCTTATTTCACTTCTTCTCATATCTGAAAATCCTTTCAATTCAGCAACAATGAAGGCCCCGAAATGCTCAAGGCCTTCATCATGCTCTGCTTATGTTCTATTTATTGTTTTCAACCTTAACGCCGGCAATCTTAATATTGACCTCAGCGACAGTAAGACCTGTCATAGTCTCAATTGCACTGGCAACACGTTCCTGAATCTTCTCGCTGACCTCAGGGATTGAATAGCCATACTTAAGAATAACCGATATATATACAACAGCTGTCTTATCAGTTATCTCAACTGTAACTCCCTTGGACAGTACCTTCATGCCAAGCTTGCTTACAAGTTCATTGGTTATGTTGCCCGACATACATTCAACACCTTCAACCTCTGTGGCTGCAAGACCTGCGACTATACATACAACCTCATCAGCAACCTGTATATTACAAATTCCTTTATTCTCACATATTGTATATGTGCTTTCACTATTATTTGACATACGTCCTCCAATCTGCCTCCATCATGGAAGCCTGCAATACGGTAATATACATATATATATAATCCTTCCCCTTTTTGCAATTAGAAAATACACAACATCAGTACTTCCTTTAAACCGTATTGTCGATGGAGCATTTTTTTCTATCGCCGCACTTCAGGATACAGGCTGTGTTTCACTATATGTTCCTTCCTCAGCACCGTCCGTCTCCGTCTGTCCGGACACCGCCTCATCGTCCTTAATGTCCGCCGACGTCTTAGCATCCTCAGCCTCCTGCTGTGTCTGTGCTGTAAGGCTTACGGAAGATATTGTTATGTTTTCCACACTGACACCAGATTTTCTTTTTATTATGTCCTCAATCTGTGCCCTCTCAGTATCGGAAAGACTTGATTTATTCACCACGACATCTGCCTGCTCATCCGTTATAGAGACAATCACATCCACGAATCCCTTTGCCTCTAAGAGAAGTTCTGCTGCCGCCTCTCTTTCTGCTATATCTGTAAGTTCTATCATCTTATTGACCGCCTGAGCCTTGCTGGCTTCATCAAGAGAGGTATTATTTATTATTCCCAGAAGAGACTCTTTATTCGCAGCGCGAACCTGTTCCCTGTCAAGTTTTGCACTTATGATGAAATCCGACTGTGCCACCCCTAAATTTCCTGTGAGAACGGTTGCTCCGGGATCAGTGACCGAAAAATCGTCCGGTTCTACATCATTGCTTAACAAATCTCCCGTCTGAGCATCCGTTTCTCCCAGTGTAAGGCTGACATTTGTCTGCTTGGTATCCTTGGCGTGCTTAGATACAAGATCCTTATAGTTTATGTATCCTGCAACTGCAATCATGATTGCAAGAGCTGTTATAATAATCTGATTTTTCTTTAAAATACGTTTCAAAGGCTTATCCCTCCATTTTCATAACCTTTATTTTATTTATTTCTATACCAAGAACAGCGCTGACCGCTTCCGTAAGCCTTACTGTCACACCTGTATCGGAAGCTCCCTGCGCAAGGACAAGAACTCCGCTTATTTCAGGATATATGGTTTTTGTCACATACGGAGTTAAACTGCCATCACTTTTCTTACTGAAAACCACCTTCTCCTCCCGCTTTTTCTCTCCCAACCTTTCACCATCTCCTGTAATGCTATCTGTCTTAGTGTTCTCCGTTATGTCACTTTTCACTACAGCCTCGCCCGAATCCTTGAAGGTGATAAGAACGGCAACCTTTCCTGCCCCCTCAACCTGCGATAGTATAGCAGACAGCCTATCTTCAAGTTCTGTTGTGTAATCTGATATATTTGCATATTCATATTCAATGGCTTTTCCTGTATCCTTTGAAGTCACTGTATTATCGGCTTCGTTTTTTCCCTTCACCGGGAGTGATATTATTACAAGAAGTACCCCTCCAAGCAGGATTAACAGTAGTTTATCCTTCGAAAGCTGAAGATTTTTCAGCGTTGAGAAAATATTATTGATTTTCACCCTTCTACCTCAGTTCTCAATTCCCTCCTTATTATCCTGCCCATCATATATGTTAATATATATATTAGCGCGTGGGATATTATAGAAGTTGGCCAAATAATTTTTTAATGTCACCACATCATAATCATAAAAACCGGAATCATTTCCCATATACAGCTTATCCTCTTTCTTCAGTGCGATATCCAGCATAATAATTCTCCCATATTCATCACTCCCCTCATCAAGATTAATTTTAGTATCACAGCTTATAAGTTGATAACCGCTTTCTGAAAGATAATTCTGTATCTGCTCCTCCACACTGCTACAGTACATATTTATCAATTCTTCATTACGTCCTTTCTCCGCTTTTAAAATATCGGCATACACATCATCCGAAATCTCAAAATCAAAATAGCCAATATCAATTGAATCGTTTCCACTGCCCCACAAGCCAAAAACAGGTTTGGTCACAATTAAAATCATAACTATTCCTCCAAATAGTCTAAGGTATCTTGCGTACTTTTCATTTGATACTATATTTTCTATTATGCTTAATATGACATAAACACAGAACACATTCCCTATATAATCCTTTAGCTGCTCCATCTTATTTCCGTTCTAAAGACCTCCCTCATAAGTTTTATGTCCCTGAAAAGAAAGCCGCATTTGTCGAGGCACACACGATTGCCAATGTGACAAGAAACATTATTCCCGCATTCATCGAACTCACCATAAGCAGTTTCACGCCCTCATGCATGCCATTGATACACTCGGTATAGTTTTTTTCGGCTACGGGTTCTAAAAATGCTCCTGCTGCCTTACATCCGTATGCAAACACAAAGAGCTTTATCACCGGAATTGCACACAGCATTATTATCACAAGCATCGCGGCAACTCCCATACTGTTTTTGATGAGTGCGCCCGAACCAAGTATTACTCCCGTGACGGCATCAACCGCTGTTCCCGCCCCCGGAATCATGCTCACAAGTCTGGTTACAGCTGTTCCCTTTAGAGAATCAAGCATAGGGCTTATAAGTCCTTTTATAGCATTCAGTCCAATGACAATTCCCAAAAGAACCTTGTTTGTCCATTCAAGCAGTTCCTTGATAAGCTCAGAAAGCTTGCCGAACATATTATCCTTTGAAATATAATTCATCATATTTACAAGCATATACACCGTTGTTCCGGGTAGAACCACATGTAACAATACTTTGTCCACAATCAGGATAAGAAACATGGCAAGTTCGTAGAATGCTATCGCCCCTGAGCTTCCACACCCGGCAGTTATCACAACAGAGTATGTCGGAATAAGCACCTGCATAAATTCAACAATACTGTCAAGCACATTGCGTGCCACTCCCGTTGCCCAGTACATCCCTGATGTAAGCACCGCCATCAATGCAATCTGTATTATATAGCTCCCCGTTTTGGTAATCCCCGCTTCAAAAAACCCCGCTGCAAGATTTTTGAATATCGCTCCCACAATCCCAAGAAGAAAAAGCTTCAAAAAGATTGTCTTCTGCTCATAAAATCCATCGAACACCCCGGATACAGCCGACATCGACGCTGCTCTGAGCGCCTCAGAATACTTACCTGCCATGACAAGCTCTACAAGATATTTAAAATCAATATCATATTCCTCAATGCTGGTATCTATCTCATCATAATCGTAATCATCAGGCGTGGCAGCATGTACTAAACATGTATATGACATAGTAAATATTACAGCGCACACTATAGTTAAGAACAGATTCCGGCACCTTCTTCTCATAGCATTTCACCAACCAGTTCTAAAAGCCGCACTACAATCGGACAGCTTAAAAATAAAAGTGACAGCTTTCCAAAGTTCTCAATCTGCACCGCCAGAGCCGAATATCCCATATCCCTGCATAGCGAACTTGAAAATTCCGCAATATATGTAAGTCCCGCCATCTTGAGCATAATCAGAATATAATCCGAATCAATATTCACATATTCGGTCATAAATTCAAGCTGCGAGACGATTCCCGAAAGTCTGGCTGCAAGATAAAGCATTATAAGCACGCATGCGGACAGATTGATGTACGTCGAGAACTCTCCCTTTGCACTTTTGAGGGCTAAAGCAAGCAGTGAGCCTATGGTTCCTATAACAGCTACCTTTATCATATCCATAATCATCAACCCTTTACAGCGAAAATAAATCTTTTATTGTCTCAAAAAGCTCATAAATATACGGAACTATCCAGAACAGCACAAGCAGCAAGCCGGCAAGACTTGTCAGAAAAGCATGTTCCTCCCTTCCGCTATGCTTTAAAATCTGGGAGATTACCGAGACAAGTATTCCTACGGCAGCAATTTTAAAAATAAGGCTTACCTCCACTTAACCCCCACCTTTCATATCAATATTATGGTAAGAAAAAGCCCTGCCATCACTCCAAGGCTCATGTACATTCTGCTGTTTTGTTCGTATTTTCCTGAAAGAGCTTCGATGCTCTCATCAACACTCTGAAGATACAGTTCAATGTTATTGGTCTGTTGCGTTAAATCCAGATACCCCAGACTATCGGCAATGGCTATCAAATTGTCACATTCATTGCCATTTAAGTGAGCTGCCGCGGCCAGTCTCTTTGCTTCCTCCTCCCAGACTTCCTTTAGAATACTTCCATTTTCGGTCTTAAGTCTGTTCCCGATATTCCAGAAAAAATCTCTCACTGTCTCCTGTCCGTAACTACATCTTTCCCCTACATGCATAAATGCAGAAGGAAGTGTCTCAACACCGTATCTAAGCTCACCCTTCAATGTCGTAAAGCTCTGTTTAATTGCCTTCAATGTTGCTATCCGGCAGGACAGTTCATTTACCAGTCCTCTTGCATACAATGTCGTTGCACCGGTTATGCAGACAGCACCTATTATTTTCAACGCAAACATTCTAAATATCCTCCTCATTCAATTGTAGATTTTGTTCATACAACAGGTGTAATTCACCGTCATACACCCTGCATTTCCTGTCATTGGTCAGTTGGATATATCTCTCAAATATTTTTTCTGCCACAATCGCCTGTTCGAAGCTGTTTTCATCTGAGTGCATGGTGCATAGCAGTGCGGCGCCGCATGAACGCGCTGAGCGTATAGCGGAAATATCCTCATTACGGTTTATTTCATCTACCGCAATCACCCTCGGTGACATGGCGCGCAGCATCATCATTATCCCCTTGCTTTTAGGAATCATGTCCATAACGTCCGTACAGTCTCCGACATCGTTCTGAGGTATTCCCTTATAGCATGCCGCAATCTCCGAGCGTTCGTCGATAACCGAAACCGTTATCCCGCTATCCGAAATATTCCTCACGATACCTCTTAACAATGTAGTCTTTCCGCAGCCTGCCGGTGACAGGATAAGCGTGCTGTAAATCCCCCCGTTCCTGACAAGGTGCGCGGCTAGTTCATCCGCAATCCCGATGTGTTGACAGGCAAGCCTGAAATTCATGGAGCTTATATTTTTTATATGCTTGACCTCACCCTTATCGCACACTGCCTGTCCGCATATACCGACACGGTGTCCTCCGGGAAGTGTTATGAAGCCGTTTTTCAGCTCCTCGTTAAATGCATAGAGTGAGTAGTCGCTCATAAGCTCAAGACATCTGTCAAGCTCTTCGCGGTGGCATACCACAACATTCGCTGCCTGCTTTTTCAGCTCCCCCGCCGTACCTAAAAAATATATTTTTCCTTCCCTGAGTATTCTCACTGGTCTGTTCACCCTCAGTCTGATTTCCTCTACCCCCTTATACACCGGAGATAGTGCAAGTGCACCCACTGCCTGTTTGAGCTTGCCTGTAAAATATATTTCTATACCCATTGTTCTCCTTTCTGTTTCAGGTATGTCCTGTTGTTTATCACATATTATGCAGGGCATGTTTTTTTCATTCGAAAAGAATTCCGGTTTTTATTAATGTTTTCTTAGCCGAAATATAGGTTGAACAAAATTCCATATAAGGTTATAATAAAAAAGCTCATGCGTTGTCTTAACAGCATGGGTAAAAAAACAGAAATGGGGATAAACATGAAATTTTTAATTGACCTTTTGAAAGGAATGGTTGTAGGCGTTGCCAACATCATTCCCGGTGTAAGCGGCGGAACCATGATGGTTTCAATGGGCATCTATGAAAAAATCATCGGTGCAATCAACAATCTTTTTAAGCATTTCAAGCAGTCCATTCTCACCCTTCTTCCGATTGGAATAGGAATGGTCGCAGGAATCGGAGTGTTCTCGTACATACTTCCGTACTGTCTTGAGAACCAGCCACTTCCTACAAGCCTCTGCTTTATCGGGCTTATCCTTGGAGGTGTTCCTTTTATAGTCAAGCCTGCCAAAGACAGCCTCAAAAAGGACGGAAAGCATATATCCTTCCAGCATGTGATTGCATTTCTTATATTGTTCGGGATAGCTGTCGCAATGGCATTTATGAGTGAGACAGAATCGCACTCTGCCAACTTTAATCTGAACGCACTTCTTATTGTAAGACTGTTCATCATCGGTGTAATCGCCTCCGCAACCATGGTTGTTCCGGGTGTCAGCGGTTCGCTTGTACTTATGTTACTTGGATTCTATTCGGGAATCATTGAGACAATACGTGATTTTATAGATTCTCTCATTGCATTCAATGCCGCAGGCATTCTTCACTGTGTGGGAATACTTCTTCCTTTCGGTATCGGTGTGGTTGTCGGAATCTTCGCTGTGTCGAAGCTTATCGAATGGCTTTTTGAAAAGCACCCATCGGTTACATACAGTGCAATTCTCGGGCTCATCCTTGCATCGCCTATCGGTATCATCGCAAAGATGGTACACAACAATATCAATGCTGTGTCAATAATCGTCGGAATCGTATTGCTTGTAGGAGCCACATGGTTCACATACTGGTTCGGAAAGAAAACAGAAGGTATTGAGAAATAAATAAAGTGATGACGTTTGTATCATCACCTTAAATAAATAAGAACCGGGGAAATCATCCTGAATTAATCGCAGGATGATTTCCCCGGTTTCATTTAAAAAGAGGACGGATTTCTCCATCCTCTCCTTATAGCCGAAGCTTCAATATCTAAGAATAATCTATTTATCTTTCTTTTTAATGATAATCTTGCCTACCCTCTTTAACTGATACGGAATGATCGCCTTGAACTTATCCTCGGCAACCACCATGTTAGAGCACTCCGGCAGGTCACGCTTGAGCGTGATGGCATCGAACATACACTTGGTCGTACAGATACCGCAGCCGATACACTTGTTAGGGTCAACGATCGTTGCACCACAGCCAAGGCAGCGCGCCGTCTCCTTCTTGACCTGCTCCTCTGTGAGCGTAAGATGTGCGTCCTTGAATGACTTTGCCGGAACAGAATTATCCGTACCTGCTTCCTGGCGCGAAGAGTTGTCATAGCTCTCAACACGGATGTTATTCTTGTCAAGCTCATTGAACTCCCAACGGTTACGTCCAATCTTCATGTGGGCGTTATGTACATAGCGGTGCAATGACTCAGCCGCAATCTTTCCTGCCGCAATGGCGTCGATTGCGAATTTCGGCCCTGTGAGCACGTCGCCTCCGACAAAAATATCCGGCTGTGTTGTCTGGTAGGTCAGCTTATCAGCGACAACAGCAGGTCCGTTAAACTCAACCTTTTCACCTTCAAGAAGGTCATTCCATACCGAACGCTGTCCGACTGCAAATATCACGCGGTCACATTCGATGGTGATTGTCTCATTATCATCATATACCGGCGCGAAACGTCCCTCCGAATTATACACGGACAGGCACTTCTTCATCACAATACCTGTAACCTTGCCGCCTGCTGTGAGAACCTCCTTCGGTCCCCAGCCGTTCTTTATCTCAACGCCGTCCTCACCGGCTTCGAATATCTCCTCCGCGGAAGCAGGCATCTCCTTTTCCGACTCAAGACAGAGCTGTGTTACCTTTGAGGCGCCGCTTCTTGCGCTTACCCTTGAAGCATCGATAGCTACATTACCACCGCCGATTACAACAATTCTGCCATCAAATGTGGTATTTCCGGTGTTGGCATTGTGGAGATAATCGATGGCTGTAAATGTTCCATCCGCGTCATCCCCCGGCACGCCCGGTCTACGTCCTGCACTGCAGCCGATTGCAAGATAGAATGCCTTATATCCCTGCTTGCGAAGTGCATCAATTGTCACATCCTTGCCGACCTCGACACCTGTCTTAATCTCAACGCCCATCTGCCTGATTACATCAATCTCAGCCTCAATTATATTTTTCTCAAGCTTATACGAAGGAATTCCATAGCGGAGCATGCCTCCGGCATATTCGTTCTTCTCAAATACAGTAGGACGGTAGCCTTTTTCTGCAAGATAGAACGCCGCCGTAAGTCCGGCAGGTCCACCGCCGATAATAGCTATCTTCTCGTCAAAATGATCCATGTGTATGCTTGCAGGAATGACAACCGGCGGAATGTATCTTGTATCAGCCTTAAGATCCTGCTCCGCGATAAACTTCTTAACTGCATCGATAGCAACCGCCTCATCAATTGTTCCGCGGGTGCATGCGTCCTCACAACGTCTGTTACAGATACGTCCGCATACCGCAGGAAACGGATTCTGCTTCTTGATAAGTGCAAGCGCATCCTGATATCTGCCCTGTGCGGCAAGCTTTAAGTATCCCTGAACCGCAATATGCGCAGGACATGCCGTCTTACATGGTGCAGTACCCGACTTGTGTGAATTGATACGGTTGTTGTCACGATAGTTGTAGTCCCACTTATCCTGCCCCCACTTCGCAGCATCCGGAAGCTCCTGTCTTGGATAAGAAACCTCCGTTCCATCCTTCTGGCAGAGCTTCTGTCCAAGCCTTGTCGCACCGGCAGGGCAATACTCCACACAGCGTCCGCATGCCACACATTTATCCTTATCTACATGTGCGACATAAGCGGAACGTGACATATTAGGTGTGTTAAAAAGCTGTGATGTTCTAAGAGCATTACATATCTCCGGATTACAGTTACATATACCAAATATCTTGTTATCTCCGTCGATATTGGTAATCTGGTGCACATAACCGTTATCTTCTGCTCTTTTAAGAATCTCAAGTGCTTCTTCCTTGGTGATATCGTGTCCCTTTCCTGTCTCACGGCAGTAATCGGCAAAATCACCCACACCTATACACCAACCATAATCATCATCCGCACATCCATCACCGATTGCTTTTCTTGAAGCACGGCAGGAACAGCGTCCTGCACCAAGCTTGCCTTCATACTTGCTGAGCCAGTAGGAAAGATGTTCAATGTCGATTGACTGATTCTCCACACTGATTGCCTTCTCGACCGGAATGACAT
>JBNMLM010000003.1:0-45164 GCA_050874845.1 Eubacteriales bacterium | reverse complement strand
ATAGGAAAGAGGCCAAAATGGCCTATTTTATGTTGTTTAAGAGGCCAAACATGAAGATGACATCGAGATTACGGATAATAAAACGCCATGGACTTTGTTGGAAACGCCGTTTGTTTATCAAGCCAAAATGATATGCTTTCGCTTTTCTTGTAATTATTACAATCGTTTTCTAAAATCTTCTTATGAATTACGGCAAAAGTTTTAAGCATTATCGGCAAGCCGCCAAGCTTACCCAAAAAGAAGCGGCAGCATTAATTGGCATTAAGGATTATCAATTAGGAAATTACGAAACCAATAGAAGCGAGCCAAGCTTAGATGTTCTTAGAAATCTGTTCATACCCTAGCCGGAACCGGCACGGATGCCGGTTCAGAAGCAATGCATACAAGGATGTATGCTTTGCTTCGGTGGCGGACGTATAGAAAATCTTATCAGAGTTCTTAGAACATCTTGCTTCGGACAACGGAGCTGATATGCATAAATATAATACGTTATACACTCATAAATTAGAGTAACATGTTTTGCTCCCGAATCTGAATCTTATATCAACTCAATTTTTCTATCCCTAATGGTCACAATATAGTCGAATAAGGAATTTATCTTTTTATCCTCCTGATGTGATATATAGATAAAGGAACGGTTTGTATTGTGCACTAAATCATATATCAAGCTGTAAGAAGATTTAATATCGAGATTTGCCATTCCCTCATCAAGAATTATAAACTGTGTATCTAAAAGCAATAGTCTGGCAATAGATAGACGCTGTAGTTCTCCGCCTGAGAGGTTTATGCCGTTCTGTTCAATTATTGAATTGAGTCCTTCGGGGTGCTTTAATAATTCCGAAAGCCCTACCTGGGATAGGAGCTGTGATACTTTTTTATCCGGTATATCATCATCAAAAAATGTAATATTATTTTTTAGTGTATCATTAAATATGAACGGATGCTGTGGACAGGCGGCGCATAATTTCAGAAGCCGGGAGGCGGGAATATCTGAAATATTGGTATTATCAAAAAAAATATTTCCGGAATAATCATTTATTTTGCCGGATAAGATAGCTGCCAATGTGCTTTTTCCACTCCCGGATGGCGCCTGTATAAGATAATTTTTACCTTTTTCAAATGTAAAATCTGCATTGTCAAAGATTGGCTTATCTCCGTATGAAAAGCATAAATTATTTATGCTTATTTTTTCAAAGGTACCAATCGATGGATTGGTGTTTGTAGGATTTCTGTTGATGGTTTTACAAGGTTTTATAGTTCCTGTTACCTTAAGGATAATTTCTTTTGCACCCTTAATATCTGCAAATGATTCGGTGATAGTCTGCATTGGACCGGTGATGTACACCGCCAACTGTGAGGCTCCGATTAGATTTCCGATTGTGAGACTGCCGTTCAGTATTAATATTGCGCCGACAAAAAACAGTCCGATATATGAGAAATTACCCAAGGTAACGGCGCCCATCTGTATCAGGGCTTTAAACTGCATAATATTATATTTTTTGTACTCCAATTTTTCGCCGCTGGCTTTGATTCTTTTCTGTGATTCCTCAATTCGCCCGAAGCTTCGCATGGTTTCATACGCCTGAAGGTGTTCTGATAAATTGGAGATGTATTTTTCCGAAAAATCGGAGAAATCCTTTTGCTTTGTAGCAAGGCGGGTTCCCATTCTGCCGGGAATAATCATTTGAAAGACTGAAATAACTGTAATTATTCCGAATAGAATTGGAGAAATATTTATCATTAACACAACACTTCCTAAAAATACAAGCACATCCGGAATAGCCATCAATATCACATGTATGTAGGTATCGTTTATCGTGTTGACATCGGTGGTGAATTTAGAGACCAGTTCGCCGCTGTTTCTTTTCATAATATTTTCTTCCGCGTTACTATAAATATCATCGCAGATAGAATTTCGTATATTATTTTTCACAAGCATTTCAATTGTGTACATCAGCTTTCTAAAGAGAAAATACACCACAAAAAATACACTTATATACATGATAAACAGAGCGCCGTAATACATCAGACTTCCTGTCTGCTCATTTGTTGCTATGTCCACGCAGACGGACATAATGTAGGCTAAGCCGATATCGAGGGCGGCTACTGCCATGGACATAAGCGTGTAAAGTGCCAAAAGCGGCTTGTTTTTTGATAGATAATTCCAAATCAATTTCATTTTTATACCTCCTGTGTACTGTTGTCGATAGAATTTTCAGCTCCAAAAAAAGACTTTAAATAATTTTTTTATTCGGGAATTAAAGCGTGTTTATGTCTACAGATAATGATAATACAGATTGACTTGGTAAGGGGATTGACTGATTGACAACATTTGTTGAGTGGAGGTTGATATTCATTGTGGGGAATGAGGGGATTTATGAAAATTAGAAAATCACACCTCCAAGTGGATGTCCCGGATGACAGACAATCCACTTGGAGGTGTTTGTGTTAGAAGTTTATATTAGAAGCAAGAATTAAGTATTTCCGCAAATTCTTCGATATAGTATCCTGAATTATCTTTTTTCCAAAAGGCGCAGTAGGTTTTCTTGATAATTTCAGAGTTTCTGCAGAGTGGTATCCGGCATACGGCGGTGTCGAACCAGTCCTGTTCGCCGATTACATCGACGGGCATGTAGCCTTGACCGGTGATAAGCTTAAGCCGGGCTTCCTGCATTGTATCTGCGAAGATAAATTCACCGTGTAAACCTATGATGGATTCATAATATTCCTGTTCCTCTTTTTGACCGGACTGGTTTATGATTAGAATGCAGGGAATATTTTTTAAGTCGGAAGCCTCCAGACGTGGTAGCTTACTGAGGGGATTCTTCGCGGACAGCTCAATGTATATTCTGCTCTCTGTGAGAATTTCATTGTTGTAGGCGTCGGAAAAGGCACGTCTTTGGTCATTTATTGCCAGGTCAATGGAGTTGTTTTCCATAGCATGATAGAGTTCTTCGTGACTTCCCACCGTAATCTGCACGTCCACAGCCGGATATTTTTCAGAAAAAATGGTTACGGCTTCTGATAATTCGTTGCCATGGTAGCCCTTGTAATACCCGATTTTGAGTACAGCGTTATCCTTATCGGCAATGCGCTTGGTTTCTCTTAGCATTTGCCAGATATCGCCGGTGATGACAAGGCTCTTTCTGTAGAAATGCTCGCCTGCCGGGGTGAGGGAGAAGGTGCGGTTGTGTCTTTCTAACAGCTTGACGCCAAGCTCACCCTCCAGTTTTTTAATCTGCTGTGAAATGGCGGATTGGGATACATGACATTTGTCCGCGGCGGCATAAAAATTCCCGGTTTCGATGACTGCCTGTAAATACTCAATTTGACGTAACAGCATAAGCGATTCTCTCCATAGTGATAATTTTTAATAATTATATAACGATAAGAAAAACTAATCAATATTACTATGTCAATGATAATTCGACCAGCTCCGGTGTTTCTGGCTTGCTTTGACTTAATTCTGCATTTATAATGTTTTTATATCTCTTTTTTATATCAGTATAATGTATATAAAACAAGAGCTAGAAAAAAATGATTAAAAATCCATTACGATAGATAATAATATTATTAGAAATGTTCACAACGTGAAATAAAGGAGGAGGTCATGGATAATTTGATCAATAATAAAATCATTATCGAAATAGAGGATTTACTTCAAAAAGCCAGAGCGCATGTTGCGGTTGAGGTAAATAACACTCTATTAAAAACCTATATGGAAATCGGTCGACTGATTGTTGAGGATATTAATATTCATGAAAGCGAAGAAGATTATCAAGCTAGAACTATTTCCATACTTTCAAGGGAACTTACTAAGCAATTTGGCAAAGGATTTTCTCGTGCAAATATTTGGAATATGATTACATTTTATAAAGATTATGGTAGCGTTCAGACACTGTCTGAACGATTGAGTTGGTCACATTACTGTGAACTTTTATCCATATCAGATAAAGATAAACGACATTTTTATGAAGTTGAATGTTCAAAATCCAAATGGAGTGTTAGGGAACTGAGAAGACAAATTGCGTCATCATTATTTGAAAGACTTATTTTATCAAATGGGGATGCTAATAAACAGAAAGTGTTAGATTTAGCCTTAAAAGGCAATGAAATTTTAAATCCACAAGACATTGTAAAAGATCCATATGTCTTTGAATTTCTTGGTTTACCGGAGGATAAACCAATGATGGAATCAGACCTTGAAGAAGCATTAGTTCGGCAAATTGAAAAATTTTTACTTGAACTTGGCAAGGGATTTATGTTTGTTGGAACACAGCAAAGGGTTACATTTGGAAATGTTCATTATTATGTTGATATGGTATTTTACAATAAAATTCTGAAATCATATGTATTAATAGAATTAAAAACCATCAAGCTTATGCCGGAGGCGGTAGGACAGCTCAATATGTATTTGAATTATTATGCTGCTGAGGTTAACGATGTAGATGACAATCCACCAATAGGTTTAATTTTATGTACTGATAAAGGCAATGTAGATATGCAATATGCTCTTGGTGGGTTGAGCAATAATATATTTGCTTCTAAGTATGTAACTTATATGCCTGATAAAGATCAGCTAATTGCTCAAGTAGAAGCTGTATTATCTTCAAAAGAGATATAGAATGAATATGATAAAGCACAGGGGAACAGCCGCGCAAGTTATATAAGCATATAAACCCCAAAATGGAGGAGGAATCACAATGGAGAGAACAATCAAGGTGACCGGAAAAGGGAAAATATCTGTAAAGCCGGACACGATACGGTTACATATCAACATTGAAGGCATTTATCAGGAGTATGATGAGACCCTGCAAAAGTCATCGGACAGCGTGGAGCTGTTAAAAGACGTCATGGAAGAGCTGGGTTATGGCAGAAATGAGCTGAAAACGGTCTATTTTAACATAGACACGGAGTACGAAAGCTATCAGGCGGAGGACAAGAGCTGGAAGCGCAGATTTCAGGGCTATAAGTATGTGCACCGCATGAAGCTGGAATTTCCGGCAGATAATGACAGATTGGGAAAAATACTGTATGCCCTTGCGCACTGCCCGGTAACACCGGAATTTTCCATAGAATATACCGTGGCTGAACCTGAGCAGTGCAAAAATGCGCTTCTTGGTGCGGCGGTGAAGGATTCCGTGCAAAAGGCTTCTGTGCTTGCAGGGGCAGCAGGCGTGAAGCTTGGGAAAATCGTAAACATTGATTATTCGTGGGGAGAGATTGATTTTGTGTCCAAGCCGGTACAGGAAATGTCACTCAGAAGCTGTAAGACATCGGAATGTGGCGCCGCCTCATACAGCATGGATATTGAGCCGGAGGATATTGACATTACCGATACGGTGACGGTTGTGTGGGAGTTGGAGTGAGCCGTGGCGAAATTTTATAAGATGCCCCAGCTCTTTATGGAATATAATCAGGTTCTTGAGGAATCGCTTGATGACGAAGCGGCGTCGTAGGAGGTTCATTATGAGCAGTGAGTCAAAGGCGGAAACGAATTTTTTCGGAACAGAAAAATATCCCGAATGTTGTTAAAGATTGCGCCTCCTGTCATGCTGGCACAGCTTATCCAGGCATTGTACAATATTGTTGACAGCTTCTTTGTCGGACAGTATTGGGACTTTATTATAAATTACAGACCTTCTTTTTTATTCCGCTTCTGGGCTTGCAGACCTGCATTGTGCCGGTGTTAAGCTTTAATTATGCGACAAAGAGCTATAAGAGGTGCCGCGAAATAATGAAGGATAGCTGTCTGTTTTCCTGTGCGGTCATGCTTATCGGGGTAATATGCTTCGTATTCTTCCCGGAGCAATTGCTCAGGATATTCTCCGACAGCAGTGAGGTTATCACAATCGGAAAACAGGCATTTCCTATCATCGGAGCAAGCTTTATTCCGGCTGTATTTTCACTGATGCCGCCAGTATTCTTTCAGGCAATCGGTAATGGAAAGGTCAGTCTTTTCCTGTCGGTTATGCGACAGATATGCTGTCTGGTCCCGATTTTCTGGGCGTTATCGCTGATTGGACTTCGTTTTACATGGCTGGCTTTCCCGATATCGGAGGTGCTTGTAGGAGTTACCGGAATGTCACTGTATTTTAGGACGATTGTTAAGTGGAGAAGGGGAGTAATCTTATAAACTATGTGGTAAATTAATTAGATGTGTGATATAATATACAATAAGTAAATGTTTTACTTGTATGTTTGGTATCAATGGATGGCTCCGTTTAAGGTAAAGAGAACCATCCAAAAATAAATATTGTTTAAGCGTGGTATAACAATTATTGCTGAAAGGAGATTTTGGTAATGTGTGATGAATTAAATAATCTTGAAATGGCAAAAAAACGTGACCATAAGATAAAGATTACTGATGAAGCAATAAGAAAAGTACCACGGATTCAATACAAAGGAATACCGGATGTTGAATATGATAATATTCGTGAGCTGGCAAGGCAGGTATTGCAAATCTCCAAGGATGAGAATGACTCAAATGAAGTGGCGGTTACCTATAGTTTGGAAAGTACATTGCTGATAGAAAAGGGGGAGCGCTATATCGGAATTGTACTGGGGGCGGAACATGCAGTGGATCCGTTGAGTGACCCAACATCATTTCATTTAATAAGGTCATCAGGACAATGTGTGGTGATAGTTTTACATAATCACCCATCGTTATCAGAGTTTTCTCTTTCTGATATACAATTTTTGCTAAGATATGAGTCAGTGAAGATGATGGTTGTAGTGACAAATCTAGGGAGCGTATCATATTTGGTTAAAAATTCCAGATATGACTTTGAAAAAGCCGTATTACTTCTTAATGATGCCGTGGATTTGAATAACAGGGCTAAGAACATAAAAGATTTACAGAGAGCGGCAGACTACTTTTTGAATAATTGTTACAGTGTAGGTATAGATTATGAAAATAGATAGGAGGCGTAGGATATGATTGAGGAACATGTGATATTAAGTGAGCGTCCGGAAGATCAAATTAAAGCGGTGGAATGGGCGCGAGACCAGAAGAAGAAAATAATAAACGAAAAGAACAGAAGAATTGCTGATGCCCTTATGGAGAAAATGACCCCTATTATATTGAAAAATAATGCAAATAATGGGTATAAGGCATGATTGGCTAACTTTAGATTAGAAAATATCCCAAAAAGAACCAGCGGTGCACCCTACCCGCTGGTTCTTTTTTGAAGCATAACCGCCAGCTCAAACGTCTTATCCTTGACGGTTGTCTCCACCTTTCCATAATATTTGTTCGCGCACACCTCAATATTGCGCAGCCCAAGCCCGTGATTTGCGGAATCGGGTTTGGTTGTGAGCAGCCTGCCATCTTTTTGCTTCCGGCATGCCTCAAGCGCGTTGTTTAACGCATTGTTGATGATAATGCTTATGTCAAACGCATCAATATTCATGTCCGCCGGGAAAACGAAGTCCGCCTGAAAATCAATAGCACTGTTTTTTGTCAACTGTACATAGCGCTGAATGATAACGTCCGTCACCGGATTGCCGGTGTTGTATTTCATGTCAAGCTGCTCAACGGAGGACTGCAGGGAATCCAGATATTGCTTCAATGCGGGCGGATTTGCCGGGTTTTCCTTCATAAGTGCCTTAATATCGGCTATGTAATTTTTCATATCGTGTTTCATGCCGCGGATTCCGGCATACAGGTTTTCGATGTCGCCGATGTGCTGTTCCATCTCCCTGAGCCGCTCCTGATACACACTGATTTCGATTTTCCGGTTGCTCTCATCAATAAGTTTGCGAAGCATTTTTGCGGCAAAAATAATCATGGCAATACATAGCAGGGACGTACATGGAATTAGAAAATTCATTTCCGGGCGGCTGTCGAACAGCGAATGTATATCGTAGCCTTCTATGTAAAACATTATGCTGCGGATAATAAGACACAGCAGCAGTCCGGTCACGCCGGGAAATATCACGAAAATCAATTCTGATTTCTGATAGCTCTCCTTTATTTCAAGGTATTTTTTAATCAACCGGATGATTATGTAGGTAAAAACAAGAATCACAGAGGAGTAAAATACGTTCCAGAAAAATTCCGCTACAAGGTTCAATTTATAAAACATCGCCTCTGTGTATAGCTGCTTCTCCAGAAACAGATATTGATTCAAGTCGGCGAGCTTTTCAATCAGCCACATAAAAACAGGGTAGACGGCAAATTTAAGAAGCTCCATCACGGAATAAAAGGTCACAACATAGTATGTGATTTTAAGCCTGCTTTCCCTAAATAAAATCATGCTTACCGCGCAGGTGATGAGCATGCCTGCAAGCGCCGGAACAATGCTCTGGCGGCTGCTGTACATCACCATGCCGCTTCCGTACAGCATGCTTTTTATCAGGTCAGAGTAATGCAGGAGCAGTAGGACGGCAACATACTGCAATAGCAGTATCCCAACGGTGGTATATTGTCGCTTGAATGAAAAACGTGGCTGTGCTTCTTTAAGCAATGTAGCAAGCAGCAGCCCCTGAACAGAATAGATTATGATATCAAAAAGAATGTAGATGACATCTTTCATTGCCTGTTATGCCTTTCTCAAATAATTCATATATGCGGTCACAAAATCATTGTATTTTTGCTTTGCCAAAAACACCTTATCTCCGTTTTTCAATTCTATGTTGGCGTTATCATAGCGGACGATTTCCCTCATATTTACCAGAAATCCGCGGTGTGAGCGGAAAAAGCTGTCACCAAGCCTGCTCTCAAGCACCTCCATTTTTTCATAAAAGCTGTAGGTATCCTCCTTCATATTTTTGGTATGCAGGATGATCTTTCTTGCCTGATTTTCCGCGTAGACGATGTTGCTGACAGGTATCTTGATGTAATTGCCATCCGTTCTGATAATCAATGGTTCTGCATTTTTTTCTCTTTTTATCTGGTTTACTGCCTTGTCCATGACCTCCATAAATTTGCGTTCATCGATGGGCTTTAATAGATAATGGAACGCTCCCACATCATAGCCTTCAAACACATATTCCTTTAAGGCGGTCACAAAGATGATGATTACATTAGATTTCGCTCGTATTTTTTTTGCGACCTCCATGCCGTTTAACTCGCCGGTATTATTATGATTCAGGGATATATCAAGCAGAATTATATCATAGTCGGTCGAATACGATAATAATTCCTCGCCGTTTGAAAACATATCTACTTGTGCTTCGGTGCATTTTTCAGTTAGATTTTTCAGGTATTCCATTATTGGCTGTTCATCGTCACATATTGCTATTTTCAGCATTCACTTCACTCCATATTGCTTAGCGTTTTCATCGTATGAAGATTTACCGCATCAATTTTTTCAAATTCCTTTTATATATCGGTCTGTTCGCATTGCCACTTTAAAGCATTTGTCACATTTTTGTCATATTTGGCTTGATATAATTATGCTGGAAAAATTGTAATTTCACTTAGTATATAGAATGATTGTGTGATAGAAGGAGTTTGAAAAATGAAAAATAGAGTATTTAGAAGAATACTTGCAATGGTTCTTGCAGTTGTATTGCTGAATTCTGCGGTTGACTGGAATGTGTTACCGGAGGTTGTATACGCTCAGGGGGAGGATTTATTGCCTATAGAAGAGGGCGGGACAAATAAGAAATATGAAAAGCTGGAGGGATATACGTTTTCTGTATCAATACCGTTGGCTCTTTCGGATGAGCTCAAGAATCTGTATGACAATCTGGATAATATAGATGATTTCCCTAAGACCATAACCGGCGTAAAGGTATACTGCGGGGACAGCATGGGAAAATATGAGACTATAGAAGATGCCCAGATGGTTATCAGTGGTCAGACGGCTACGATAATGGGAATACCTGTATATATAGAAGAAGGGACAGGAAGCATGGCTTCCGGTGGAACTGGTAAATATACTGTAGATAAAGATAATTTTTACTTTATTGAAATACCGGGAAGTGTCGGAAATGATGACATGTACCGTATAGATTTTGTTGATTCGGACAGTAATAGGTATCGTATAAGCGGCATGACTCTTACACAGAATGAAAGCGAACTGATATGGAACGCCGAGAGTAAATGTAAGATGCTTATCAGCCGTAGAGCAGTAAAGAGCTACTCTTATACTGTCACTTTCTCGGGCAGGGAAGAGGTGTCTGTTTTTCCTGAGGCAATGAAGCAGGGAATGCAGTTGTCATATACGGAAAATGGTATAGAAAAGAGTGCTGCCCCATCAATAATATATAATGGCAACTCAACTTTTAAGGTCTTATATGAGAGAATACCTACATCAGATGATATTGATAGTACGATAAAGCTTACGATACCGGAGTATGACAATAATCGTGCCTATGTGAACCAGAATGGGACGGATAGCTATGTTGCATTTAATGGAAGTGAGATTGACAGTACCGGTTATTTTGATGAGCTGTCATTCAGATACATTCAGGATACAAGCATAAATGGCAAAATAATCTGGCAGGATGCAGATGGTAGGGATAATCGTCTGGAAAAGGATGATATTGAGAATCGTATTAAGGTGTATAAGGTTACGGATAACGCAAGCGCGGATGGTGATGTTATGGTTGAACCATCTGAATACACTGTAAATATCACGGAGTCATCCGAGTCCGCGAGTGAATGGGACGTTTCAATCACTGGTTTACCTTTGTATGACTTAAATGGAAGAGCGATATATTATTTTTATAATATAGATGCAGCAGACAATATTATATCCTGTAAGGATAACAGGCATTATTATAAGTTCAGCTACAATAACACCAATAATACTTCGGCCACGGACAGGGCATACGACGGCTGTAATATGTATTTTATACTGTCAAAGGATGATTTGGACTACACCGTGAAGGTGATATGGCAGGACGATGAGTGGAATAATGAGAATAATACTGCGAGAATAGATGAAGTAGACAATGGGATAAGAATATATCTGTGGAGAGGTACGACCACGAATTTCTCAGATGCAGCTCCTGTCTATGATGAAAACGGAAATCAGTATAAGTGCCAATTATCAAAAGACAGTCATGTCGAGGGTAACGCCTACGAGCTTAGGGATGCTGATATGGGACTGGCTGAAGGTAAGCACCTTCCTCATTACAATGAAAATGGTAAGAAATATTACTATTTTGTAACGGCAGTAGATAATGGCACCAATTATAGTATCTCCTATGTATGTAATGAAAATCACGGGGATGAGTATGCCAAGGGAGACCATGACTTCGTGGAGGAAGGCGGTACGATATATCTGACCCGTGTCGGCGTGAATAATATTCTCACAACAGTTGATTGGAGCAAAGCTTTAGGCGAATCGGATTATATCGGGACAAGAGCTGTTCTTAAGCTGCAGAGACGACTTAAGAAGGACAAGGGTACGGATGCTTATGTGTGGACGGATGTCAATACTGATGAGATAACGACAGCATCCGCCACGGGCAATAATGTTGCGCTGTATACATACTTTCATGATATAGATATGTATGATGACAAGGGGCAGAGCTATGAGTTCAGAGTTTTAGAGAAGAATCTGATTGACGCAGCCGGTGTATCAACCGATGAACTTACAGGGTGGAAAACCGAGGAATACGGTGACGATGGAAATGAGAGAGCAGCTACAGAGTTTACCTACAAGAATCACGGATATAAGGCATACTCGTATTATATGGAAAAAGACAGTGCGGGAGATATTGAGTACAAAATAGAAAACCGTCTGTCTGCTGATATGGAATATCAGATGTATATTCGCTGGAGCTACAAGTATGGCAGTATACCTAATTTTAATTTTGACCTCTATAAGAATAATATATTTAAGAAGCTGAGTGGTAAATATACAGCACCGGTTACCTACAGAATTTCCCAGCAAAAGAGTAATGGCTCTAAAATAGATGATTATGCCACCATAAATGTTACCGGTTATGATGAAAACACTAAAAAGATTACTTATGAAGTTATCCTCAAGGATACTGCCGGGGAGACAACACAGCAATTAACGGGAACGGTAACGGAAGAAAAAGATAATGATGGCAGCTTGTCATATCAGCAGTGGGCTTTTAAGGGCATAATCTTACCAAAATATGATGAGAATGGTTATAAGTACACCTATACAATAGAGAGTGAAGCCTCGGGTGCGGGAGAGCATGCGGATATTATTGCAGATTATAATAATATAATGAGCCAGCAGGCCGGAGAGGATGAGGAATACCGGAATTTGTCATTTTATATGGATAGGAGCTATGATTCGTCATCTCCTTCAGTGAGTAAGACATATCTGATGCATTATCTTGCACAGACCGGAGTTTCTTTTCACATATATGTGAAGGTTGAGTGGAAGGACAGCATAAGTGACATTGCAAGAAGACAGGTTGCAGCGAAGATTGTTGCACTTAGAAAAGCTTCGGATGGAAAGTACTATCTTTTGAAGGAATATCCGGTGAATATTAACCTTAATACGTCGGATTCGTTTGAAGCGATACAGTATTTTACACCAATTGACTCGTCTGAACTTGAAGGTATCAGAAAAAATAATACGAATGTGCCGGATGATTTCATGCCGGAAGATATCGTGTACACCGCTGTGGAGAAGTCCATAACCTACAACGGAACGACATACGAGATTCCATACTATAATGAGCTAACAAAGGAAGTAAACCCGACATTCGTTCTTACAAATCAGGATGTTGTTTCAACTCCGATGCTCTATGCAACAGAGAATAAGCAGGATATAAAGCTGTATGCGTATGATATCAATACAAAGGAGCAGAATAATTTCTGCCAGAACAGTAAGACCAATCCTGTGTATTCGCATAGAAAAGTGTTCTACAATGCTTTGCAGCCGTTTACAACAGATATCAGTGTCAAGGTAAACTGGCATGACAGCGACAATGTATCAGGGTATCGTAAGTCAAAGCTTGTAGTGGAATTATGGCGCAATGTCGATGGACGCGAGGAAGCTGTGACCGATGAACAGGGAAATATAAGGACAATTACCTGGACTACACAACAGGAGCAGGCAAAAGAAGACAGTGTAAGCTATTACGATAAGCAGACATTTACAGACCTGCCTTTATTTAATGATGACGGAAGCGGATACAGCTATTTTATTCGCCAGTACATTGTGGATGAAAATGGAAACAGAAGTCTCATAGATGAAAAGGTGAACGCGCAGACAACCAAAAACTACTATACAACACAGATTAAATCCGAGAATACGGTACATATAGCTGATGGAAAAGGTGAAGTCTTCAGTGATGGACTTAGCAGGGTTGACGTGGCTGATTATAAGAAAAATATAGATATTACAGTACTCAACAAGGCAGAAAACAATAATTATGCAGCCAATTTTTATGTTATATGGAACGATGAAGCTGCTTATCAGAAGTCTGAGAGAGCAGATATGAATTATACCCTGTACTATACGGTAGGTTCTGATAACACAAAGAAATTATATACTCTGTCAAAATATAACTGCGTGGTCAATACTGCGGATACAGGCTCTAATCCATATTATCAGAGAGTGAGGTTTACAGGGCTTGTAGAGTATGTGGACGGTGAGAAGGTAAATTATTATCTTCAGGAAAAGAAGATAGATAATACAAAGAGCTATTTTAAATATTATATCAGCTACTATTCGTATAAGAACACGGAACTGATAGATAAGACGAATGGCTATTATAAGCATAAGGGATTTGGAGCCGGAATCCAGCCGACAATAAAGGTCGATGCAGACGCAAAACTGAATTCGGCCGATTCGGAGAAATGTTTTATCGCCGAGAATCAGGTTGTTGTCAATGAAATTTATGATTCCGTATATATGTCCGGTACAAAGAAGTGGAATAACATGAGTGCGGCGGCAGCCAAGCCGGACTGTACAGTATATTTGTTCAGACACAGCATATACCATGATGAGTATAAAAAGCCGGACAACACATTCGAGAGTGAACCGGCAGCCGGAACCTATGTGGCTAAGACAACATTGGAGGATGGAGGTCTGTCATATAAGTTCAAGAAGGAAAATACACAGGCTTTAAAAGAATTTCCGAAGTATGATGAGTTCGGCGCTGCTTATACCTATGAAATCGGGGAAATTATCAAGGACGGAAATGGTAATATAATGCCGGTTGACATAATGCTTGGTGTTGCGGATGGTTCCAATGTCCTTGTCAATAGGTTCGACCCTTATGGTAAAAATGTCCGTGAGATAACTGTAGAAAAGACATGGACGGATATCAATGTTGACGCATCGAATATGCCATACGCAAGATTTTATGTATACAGAATGGAATGCAACTATACAGACAATGGCATATATCCTGATGCATCAGGCGTTTCGTATGAGAAAGTGGTAAAGTCGCAGCCTTTGAGCGGCAATGCGGCGGCAATGGATGAGACACTTAAGTCACTTGCCACTGCATCAAAGGATAGCAGTAACACAGTTGAGCTTGTGGAGAGCTTTACTCTGAGATATACGGATAATGTGGATCATAAGGATTCACAGACTCTTGATAAACTTAATATATATGCTCCTAGCGGAAAGGCATATATCTACTTCATAGTGGAAGAAGAGGAGTATGCTCCGAGTTACAATATGACAAATACAGGAGCAGATACGGACAGTGGTGTTAGAATTGATACAGGCTACAGGGTATCGGATAATGTTGTGATAGTATCTAATCAGCAGATAGGATTAGGGGACAACTGCAATAATAACGGTGCAAAGGTATCTTTCCATAATACCATAAAAACCGAAAAGCTTATAAAGCTGACCGGTAAGGTTAAGTGGAACGAGGGGCAGACAAGTATTAAGAGTGAAGCAAGACCGGGTATCACGAATGATAAGTGCCCTAATATACAGCTCAATGTATGGAAGTACTCGTCTACTCAGGCGGACTTAGACAATGCTAACCAGATTAACAGGACTGAGGTTAAGGATATCAGTGTCACATGGAAGCAGGATGAAAATAATAAAGATTATTGGAAATATGAGATTACAACTACAACCGGCAGCGGCTTTGACATATACGCTCCGAATGGTACTTCCTACTACTATATGGTAGCTGAAAGCTTTCCGGGAAATTATACGGTTGACGGAAATGAAATACAGTCGAATATGTCCATGAATTATTACATTTCATCGAATAACAGAACTAAATTGGCTACTTCCTATTATACAGTGGAAACCGGTGATAAGGTACTTGAGATACCGGAAATATGTAATAACCTTCGCGGTACATATACAGTTGTAAAGAGATGGATTGACGGATATGATTCATACGGTCTAAGACCTAAAAAGGTATTGGTAATGTATGAGTATTCGAATGATGGTGGAAACACATGGAAGCCGTTGACATACGATACAGCTTACAAGCGCGGAAGCAATGGAGAAGAGATAGTTGTCACTGTTGAATTAACCAAGCAGGGTGGATGGCATTCATCATTTTCAACATTTCCATTCCAGACATCAGACAAAACAAAGACATTTAAGTATCGTGCCGTTGAGATTGGAATCGGATATGAGAAGGTGACCGATGGTGTGACAGACACAACATGGGTACAGACCACGAAGCTTCCTATAAATGGCTACACATTGGAAAAGGGGCTTATCTGCCCATCGGAGGCTGATAGGACAGAGTTTGACAGTGCAGGAGATTACGAATACAACTATAATCAGGATTATGTAGATGCGAGCCAGAGTGTTAAGAAAGTGTACGGAAGCGAAAAAACCTTTGGAAGCTATCGTGTACTTTATACTGAGGACGTTTTAGGATATGATTTTACACAAAGTGATTCTAAGACATCCACGATTACCAACAGTCTTGCCAAGTCCACAAGTCTTGTAGTTAACAAAATATGGGATGATGACAATAATATTTTCAATTTAAGACCGGACAGAGTTAAGCTGCAGCTTCAGGTGAGAACTGTGCAGGTAAATAATGGTGTTGTTGATGAACAACAGGCAGGCGAATGGCATGAGCTGATGGATGTGGTTGTAAGGGAGGCCGGATTTATTAAGGATGCTTCCGGAAATAAATGGACAAAGACCTTCGGTGATCTTCCGGTACGCGATGAAAATGATAATTTCCTACAGTATCGTGCTGTGGAATATGGTACAAGCAAGGATGATTATAATACACCATGCGTTATTACACCTAATGCCGATAATGATTATAGTGGTTATATCATTGAAAGCTATAGTATGAGTAACTATGAGGAAAGCCACTCGACACAGGCTGGCAATGATGATTCAGCTACCAATACTGTTACCATTACAAATACATTACAGTCTGATACTAAGGTGACAGTGAACAAAAACTGGCTTCTTGGAAATGACATTGCAGCGGGTGAGGAAAATGAGAACAGCACAGCGTCTGCTAATGGCTA
Organism: Eubacteriales bacterium; assembly: GCA_050874845.1. Lineage (GTDB taxonomy): Bacteria > Bacillota > Clostridia > Lachnospirales > Lachnospiraceae > CAG-882. The sequence continues at coordinate 28,798 of JBNMLM010000003.1, read as the reverse complement.
TACCGCAGATGTAAAGGTATGTGCAGTTTATGGCAATGAAAGTGGGGATTATAAAACATTAGAGTCCGACAGCAGGCAGTTAAGCGGCTCAGATTATGAGAATACTTTTGATAAAATACCTTCATATATTTTTACAGACAAGGTTGTAGAGGTTGAGAATGATGGCAAGATTGAGCGGAAAACCATAAAAGAAAGATGGACATTCGACTCACTTATTGTGCAGGAAGTTAAAGTCAATATGGGCGGAGCTTCTTCTGTTTCTGTCGATAATGAAGTTCAAAATAAGGCAGGAGCTTCCGTTGGTGTATACACGGCACTTGATAAGAAGTGGATTGCACAATCAGATTACAATGTCATTGAAAGCAATGGCACCAAAGAATTTACATGGACCATTACCAACAGTCCTTTGGTGGAACATACCCTGCATGTAGAGTATAAGGGGGATTCCGAGCAGAATACAAGATACAGTACACGTCCTTCGAAGGTTATGGCAAAGCTCCAGTACCGCATTATAGATTCAGGGAAAACTGAGTGGAAAAATGTAGATACAACAAGCGATTTTTATAAATCCTTGCTAAAGAGTGTCCAGTACCAGAATGTGGCAGGCACAGATGCGGCAGATGATACCTACGATATTACAATCGGTGATTTGCCTCTATATGTAAATGTAGGTTCAGGTTCGGATTTGGCATGGAAGAAATATCAGTATCGTATCATTGAAACGGATACACAGTACAAGGATGGCAATACAACAAAACAGATCTCAGTAGAATATGATGATGAAGCTAAGACAACCTTGAATGACGAATTTAAGGTCAGCTGTGTAGATAAGGCTGCACAGGAGAATACTTATGGTAAGGACAGAAGCATCGGCGGCTACACCTATGCTTATACGGATATGGATAATAATTCGGATAGCACCAAGGATACAGATTCTATTACATATCTTAGAAAAGAGCTTTTAAAGGTAAAGGTTGTCGGTACCAAGCTGTGGAATGACCAGAGCGACATGTATGGAACAAGAGCCCAGCTACCTGTTAACGGAATACAGGTGTCGGGTGAAGGCGGCAGTGACGTTCAGATAGGTATCTATAAGGGAAAGGAAACGAACCTCGTAGATGTAAAGATTATGTGGAAGGCTGCCACGGATACCGATAAGTGGACGTATGAAACAGAGGCTGTTCTGCCTAAGTATGCATCGGGAACTCAGCAGTTAGAGGCATACACCGTAAAGGAAACCGAAAATACATCGGACTATGAAGTGTCCTATGGAGATGCTGCCGATAAGGAAAATGCTGCTCTAAAAGAAGGCGTTGTTGTCGGCGCAGGTTCCGGTGAAGCCTATGAGCTCAGTGATATCACCAATAATCTTATAGAGAAAGACCTTACGATCACTAAGGTATGGGAAAGTGCAGCAGTGTGCAGTTGGATTGGCATTACTCAGAAGAGTGCTGTGTTTACGGTGCAGGTAAGTAATGATGATGGAAAGACATATACCACACTTATGCATAGGGTAGGAAATGATAATGTTCCTTTGACAGTCACTTTAACATGTCCACCGTTAAGTGCCGGGGATACAGCGCGAGTGCAGTCATCCGATAGCGATACATTGAAGAAACTGCCGATGAAGGATAAGGACGGAAATGAATACCACTATCGTATACTTGAAACAGAGATTGTTGTTGGAATGATGGATGGTAGTGATGAGAAAACAGTCACATTTTCGCTTGTAGAAGATGGGGAGAACTATCTTGTAAAGCAGAAAATAGGTGAAGGAGCGGTAACGGATTTTCCTGTCGGTTCCGGAACGAAAATATCCAAGGCGTCACTTGCGGCATCGCTTATAGCAGATAAGGGCTTTTCGTATGAGCTTGGTATATTTAATGCAGAGTATAAAGAGTCATCAGATGGCTTAGTATATACCAACACAGCTGTAACAGCGAGAGCGTCAGCAGATGTAAAATGGATAGAGACGTTGGTTGGAAGCAGTAAGCAGGACGAGACGTTAATCGAGAACTTCAGACCTGATGGATTGACGCTGGTATTGCAAAGAAAAGTAGAGGGTGCTTCCGATACTGCATGGAGTAATGTGACAGCCTCCGATGGTACGTCAGATGTAACGGTGTCAAAGGAGATAACAACATCACCGGATGAATTTGAAATCAGCTATAATAAGTACTCCCAGTTTAAAGAACTGCCTGTCTATGTGCTGAAGGACGGTGTGCTTAAGACTTATGAATATCGAATCGTAGAGTCGGAGTTTGCATATAAGGACAGCCTGAATCAGGAGACAAAGCGACCACTAAATTATAAGATAGGCGGTCAGTCTGATATGTATGCCGATTTTAATGCCAATATACTCAAGTGCAATGATAAGCTTGATGGGGCTGAGAACAAGGATGTTTTTTATGAGGGCACACAGAGCAATGAAAAGACGGTTGATGATAAGACATGGGAATTCAAAACAAGCATAGAGAATGAGCTCCATACCGAAAACTTAAATAAGCAGGTATTTACAAAGCTCACAGGTACAATAACATGGCTTGACAACAAGAATCAGTTGGAAAAACGGCCTGATGTGTCAGGACTTCCGATGGTTCTTCGTGTACAGACAGGCAGTGATAAGACCGATAAGGGAGAGGCTGGATTCATAATAGGAAATGGAAGCAATCTTCCGGATGGAAATGAGTTTACGGATAATTTGGCAAGCATCACCGAAAATGCCAAGATTAAGTGGACAAAGACTGAGAGTACATGGAGCTACGAGATTACCGGATTGCCTGTGTATGACGAAAACGGCGGGTATATCACCTATTCGGTCTGCCATGATACCAATACAACCGATTATACAGGTGAAGCGGACAGGTTTGACAATAATATAAATCAGAATATTTCTGCTGATAAGAAATATGCCTATGGTACGGTTCAGGATTTAAAAAATGATTACAACAGCAAAATTGTTGAATATGTTGACTTTGTAGAGAACCTGAACACAAAGCTTACAATTGTTAAGACTTGGGTAGAAGGCAACAACAAGTATTGGCAGACAAGACCACAGTTAGAAGTATTCCTTCAGTCGAGAGTAATTACAGCACTTGACAGTCAGAGAAATATTGTGAGTGCCTCTGCATGGAGAGAGAGCTTTAATGAAGCTGCAGAAGGAAGAGCGGACGATACAGAGCATTATTTCAGCCTTGAACCTGAACAGGATAAGAACAAAGAGTATTATTTTACCCTTAAATCTGTAAAGAATGTGTCCGGACGCTCAGAACTCACCTATGAGAGGATACTTCCGCAGTATGAGGTTTCAAAGGACAGAACAACATTCAGCTTAATTCAGTACAGAGTAGCCGAGATCGGAAAGGAAGTCTCCGCTGATAATAGCATGAAGGATGTACTTTTAGACGCTGTATCAGGCGAAGTTCAGATCGCTGATTCGGTAACAAGAACAGGTACACCACATATAGGAAGCTATTATCTGAGAAAGTATGATGTGCTCTGGGATAATGGTTACACTACGGTTGAAATGGAAAACTTCTTGGACAAGAGGGAAGATATCACCGTAAAGAAGGAGTGGAACACGGCAGATAGCGATACCACGGATATGAGTGTTACGGTAAGATTGTATGGTGTGACACATGACGGTAGCTTTAACAGGATTGTGACAGTGCCGGGAGTGCTTGAGCAGACTCTGGATGAGAGCAATTCGTGGGAGTATACTTATAAAGACCTTCCAAAGTATGACATTAATTTTAATGAAATTAACTGGAACATACAGGAGTTAAAAATCAAAACAGGTAGTTCGGAAGTCGAAGTTGGAGAGCTTAAGTCAATAACCGGAGACACGGTAGGACTGTCATCGGATGAAAAGTGGCTCGTAAAATACAGCACAAAAACCTGTGATGGAAGCTCTGAAGGTCAGTCGAATACCGGATTAGCAGGTTTGAATGATAAGATTATATTTACTGTTAAGAATATTCAGACTACCACAGCGAAGCTTACTGTTGATTACAAGAATGATTTTAATAATCTTTATAGGACAAGATTTGAGAAATGCTACGGACAGCTTCAGTACAGAGTTGCCGGAAGTTCAGAATGGAAGCCGGCAGCAGGTGATCTGGCAGACTGTATAATAGGGAAGGACGAAGCTGGAATAACAGCCGTAAGGGATAATTCGGGCAATATAACCGGAATTACAAAGGAGGCAAAAGATTCCGCTTCCGATAGCTATGTATATTTGTTTGAGAACCTTCCGGAATACTTAACAGATGATAACAATATATTACTGCACTTAGAATACCGTATAGTGGAATCGGAGCAGGTTAAGCTTGGAGAGGTACAGTATCAGAACAGTCTTACTGATGATATTAAAGCTATAAAATTGGTAGGAACAGTATACGCAGATAATACCGATTACGTCTCAGGTGGATATACCTACAGCTATGATTATGCTGTTGAACAGTCGGATGCAAGGCTTGAAAAGGAACTGTTAAAGGTAACGTTACAAGGACAGAAGTTATGGGTAGATACCAATAACAAGTATCGGACAAGACCGGACATTGCAGAAAACGGCGAAGTTCAGAGTAATAGCTCAGATATCAGAATTACGGTTTCGGAGATGGGCGTGACGGCGCTTAGCTCAAATCAGCCTGAGATAACATGGAAGGCTGACAGTAAGTCCGGTAATGTATGGAATTACAGCACTACACAGCTTCCAAGGTACAGATCACAGTCGGATGATTTAGCTGTATATGAGATAAAGGAAAAATGCGGCTATAAGAATTATGATGTATCGTATGCACAGAGCCGGGATGGAGCGGATTCAGAATCGGCGACGGTATCAACAATTGTTAAAAATTCTGTAGGCGAATATACCTACAATATGTCGGAGATAACCAACACGCTGGAATACATTGACATTGTTGTAAACAAGAAGTGGTATAACAGAGCAGGGAAAGCCGATAAGGACGCTGTATTTACCTTGCAGAGTAAAACCGGTAATGAAGCGGAATACGCTGATGTTATCGGGGACTATTATCCGGTTAAACAGACCATGGATAAGGATAAGAATATTCTTCAGGTATCATGGGAGGGATTGCCTGCAAAGAACGAAGCAGGCGAAGATATCTCATACCATGTAGTGGAGGGAGCTATCGAAGGCTATGAGCAGAAATATGACATAAAGGTATCGGATGATAATAAGACCATTACCTACAATTTTGTCAATATTGAGCTTCAGGATTATACAGTCAAAAAGGTATGGAAAGATACTATAAAGGGCATACAATGCATGTCTGACGGAACCTATAAGGCAGAGGGTATCCTGCAGATGAAGTTAGAATCATCATCGGAATGGACGAATCTCGAGGACAGAAGCTGGTCATTTACCAATACTTATGATGAGACGAAGGATGCTTCCGTAAATAGTTATACTTTTAAAGACCTTCCGGAATATGACCCGCTCACAGGAGAAAGAATCTGTTACAGAGCGGTTGAGCAGCGCATAAACGGAAAGGATATCATGGGCAGTGAAGGGGAAGCTTATGGCTTATATACCACTGAGTATGATACTTCACTTGAGCAGACCATTGTAAGAAATACACTTAAGGCTATTGAGTATGAAATCATCAAGACAGATAAGACAAGTAATGAGCCTATGAAGGGTGTTGTATTTAAGCTGACACTTAAGGACAATCCGGACATATCGTATTCGGGAACAACCGATGAAAACGGCAGAATTACTATGCAGGTGCTTTCAACAGGGACATACATCCTCACAGAGGAAAGCACACAATCGGGTTACATTAAGATGCAGCCTGAGGAGATTATTCTGTCAGAGAGCAATATTCATAAAAAAATAACAAAAGAAATAGCCAATGAAAGAAAGCTTGGAACATTAGTTATCCATAAGAATGATGCTGAGACAGGTGAAGCTATTGATGGTGTTAGGTTTGCATTGTACAGAGAGACGGCAGGTGCAAATGCCGAGAGAATAGGCTCGTTCGAAACCGGAACAGCAGATGAAGCAGGAGTTGCAAAGATCACCGACATTCCATGGGGACGCTATTATATTGTCGAGGAGAGAGCAGATGGCTACATTCTAAGCAGTACTAAGTATTATTTTAATGTAAATGCGGCAACCGTAGAGCAGAATATCGAACTTGAATCTGCCGGCGGCAATATAATTTTGAATTATAAGAACAGCTTTACTTTCCAGAAGCAGTCATTGGACGGAACTATTCTTGATGGCGGCAGTTATGAGCTTTGCGAGGTGAACGCAGACGGCAGTACAACTCCGATAAAGGAATTTACTATTGGAAAAGCTGCTGTGAACGTGCTGATAAGGGGAACGAAGGCAGGAAAGTATGTTATTAAGGAAATAGCAGCGCCGGAGTACCATAATATATCAGAGGAAGGCGTGGAGCTTTACATTGATGCAGATGGAAATATTCTGAAGGCTGAAGGCGGTGAAGCATGGCCGAATAATCAGGTAGTATTAAAGGATATGCCTGTGTGCAGTCTCAAGGTTACCAAGGTGTTCGACGGTGACAGTCTATGGCTTAATACATTCAGACCAAAGACCGTTAAATTGCAGTTATATTCTTATGAAAATGAAGATTTTAGCGGTGAAAAGACGGCGGTAGGCGATATAGTGGAAATTGCTGTTGACAAGGAGCATAATCAGTTTGGCTATGTTTTTGAAAATCTTCCTATGTATAAGAAAGATGGAACGAGCAGATTGTATTATGCTGCGGAGGAGATTGAAAACAATCCAATCTATAAAGTAAGCTATATTGAACCGATTGCAGCGGCGAACGATATTGCAGGCAAGGAATACGAAGAGACTATAAATAATAAGATAGCCGATGCGACATATTATTATGTTACTAAGATGTATGATGAAAATATTCCTGAAAGCGCTAAGTTTGAATTTGATATAAAAATAGGCGCCGATGAGGACAATCTGGTTACATATTATGACAAATATTATGTTGGAAGCTACAATGAGGACACAAAGGCTCTTGATACGAATGGAGATATTAAAGCCGGAGACATTGTGAACGAGAGTGACGATTCTGTCAATGCGGTAAAGCTTGGCAGAGGAGAGACTTTCTGTATTCCGATTCCTGAGGGAGCGGTATGTGTTGTTACAGAGCAGCTGGATAATGTGGAACAGCCTGAGTATACCAATACAGAAGTGATGGATAAAAATAATCCAAATCACAAGATTGTCATAAACAAAAAGAGGGTATATACCAAGATTGAAAATATTACGCCAAATGTAACAGCCGATATTTCGGATATCAAAACAAATGCCGGTGGACTTGTAGGTGTCATCACAGGTGATGATGAAGGTAATATAGAGAATCCGGATGAAGTAGCATACCAGAGACAGAAGTATATTGTTTACTGGAAGCCGATGAAGGACTGGGTTATTTCCTCGGACTTCAAGCTGTATTATAAAGAGACATCTGATGCGGAAGAAAAAGTAGTTACGGTTGAGGGATATTTGAATGAGAATGGTGAACCGGACGATTCTAAATTAGATATTCTCAGGCAGGAAAGGTACGATAGACTGGATATCAGCAAGACGGATGACACTATCATGTTATATCTTTCGGACAGTACTGATGGAATGCCGTACTTAAACCGTGTTGAAGTTGAATTTCTTCCGACCATTGCCATTATGAATATCACGGAAAATCAGGTCGGTGGACAGGTAAAATGTGAAGGCGGAAATTTCTATGATGATGCCGACGGAAAAGGAAAGCATAATGACAGCAGACATGTGAATAAGACAACGCTGTATGCTAAGGCAAAAAATGGCTATTAAATTGACTTGGATAACCTGGTTATCAAAAATGTAGGCGATGTTGCAGTACAGCAGCCGACATTGTTAAATATTGCGGACTCACGGTTATTAGGTGGGGCAGTTTCTCCGATTGCTTTATATGCCGCTTCAGGAGAGCTGGTTCTAGACAGCAACAATAGCTTCTCAATCAAGCTGCCTTACAATATGGCGGGTGTGGATAGTTATTATAACATTTCCGGAAATGTCACAATAGATGAGGTTGGTGAAAACAATAAACCTACGTCCATAACAATTGAACTTGACAGTCTCCCTATCCCGATTGATGTCGGTGTAGCCTTTGCTCAGTTCTCGTCCGGTGACCCTGATACACCGGTTACACCGAGCGAGCCTGAAGATCCAAGTACGGAAGAAACAACAAGTACGAAGGAGCCTACAAGTGAAGAGGAGACAACGGGTACGGAAGAGACAAGCGGTGAAGAGGAAACTACAAGTGAGGAGCCTACAAGTGAGGAAGAACCGACAAGCGAAGAGGAGCCTACAAGTGAAGAACCTACATGGGAAACGGAACCGGAAGAAGAGCCTTCCGGTGAAACAGAGACTCCGGAGAGTGAAGAAACCTTGCCGTCCGGTGAAATTGATGATGGGGAAACGGGTAGTTATACATCACCTAGAACCGATTATGACAAACACAATCACTTATATATATGGTTTATTTTACTCTTTGCCGGCGGAGTGTGGACAAGCATTATGAATGCGTTGGAGAAAAAGAAAAAATGACCATGGTTCATATCCGATTTGTCCAAGATTTATTTTAGCAACCATTGAGTTTATTTTGGCACTAATTAAGAAGATACCTTGCCATGATTTCTTTATAATGTAAATAGTATGGGACGGCATATTGGTATATGAAACCAATATACCATCCCCATGGTAAGGAGGAAAATATTTTGGAAAAGAATACGCCGCTTGTAACACATATTTATACAGCAGACCCTTCGGCGCACAGCTTTGAGGGAAAGATATATATTTATCCGTCACATGATCTTGAGCATGAGTGCGAGGACAATGACAATGGCGACCAGTACAACATGGAGGACTACCATATCCTGTGCATGGATGACGTTGACGGAGAATGTAAGGATTTAGGCGAGGTATTACATAAAAATGATGTACCTTGGGTGTCCAAGCAGATGTGGGCACCGGACTGCGCATTCAAGAACGGCAAGTATTACTTATATTTTCCGGCGAGGGATAAGGAGGGACTGTTCAGAATCGGTGTGGCAACATCTGATGCCCCGGGCGGACCCTTTAAGCCGGAAGCCGATTATATCAAGGGCAGCTTCAGCATTGATCCATGTGTATTCGTGGATGATGATGGACAGGGCTATCTATATTTTGGAGGGCTCTGGGGAGGACAGCTTGAGAAATGGCAGACCGGTAAGTTCCTGCCGGAAGAGACGGGACCTAAGGGCGATGAGACGGCTTTAGGACCTCAATGTGCCAGATTATCGGATGATATGCTGTCATTCAAGTCACAGCCAAAGCAGATGGTGATTCTTGACGAGAATGGCGAGCCTTTAAAGGCGGCGGATGAGGACAGAAGATACTTCGAGGGACCTTGGATGCATAAGTACAAGGACACATACTATCTGTCATATTCCACAGGAACTACCTGCACCATCGTGTATGCCACAGCTAAGAACCCGGAGGGACCATTTACCTTCCGAGGAAAGCTTCTTGAGCCTGTAATAGGCTGGACAACGCACCATTCAATTATGGAGCATAATGGAAAGTGGTATCTGTTCTACCATGATTCGTCATGGTCGAGAGGCGTGAGCAGCATGAGATGTGTGAAGTATACAGAGATTGAATACCTTGAGGACGGAAGTATAAAGACCATAAATCCTTATGCCAACTAAAAATAATTCGACAAACTATCCGGAGTGTGTTATACTGTGCACGAATAAGGCGATTTTGTTAGGTACTTTTCGAAAAAAACAGTGTACAACACCACGGAGCGCTGTCCTAGAATACGGAAAACTAAGTGGGAACAGATAAGCCGTTGCAGGTGCGATGCTTAGAATAATCCAGAATTAGGGAATGGTTCAATGTGGATGTTGAATCGTTCCCTGATTTTTTTAGGATAATTAAATTATATTAGGTAGCTAAGCTACAGTATCTAAAATAAAATATTAATCTTGAAAATGTCACATTATCAACAGAAAATGGGAATTTTGTAAATTTTCTGTTGAGAAGACTTATTGTAACTTGTAGGCTCCTGCTAAGAACGGATATTGGGCATGGTTGTGTCGGTGCAGGAATGATGGTGAAAAATACGATACACCATCACCAGTGGTTCTGAGGTTGAGGAGGAAAAGAATATGTGGCATATAGAGACAGATTTTTTTGCATTGGCAGTATTTATGATTATGTTTATCAAGGAATTTGGTATGCGAAGATCACGAAAGCGTGGGGAGAGCATGGGAACTTCCAAAATAGACATTCAGAGTGATTCATTTTATTTTGTGCTTGTTTTTAGTATTATAAGTGTGTTGATTGATATTGTTTCGTCTGCGGCGATGAACTGGGCGATTAATTGGTGGGTATACCAGATTACCATGACGGTATATGTTGCCAGTATGCCACTTTTAGCGGCAGTATGGGTTGGTTATGCGTATGTTCTGATTCATCGCGGATATTCCCTTGACAGGTTATTGAGGGGAATAAGTTTTATCATGATTCCGTATGCGCTTTATATTATTGTAGCACTCAGCAATCCGTTCACAGGACTTTTTTTCAAGCTCTCAGACACATTGGAATATGAGAGGGGAATTCTGTTTATGCCTGTCGGGGTCGGCTCAATCATGCTGTATTCCTATATCGGACTTATGCTGGTGCTTTTTTATTGGAAGAAGATAACACCGCGTTTTAATGCAGTTTTGCTGGTGACATTTTTTGCCATTACAACTGCATTTATCTGGGTTCAGCTTGCCAATCCGGGATGGCTTATTATAAATGCGAGCTATGCGGTCGTGTATGTATGGTGTGATGTCGCGATTGAAGATCAGCGCCGGAGGGAATTGTATAGGGAAATCAGCAGGAAAAATGCAGAACTTGAGGCGGCTGCAAGCAAGGCGGAATCGGCTGCGAATGCCAAATCTGAATTTCTGTCGAGGATGAGTCACGATATCAGAACGCCGATGAACGCTATTATAGGACTTACGCACCTTGCGCAGAGAGAGGGCAATATACAGACAATAAAGGGATATCTTGGCAAAATTGATTCCTCAAGCAAGTTTCTTTTAGGGCTTATAAATGATATTCTGGACTTAAGTAAAATTGAGAACGGTGAGATGACGCTGCATGAGGGACCGTTTACGAGGGGTGAATTTGAGGAATCCATACTTACGGTAATCAAGCCGTTAATGGATGAAAAGAACATTGACTTTGTTTATCAGATGAATGGAGGAGTGGATTGTATCAAGGTTGACCGCCTGCGCTTCAGCCGGATATTTTTCAATCTGCTTTCTAACGCCGCAAAGTTTACTCCGACAGGCGGAACCGTTGAGTTTATATCTGAAAGGATTGAACCGGAGGAAGGCGGCAATAAGGATGGAAGGATTGGTCTGCGTCTGTATGTTCGAGACAATGGAATCGGAATGAGTGAAGCATTTCAGAAGAGAATGTATGATCCATTTATACAGGAACAGTCGGAGCTTGGTGACAAGGTAAAAGGGACAGGGCTGGGGCTTCCTATCGTGAAGAGCCTTGTGGATGCAATGGGAGGAACCATAGAGGTCAAGAGTGAGCTCGGCAAGGGAACGGAATTTAAGCTTGAGCTGTATGTGGAACCGGCAGAAGAGCCGGACAAGGATGAAGAGGCAGAATGTGATGGTGAGGCGCTTAAGGATGCGCGTATTCTTCTTGTAGAGGATAATGAGCTCAATGTGTATGTGGCAAAGACACTGCTTGAGCAGTTCTCATGCATGGTATATGTGGCAAATAATGGGCAGGAGGCTGTTAAAATGTTCTCTGAGTCCGCAAATAATTTCTATGATGTTATTCTCATGGACGTTAATATGCCGCTCATGAACGGCATGGAAGCAACACGGGTGATAAGGGCAATGGAGCGAAGCGATGCCGCAGTCATTCCTATTATTGCCATGACAGCAGATGCCTTTGATAGAGAAAAGGAGCAAGTGCTCGAATCGGGAATGGACTGCCATCTGGCAAAACCTATTGACCCGGTACTTTTGTATAAGACGATTTCGCGGTATATACAAAAAAACGCAGAAAGATAAAAATATAAGCTTCAAACGTGGAGGATTTTGGTATATGAGGTTAGAAACGAGGATGGCTAAGCTGGACGGGCTGGTTATGGCGCTGTTGTTTGCCGTGTGCTGTCTTACCGGCTGTAAAGCGGACGGCGCTGTAAAATCAGAGGAAGAGCTGCCTGAAATTGTCATCGGCATTGACAAGTATCAGCCTTACAGCTATATGGATTCTGATGGCAGCTATGCAGGTATCGATGTTGAGCTTGCCACCATCGTATTTGACAGGCTTGGCTATAAGCCTGAGTTTAAGTTAATTCCCTGGAATGAGAAAAATGAGCTTCTTGATGACGGAAGCATTGATTGTATCTGGAGCTGTTATTCCATGAATGAGCGCGAAGAATTATATCAGTGGGCAGGACCTTATATCAACAGTCCGCAGGTTGTTGCTGTGCGTACTGATAGTGATATTTATACATTTAATGACCTTGCAGGGAAGAGGGTTGGCGTGCAGGCTACCACAAGAGCTTCTGCACTGTTTTTACATGAGACATACTCCGAGCTTCCGACAGTATACCGTGTGAATATTTTTTCAACGGCAGATGATATGTTTGCAGCGATGCGCAAGGGATATGTGGAGGCTATAGCCGGGCATGAGGCTGTTATCAATGAGCTGGTGAAGAATGGAAACGGCGAATACCGTCTGCTGGTAGAGAGCCCTCAGGTGTCCAGAGCGGGTGTGGCGTTTAAGAAGGACACTCATGTGGAGCTTACGCAGCAGATTAACCAGCTTTTTTTGGAGTTGACTGAGGACGGAACCATAGCAGAAATTGTGGAGAAATATGGTCTTGATGTGAATTTTTCGGTAATCGGAGGCAGCAGTGATGAAAAATAAAAAATATGTAAGATTGTCATTTCTGCTTATGGTGCTGATTATGATAGCGGGATGCGTAGTGTGGTTTATATTTACAGGTATAGATAATACAAAGCTGCACAAGGCGTTAAATTCAACGATTTCGTTTTGCAAATCCAGAATTGTAGGCTATGACAACAATATATCAAATGATCGTGTTAAAAGTCTGGTACGTCTATTGGATAAGGCGGAGGCGCTCCGGGATGATATGATCGAGTATGCCTCATTTGGACAGGATGAACTTGATAATTTTGCAGCTGAGCAGAGACTTACAGGAGTTCTGGTTCTTGATGAAGACATGAGAGTTGTGAAGAGCAGCATGCAGGAGGGTGATACGGAGTCTATGTGGCAGGATATACTGTCAAAGGACTATATTGTGAATCTTTTAGCGCACCCGGAGGCTACATATACGGAGCAGCTGCAGCTTGATGATACACAATATGATGTTGCGGTTGTGCCTCGTTATGATGCGCCGGGGCTTCTGCTGGTTTATCTGCGCAAGGATGAATCAAGTGCATTAAGCGGGGATATTACGCTTTCCTCATTGTTTGACAGTTATCCATTTGAGATGAGCGGGACTGTGCTTGTATGCATTGAAGGTGCTGTTGTCAGTTCAAACGACAAAGGCTTGATTGGATTGACATCACAGGATATCAACGCTAAATATGGTAAAAATGTTCAGGTTTATGATAATGGAATTTTTAAAATAAAATATGAAGGACATCTATGGTATGGAAAGCGGGAAAAGGTTGGAAACTATGCCTTGATAGTCCTGTTCCCGTCGACCAGAATATTTATTGATCGGCTTATGGCAATGGTTTTGTATGCTGCACTGGCATTACTCTCATTTATGGGATTGCTGATTGTACATGGCAATATTGAAAAAACGGCATTGCGGCAGAGCAGGAACCGTATGCAGATTATAAATGCTATCGGAACAGCATTTTCGTCCATATCGCTTATCGACATGCAGACCGGAGAAAGTGAAATAATAAAGGCACCTGAAGGAGTAGGGGAAATTCCTAACTGGGATTTACACATGGAAGAGGTAAAACAGGACATTATCGGCAGGCTTATTGACCCGGAACATAGGGATGAATTTATAAAGTTTGCTGATATAAATACGATTGGTGAGCGCATTAGGGGGAAAAAGTCTATTTCGATCACAACCAGAACAATAAGAGGAACATGGATGTCTGCTCTTATTGTTCCGCAAAGATATGATGAACATGGAAACATTGCTGCGGTACTGCTTGCCTGCAGTGACATTTCTGCTGAAAAAGAAAAGGAGATTGAGCAGGATCGAAATCTGCGCAATGCTCTTGCGCTTGCGGAGCATGCCAATAAGGCAAAGACAAACTTTTTAAACAGCATGTCACACGACATTCGCACACCGATGAATGCAATAATGGGTTATACTGCACTTGCCACCACCCATATTGATAACAAGGAACAGGTGATGGACTATCTGCAGAAAATCAGCACCTCCAGCCAGCACCTTCTGAGTCTTATAAATGATGTTTTGGATATGAGCCGCATTGAAAGCGGTGTGGTCAAGTTAGATGAAAGTCAGGTTCATCTGCCGGATGTTCTGCATGACCTTCGTGCAATCATTCAGGGCAATCTCCTTGCAAAGCAGCACGAACTGTATATAGACACACAGAATATTGTGCATGAAGATATTGTAACGGATAAGCTGCGTCTCAATCAGGTGTTGCTGAATATAGTAAGTAATGCAATCAAGTTCACACCTGTTGGCGGTACAATCAACATTCGTGTTGAGGAGAAACCGGGAAGCAAGCCGGATTATGCAACCTATGTTTTCAGTGTAAAGGATAATGGAATTGGTATATCAAAAGAGTTTCAGAATGATATTTTTGCACCATTCTCGCGAGAACAGACTGCTACTAAGAGCGGTATTCAGGGGACGGGACTTGGAATGGCAATCTCCAAAAATATTGTTGACATGATGGGTGGAACTATAAAGGTAAACAGCACGCTGGGAAGGGGCTCAGAGTTTATTGTCACAATTGAATGTAAAATCTCAGGGCAGACTATCAGCTATATGCCTGTTCCGGAGCTGCAGGGAGCAAGGGCTCTTGTAGTAGATGATGATGTTAATACCTGTATGAGTGTATGTAAAATGCTGCGCAATATTGACATGGTAACAGACTGGACAACAACAGGTAAGGAAGCTGTTTTCAGGGCGAAGGAAGCGTCCGATATAAACAGACCGTTTAAGGTGTACATAATCGACTGGCAGATGCCGGATATGAATGGTCTGGAGACAATAAGGCGTATCAGAAGGGTCATTGATCCGGACACACCTATCATTATTCTCACAGCCTATGACTGGACAGATATTGCACAGGAGGCAAAAGAGGTGGGAGTGACAGCATTTGTTTCTAAGCCGCTCTTTATGTCTGAACTCCGCGCGGCTCTCACGCAGCGTAAGGTGGAGCCGAAAGCTACTGAGCCGGACAGGAAATACCGCCATAAGGGACTTAGGGTTCTTCTTGTTGAGGATAATGCACTCAACAGTGAGATTGCAACCACAATTCTTGAGGAGGCGGGAATGGTTGTTGACGCTGTTCCGGACGGAATTGATGCCGTTGAAAGAATGGTTTCGGCACCTTCAAATCAGTATGATGTAATTCTGATGGATATTCAGATGCCTAAGATGGATGGTTACACTGCAACCCGTGAAATTCGCACATTGTCGGATAATAAAAAAGCGAACATTCCTATATTTGCGATGACAGCTAATGCATTCGAGGAGGACAAAGAGAAGGCATTCAAGGCAGGAATGAACGGACATATTTCTAAGCCGATTGATATTAATACGATTATGTCTGCACTGGATACAGTATTTGATGCGGATGGGAATGAATAAAGACCGGGCCGGGATAAATTTGCCGGACTGATATTAATGCGATTGACACAGGGTACGGAAAGGACAACTATGGAGAGTGGACAGTTTGATCTTAATATATTTGATTATAGTTCAGTGGCGTATTGTGTGGTGGAGCTTGTACTGGATGAGGCAGGCAGACCATCGGACTGGATTTATCGTTACTGCAATCAGGCATTTGCAGATATAAAGGAGTATAGGCTGGATGCGATAAAAGGTCATTCTGCGCTCAGTCTGTCACCACAGGTGGATAAGAATTGGCTGGACGCCTACTACCGGGCTGCTTACGAAAACACACCATGCAGAAAGCCTTTGTCCATAGATGGTGATTATTATGTAATTATAATGCCTATCGGAAGAAGAGGATTCTGCTCATGCACTATTATTTCCGGCTTCAAAACGGAAAGCTCGATGGAGAATCAGATAAAAATTCAACTGGACAGGCATAAGGAAAACTCATTAAACGGTAACATGAAAATTAATGAGGCAGGGGAAAGTGAGTTTATTGATGAAGAGAGATATGTTTTAAATAAGTTATCCCCTGAGTATGTCTCAATCTACCGCATAGAGCTTAATTCCGGTGAGTATGAGATTCTCAGGCTTGCGGCTAATACCAATGCAAGAAAGATTGTGGGTGATAATTTTCATAAGTTTGCCACATTTGATGAGTATTCACAGTATTACGCAGAGTGTTTTATTTTAGACGAGGACAAGGCAGAATTCTTAGATTGGCTTTCCTGCAAAAATATGCAGAAAAGGCTTCTGTGTGAGGACAAAATTACATACCACTATCATAGTGTTTCTAAGGATGGCAGGCATAGCTTTTATGAGGCGTATGCCGTTAAGGGGCAGGTGGATGACAGTGGGTTTAATATATTTCTGGCTTTTCGCAACATAGACAGTATTCTCTATAAGGAAAAGGCAATTCAGGAGCAGTTAAAGAATGCGTTGAATGAGGCAAGGCTTGGCAATGAAATCATATCTGCCATAGCAAAGACTTATCAATATATATCCAGAATTGACATTCAGGCGGACTACTATGAGGAGATAGCGAATAGGAGCAGGGCGAATGAGAATTATAAGAAATCAGGGAAGCTGTCTGCAAACAATGCAAGAGTATGTAAAAATCTGATTGCCGAGGAGTATCAGGAGGCTTTCTTAAAATTTACCGATTTGTCCACATTGCCGGAGCGAATGAAGGACGAAGAAACCATCGTCATGGAATACCGAATGAAGGACGGAAACTGGCATAAGCTTAGATTTATTGAAAAAAAGAGGGATGAAAACGGACGACTCACACATGTACTCTGTGTAATTCGGAGTATAAGCGATGCAAAAAAGAGAGAGCAGAAGCTTATGTATCAGGTAGATGAGGCTAAGAAAGAGGCGGCACTCAAGACCAGCTTCCTGTCAAACATGAGCCATGATATACGGACACCGATGAATGGCATTATCGGCATGATTGACCTTGCAAATCATTATCCGGATGACCTTGAAATACAGAAAAGGTGCAGGGATAAGATTATGGAAGCTTCCAAATATCTTGTCAGTATTGTGAATGATATACTGGATATGAATAAGCTTGAATCGGACGATTTTATTGAACAGGAGATAAACTTCGACTTAGCTGCCTTGTTAAGTAAGGATAATACAGGAAAACAGATGCAGGCAGCAGATAAGAACATCGATTATGTGGTTGACTGGGACAGGTCGGAGTTAAAGCATATATATCTTGTCGGGAATCCCGTCTATCTGCAGAGACTGCTGTCGGCAGTCACGGATAACGCAATTAAATTTACGAATCCGGGTGGCAGTGTGCATGTATGGTGTGTTGAGAAAGCCTCGGATGATGAACATGTCACCTACGAATTCGGATGTTCCGATAACGGAATCGGCATGAGTGAGGACTTCATAGGGCGTGCTTTTGAGTTGTTTTCGCAGGAGAGCGAATCAAGCAGAACTAAATTCGAGGGCACCGGACTTGGACTTGCGATTGCTAAGAAAATTGCCGATAATCTGGGCGGCACGATTGAGCTAAAGAGTAAGAAGGGTATCGGTACAACGGTTATTATGACGGTCCCATTTAAAATAGGGGAGCCTGAAAAGAATGAAAAAATAGTGGAATATGGGGATGTACCGGTTGAAGGATTGAGGGCGTTGGTCGCGGAGGACAATGAGCTTAATATGGAGGTTGCAAGATTCATTTTAGAGAACAATGGAGTATGTGTGGAGGGAGCCTGTGACGGATTAGAGGCAGTAAAAATGTTCGGGGAATCCGCCCCAGGATATTATAATGTTATTTTCATGGACATCATGATGCCTAATATGAATGGATGGGATGCTACACGAAAAATACGTTCCATGAAAAGACCGGATGCCGGAAGCATTCCGATAATTGCGATGAGTGCCAATGCATTTGCAGAGGATATTATCAACAGTAAGATTTCCGGAATGAATGTACATATTACCAAGCCTCTCAGTGAAAGTAAGCTTATAGATGCGCTTAAGGAGTGCATGAGCTAAGAATGAGTGGGACAGGGGTCAGGTACAGGTGTCCCAATGCTTTTTTGGGACACCTGTACCTGACCCCTGTCCCAACTTATTCGGTAATGAGTTTCTCATAATCCATGACGTGCAGAGGCTTTGAAAAATAGTAGCCCTGAATGTCATCACACTTCTGCTCCTGAAGATAGGAGAGCTGGGATTCGTACTCGACTCCCTCAGCCGTGATGTGCAGGCCAAGGTGGCGTCCCATCTTGATGACGTAATGGAGAAGTGTTTCGCCGTCCTTCTCACCTATGCAGTCGATAAGGCTCTTGTCGAGCTTCAGGGTGTCAAAGCAGTGCATGTTGAGCGTTGCAAGTGAGGAGTATCCTGTACCGAAATCATCCATCAATATGTGAACACCGCTAAGACGGAAACGTTCGAGAATCTTGGCAATGTCTGCTTTTCCCGAAATAGCACTCTCAAGTACCTCCAGCTGTATGTATTCGTGAGGAAGCTCGAAGGAGTCAAGTATACCGAGATATTTATCTACAACATTGGCACCGTAGATTGTCGCGCGGCTTATGTTGACAGATACAGGGCATACCTTGAAGCCCTTATCTAACCAGTATTTCTGCTTGCGGCAGGCCTCACTGAACACATATTCATCAAGGCGCGATATATAGCCGTCACGCTCAAAAAGCGGTATGAAGCGTCCCGGTGGAATAAGCTTTCCATCTGTCTCACGCCAGCGTACCAGTGCTTCAGAGCCGACAATTTCCTTGGTTAATGCCGAATATTTAGGCTGATACCATACCTCAAAGTTGTGGTTAGCTATGGCAAAATCAAAACGTTCTTCAAGCTGCTGGTTTTTGAGAAGCTCCTCATGGTCAAGCTCGCTATAGAAGGCATAGCATTTATCATGTCGATCCTTTGCAAACTCACGTCCAATCTTGGCTTTATTATATGAATCATCCAGAGTTGTTATGTCCTCCATAGGATATATTCCGAAGCAGGCTCTTACTCCGGGTGTATCATAAGATATAGCAAGATCGTGTATCTCATCGGAGAGATGTTCAAGACGCCTTGAAACATCGGTGTCATCGGACATGCTAAGCAGCATTACAAAGTAATCGTCCCTCACTCGGGCTGCATATTCGTTTTCTTTTATTGAGCGTTTGATAAGCTCCCATGTCTTCTTAATCATGTCATCGGCGGCAGCACTTCCGGCAGTTATGGTGATATTCGAAAAATGCTGGATGTCCATTGAGACTATATATCCGCGGCGGTTTCTCGACTTGGTAAGAAGCTGTCTTTTAAAGTATGCATAGTTGGCACCTCCGGTTACGGAATCTCTGTAGGCGAGGCGCTGTACAAGGCGTCGCTGTGAACTAAATATAATCAAATAAGATATCAATGCCGCGACAACCAAAAAAATACTTAAGAATATCATCAGGTACATTGTGTTCCGGACAGGCTTAAGGCGCTGCAAGAAATAATCTGTAGGAACCAATGTAAACACGTTCCATACAATCTCATCGTTAGCGATAAGAATCGGTGTTCTGTAGTAGTAGTATTCAACTGAATCTATAAATAATTTTCCAAGGTTAGGTGTGTTTGCGGAAATATTGCGGCGGATAGTGTTGATTACTTCTGTGTTGCCGGGAGTTTTGGATAAAATGTCGGTGTACAGGTTCTGTGAAAGCTGAACAGAATCGTAACCCATGGCAATTGATATGTCACCATCTTCATTGGTGGCAAAGCTGCAGCCTTGTCCTTCAAAGCAGTCCACCTGCAATGTGGCGTTGATGACCTCGGCGTCATATATAAGACCGAATACACCGAGAATCTCATCCGTTGTATCGTCATACATAGGGGATGAGAAGATAATGACTTTTTCATCAGCATCAGGGCGGAGGGCATCGGTCAATACACCGGTTATGGTTGATTTACCCTGCATTCCTCTTTTGAAAAACTCACGGTAGGAAAGATTAGCTACAACATTGTCCGTGGTATAGGTTGTTCCGTCAGTGGCGCAATAACCTACGCGTTTCAGATTATTAGCCTTCACAAAGCCTTTGAGAAGCATGACATTTTCGGACATATCGCCTGGAATTTCCTTAATTTCGGTAAAAAGACTCTCTAAAAGCATATAGTTGTCATTGAGCTGATTCCTTATGGCAAGAGCATTCTGGTTGGCAACGTCAATCAGGTTGGATTCAAGCTGCTTTTCCATCTCATTGCTTATTCGGTTGGTACAATAAAATACGGAAAAAAAGAAAAGAATAACTATAACAAGAGATATAAGAGTAATTTTAATGCCTTTTTTCTTAAAGTTTATATTCATTAAAGGTCTCCTTGTGAGGTCATGATAGTACATTAGCTTAAGTACACTACCAAAATAATTATACTACCATTATTAATATGTAGCAATGAAGCGGAAACTAAGGTTTGGTAAAGAAAACTTTTTGAAATACTTAAAATTGCTTTCAATAAAAAGCATTGCTAGTAACAGATTTTTTTTATATAATGAGAAATGTTTTAAAAGATGCGTGTCAGTGATTGGAAATAAATGCCCGGTATGGTGCGGGCAGCTTCCGGATATGGATGTCGGGGAAGTGAGGATTGGATAGTTAATATGAGATATATTGTATTTGATTTGGAATGGAATCAGTGTCCGAGCGGCAAGAGCGATGAGGTTGCGGAGCTTCCGTTCGAGATATTTGAGATAGGTGCTGTGAAGCTTGATGATAATATGAAGCATGTCGGCAGTTTTTCGTGTTATATCAAGCCGAAGGTATACAAGGAGCTTCACTATATTGCGAAGGGGCTTACACATGTCACGGAGGAACTTTTGGAGGACGGAAGGGATTTCGAGGATGCGGTTAAGGATTTCCTTGACTGGTGCAGTGCGGACGGAGAGTACAGAATGTGCACATGGGGGACTTCGGATCTTGTGGAGCTGCAGCGCAACATGAAGTATTTCGGCATCGGGAATCCACTGGAATATCCGCTGTTTTACTATGATATACAGAAGCTTTTCTCAATTGACAAGGAAGATGGAAAGTCAAGAAGGTCGCTGGAAACAGCTGTCGATATGCTGGGAATTGAGAAAAATATTGATTTTCATAGTGCAATAAGTGATGCGGAGTATACGGCTAAGGTTTTTGAATGTATTGATTTTGAAAAGGTAGGGGGATATTTTTCGATAGATACCTACAGAATACCCGCAAGCGTCAAGGATGAGATAAGAGTCAATTATGGAACGTATGAGAAATATATTACCAAAGGGTATGCTGCTAAGGAGGAGCTGGTGAACAATACGCGCCTTCTGTCCACAAGGTGTTATCTGTGCGGACAGACCGCACGGAAGAAGATTCGCTGGTTTTCCATGAATTCCAAGATGCATTATTGCCTTGCCGAATGTAAGGAACATGGATATATCAAGGGGCGTTTCAGAATCAGGGAGGATGACAACGGGAAGTACTATGCCTCAAGGGTTCTTAAGCTTACAGGTGAGGCGGGCGCTGAGGAGATCAGGCAGAGACAACTGGAGGTCCGCAAGCGCCGCCGCGATAAAAGACAGAAAAAGAAGGTATAATCAGAACCGCAGACCATGGCGGTTCTTTTTTGCGTTTATAATAAGTAACAGCACAATCAGAATCACAACACATACAATGCTGATGAACAACCAGAGGTTGATGTAGATAAAATGTCCTGTCACAATATCCGCATTTGACAGAGGTGAAGCGGAAGTGTCCGATGCCAGATATGGGAGTATGGAATCGGATTCGGACAGGGAAGGGCTTAGGGAAAAATACAGGCTGGTATGTCCGACTTCGTGTTCGCCGTAGTAGTAATAGATATCGGCAAGTATGTTCGAGGTAATATTGCTGTCTGCAGAAGCAGTTGAGGCTGCTTCGTTGTCTGTGTGTATCGTATCTGAAATGTTGTCGCGCTGCGTGTATATAATTTCCTTGGTCAGGTCGCTGAAGGAGGCATTGACCGGAATTATGACACAATCAGAGTCCGGCACGGACAGCTGTATATCTGAGTTTATATTCAAAGCTTTGCCGCTTATTCCGAAATCGCCCAGCCCCAATCCCTGATTGAAGCTGAAGGTATCCTCATTCTGTGAGATATTAAGCTTGTGAAAATTGTTAAATCCATATTCAAATAAGGCAGTGGTATCAATATAGCGCTGCTCATCGGTTGAGTTGAATATGACGCATATAAGACGGATACCGTCCTTCTGTGCAAATGTGGCGAGGGTGTGCCCGGCGGCATCCGTGTATCCGGTTTTTCCTCCGATACAGTATTCGTACAGGTACTTTCCTGTTACCATGCTGTGCGACAGCCTATAATAGCGCGTGTCGGAGGTTTTGTTCGTCGGAGGTACGGAATATGATTTCTTATATGATATCGCATTCATAATGACAGGGTAATCAAGCACCGCACGGCATATAAGAGCCATATCATAGGCGGTCGTGTAGTGATTGACATCAGTAAGACCGCTCGCATTGGTAAAGTGAGTGTTAAGACAGCCAAGCTCAGCCGCTCTTTTGTTCATCATATTGGCAAAATTGGCGACCGAACCTCCGACATGTTCGCCAAGAGCATAGGCAATATCGTTCGCTGATTTAATAAGCATAATATTGAGTGCCTGTTCAACACTGAATTCCTCGCCTGTCTTAAGGCCTGCGTTTGCATCGCCGTACTTTACGCTGGATACTGCGTTGGCGCTTACGGTCAGAGTGTCGTTCAGATTGGCATTTTCTGCGACAATCAGTGCGGTCATCAGCTTGGTGACACTGGCAGGGTAACATTTTTCATCGCTATTTTTTTCATACAGAACCATTCCGCTGTCAGCATCCATAAGGATGCAGTTGCCGGACTCAATTTCAGGTGGTATCGGGTATTCGTCCGTGTTTGCGGATTGGTTTTCTGCATACACTATATCGGGTTGGATATTGAGCGTGAGCAGGGATATGCAGGTGATTAGTACGAACAGTATGCGCAGATAGCTGTGCTTTCGAGTATCTGTGCTGTGTATGGTTGACGGTGATTTTATTCTATGGTTCATTATGGGCTCCGATTTATTTTTTATATTACACGGGAGGAAATATTCCTCCAACAGACTTCATTGTATTACATTATATGTCCGTTTTCCACAAAAAAATTGCAACATGGGTGATTGTCTGGTAGAATTTAAAATAAAATCAAGGATGATAAGCATAGAACGCAGGAACGCATAATCACATTGTCATCCGGAAAAGAGGGAATATGTCTGAGAGAATAGAACTTTTTGTGCCGGGACGTCTATGCCTGTTCGGAGAGCATAGCGACTGGGCGGGGCTTCATCGAAACATCAATTCGGCAATTATACCGGGTGAGGCGATTGTAACAGGAATCGAGGAAGGAATATATGCCACCGTCGAGGCAGCAGATAAATTCATAATAGAGAGTGACCTTGGAGAGGAGACATTTACCTGCGAGATGGATACGCAGGTTCTTAGAAAGACTGCGTGCGAGGGCGGATATTTTTCCTATGTTGCAGGTGTGGCCTCATATATAAATGAGCATTACAGTGTCGGCGGTCTGAGGATTCATATAACCAAGCGTACGCTTCCGATTAAGAGCGGCCTGTCATCAAGTGCCGCTATATGTGTTCTCACAGCGCGTGGCTTCAATCAGATATATGGGCTTAAGTTAAACACAATCGGTGAGATGAATATTGCATTCATAGGTGAACAGAGAACACCGTCAAGGTGCGGCAGACTTGATCAGGCTTGTGCATTCGGAGTCAAGCCGGTTCACATGACATTTGACAGTAATGAGGTGGGAGTGCAGACTATAAAGCTTGGCGGCACATTCTACTGGGTAATTGCAGACCTTAAGGCGGGAAAGGATACTGTAAAAATTCTTGCAGACCTTAACAAATGCTATCCTTTTGCACAGAATGACAAGGAGCGTGCGGTTCAGGAGGCACTCGGAGTTGACAACAGGGAGTACATTGAAAAAGGGGTGCGCCTGTTAGAGGAAGGGGACGCAAAGGGACTTGGCGAGCTGATGCGCACTGTGCAGGAAAATTTTGACAAAAAGGTGGCTCCGGCATGTCCGTCACAGCTTAAATCGCCGGTTCTCCACTCAGTTCTTTCTGATAAGGAGCTTGACAAGTGGATATATGGCGCCAAGGGCGTAGGTTCACAGGGTGACGGAACAGTGCAGCTTCTTGCTAAGGATGAGGAATGTCAGAAGGCTGTTATAGATTATCTCAACAATGTGCGTGGTATGGAGGCGTTTCCACTCACGCTTAAGCCTAAGCAGGCGGTGAGAAAGGCGGTTATTCCTGTGGCGGGATTCGGAACCAGACTTTACCCTGCGACAAAGGCAATCAAGAAAGATTTTCTTCCGGTTCTCGATAAGGATGGGCTTTTTAAGCCTGTTATCATGGTGCTTTTAGAGCAGCTTGTACAGTCGGGAATAGAGGAAGTGTGCCTCATCATCGGACGTGAGGAGCAGAAGCTGTATGAGTCATTTTTTGCCCCTATGTCCAAGGAAAATTATGACAAGCTTCCTGAGGATAAGCAGAAGTACGAGGATAATCTGGTGAAGATAGGCAGAATGATTCACTATGCATATCAGGATGAGAGAAGAGGCTTCGGGCATGCCGTGTACCAGAGCAGGGACTTCGCTGAGGGCGAACCTGTGCTTCTGCTTCTCGGAGATATGATATACGAATCCTATATAGGAAAGACCTGCTCAAGCCAGCTTATAGACTGCTATGAGGCTTATGGGCTTCCGGTGATATCCATGCATGAGGTGCCTAAGGAGCAGGTGGTTCATTATGGCATTATGCACGGCGTGTGGGAGAGCCCTAAGGAGGAGCAGATGCGCTTAGACTGCATATATGAGAAGCCGACAGTGGATTATGCCGAGGAGAATCTTGCCATCAAGTGCAAGAACGGCAGCAAGTATTTTGCGGTGTTCGGGCAGTATATCCTCACGGAAGACGTGTACAAGGTGCTTGAAAAAAATATCCGTGAAAATAAGGAAAGCCGCGGTGAGATACAGCTCACGGATGCGCTTGAGGAGGTTCGTGCCACAACCGGTATGATGGGCTGCCGCATAAAGGGTAAGTCCTATGATGTTGGACTGCCACAGATGTATATTGAGACTGTGGGAGAATATGGAAGGGGAAAGGAATAGGAGAACGCAGATGAGACTTAGAAATGTGCCGGGCGCACGCGAGGCAATGATTGAGAGTGAATATACGGTGAATGAGCCGAAGGAATATAAGGGAAGATGGAATGAACTGTTTGGAAACGATAATCCTATTCGCATAGAGGTAGGCATGGGCAAGGGAAGATTCATCATGCAGCTTGCGGCTGAGAACCCTGATGTCAACTATGTGGGAATTGAGAAATATTCAAGCGTGCTTATCCGCGCGCTTGAAAAGCAGGAGGAGGCGCAGCTTCCGAACATTATTTTTATCAGAATGGACGCCGAGGAGATTACGGATGTGTTCGGTGAGGGCGAGGTTGACCGCATATACCTCAATTTTTCCGACCCATGGCCGAAGGACAGGCACGCCAAGAGACGTCTTACTTCAAGACAGTTCCTTGCGCGCTATAATCAGATACTTAAAAAGGACGGACAGTTGGAGTTCAAGACGGACAACAGGGTTCTCTTTGACTTCTCCGTTGAGGAGGTTGAGCCCGCAGGCTGGCATATTAAGGAGCTTACATACGACCTTCACAACGATGCGAGGATGAATGAAGGAAACATAATGACGGAGTATGAGGAGCGGTTCTCGGGGATGGGGACGCCTATCAATAAGATGATTATAGATAGGTAGCAGACAATAAAAGACATGAAATTAAAGATATCCAGTCATTTTTGTATTGTATGCTAATATGAAAAATAAGTGTGAGATTTTTTCTCACAATATATTGAATAATAAAATTTTATGTGGTATATAATCTATATGAGAAAAAATCTCACGGAGGTATAGAGATGATTTATGAATTTTCTTTTGAAAATTATCGTTCATATAGAAATGAGGCAACCATAGATTTTACTGCTAAGCCAATTAATGAATTTGAGAATTCATTGCTTAAAGTTAATGATGAAGAGAAACTGCTACCGGTCTGTGCAATATACGGACCGAATGGCGGTGGCAAAAGTAGTGTGATCATGGCACTTAATGAATTGCGTTTTATTGTTATGCAGCCCTTAATACAGCTTGCTTTTATGAAAAAAAAGAATGAGGAACTAGGGGAGACCTCTATTTTACAATTGCAGGAAGGATTAACGGATAAACATACGTTTTCATCATATTATAAATTTGATGATGAATGCAAAGATAAACCGACAAAGTATAATCTATTGTTTCAGGTTGATAAGTATAAGTATAGATATGAGTTTGAGTTAAATAATGAAAATATTATTGTTGAAAATCTCTACATGGAGGAAGACGGTGCCGTAAAAGCTGTGTTTGAGAGAGATAAGGAAGGTGTATATCTGTGTGAAGAACTAGAGGGAATAGATATAGAGAATATGAATGAAAGCCTTCCACTTTTTTCTTATATAGCGATGTTAAAGAATATACCAGTTATAGATAGGGCAATGAGCTTCTTTATGCAGATTAAGGTGTTAAATTACGATAAACCTAATGTGGATCGACGTATATTAGTTGATCGGATTGAGAATGACAAAGTAAGGGTATGTAATGTAATACAATCAATGGGAATTGATATTTGCGATATAAGAGTTGAATATAAGGAAGATGGGTCCATTGATGAAATATATACAATACATGAATTATCATCCGGGGAGAAGAAAACTTTACGTCTTTCAGAAGAATCGGGAGGAACGAAAAAGATTATAAGTATAATTCCAATTCTATTAAGCGGTATTGAAAAAAATTCGTTATTTTTAATTGATGAATTAGATGCAAAACTGCACCCTCTGCTTCTTAGAAAAATAATAGAATTATTTACTAATAGGGAAATAAATAGTGGCACAGCTCAGCTATTGTTTACATCGCATGACCTTACAACAATGAGTAATGATGTGCTTAGAAGAGATGAAATATGGTTTTCTGCTATCAATGGATATGATGAATCTGTTTTATATTCTCTTGTTGATTTTAGGAAGGAAGGTGGAAATAAGCCACGCAATGATGAAAATTATTCTAAACAGTATATGGAAGGACGATATGGCGCTGATCCTTACTTTAGAAAATTGATTGACTGGGAGGTGAGTGATTGAGCCTAAAACCGAAAAAGGTTAGTGAAATCAAAAAAATTCAGGAAAAAATGAAATCTAAAGCCAGCAAAATGGATTCATTAAATAAACTCCCTCCGTATACAATGATAGTGAGTGAAGGGATAAAAACGGAACCGATTTATATAAGAGGTCTTGTTAATAAAATAAATGAAAAGTATAAAAATATTTCTAAAGAGCCTCATATAGTTGTATATGGAACCGGAAGAAATACAAATGGTCTGATTCGCTTTGTTGATAAAATGATATCTGATGGGAAGTGGAAGCACTATAAAAAGTTTTGGCTTATGTATGATAAAGATGATTTCCCGACAGATAATTTTGATAATACTCAGTTTGAAGCAGAAGCAAGAAAAGATCCGGCTATGGCAGTAGCGTGGTCAAATGAGAGCATTGAGTTATGGTTTTTATTGTATTTTGAAGATTATCGTGCGAATAATGGAAGAAAACAATATATTGAAAAGCTTAATAAATATTTTGATTATTCCAAAACCAGAGAAGATTTATTTGATGTCTTGTCAGAGAAAGGTTCTCTGGAGGAGGCAAAAAAACGTGCACGAAAAATGTATCAGGAATTTTTAGATGCAAAAATATCAAGTATGTCTGCAATGGTTCCTGCAACCAGAGTATTTGAACTTGTTGAAGAACTTGAAGGATATTTAAACAATTGATATTAAGAACCTTTTCGTTTTACCCTCATATAATAAATCAAGACTTAGTAAGTATGTGGGTGCTGTTATATGGGCAAAGGCTATGAATGTAAAATGAGGTGCTTTGCATATAAGCACAAGAAGCTTAATAAGCACCTGTGCCAGCTTAAGAAGTCGCTTGACGAGCTGGCTGAGGCGTTGGGGTGCGGGAAGAAAAGGTGTAAATGTTAAAAGGTCACAGAATAAAACAGTATATAGTATAATATGTATGCGATTGTGAAAAATAACATAGCAAGTGATACACCATACGATTATGTGGAAATATATTAGGTTCTTTGTCAATAGTTGGGGTGGTATCCTTCGGATACCGCCCCATTGCTGTGTCAAATGGGATTTTAATGTTTTGATTGAAAAATCATATTTTATGGCATACAAATAAAACCTTCAGTGCCAGTCTTTTTGTTTTGT
>JBNMLM010000002.1:0-58374 GCA_050874845.1 Eubacteriales bacterium | reverse complement strand
GAGCGATAGCGGGAATGGAAGCATGTGGAATTGACCCTGCCACAATAGTGGTCTGTGGTGTCGATGCCACCGCTGAGGCATGCCGGCTCGTAAAAGAGGGGAAGATGGATTTTACAGTATGCCAGAATGCGGTCAATCAGGCGAATGCAGCGGTGGATGTTGCGGTGCTTCTCTCATCCGGCAAATCAATAAAGGATTATGCCGGAACATCGGATACAGGCTACCAGGTGTGGGTGGATTTTGAGAAGGTCGATGCTACGAATGTCGATAAATATATCAAATAATGTGGTATGACGGTTTTAGAGCACAGTAAAATATGTTGCTTTAAGATTTAACCAGATTTTTGGCGCAGGAAGAGAATTGTCTTTAATGATTATTCAGTATCATTAAAGACAATTCTTTTTTTGCTTTTCATTCATTTACATACACAAGATATATAATTATATAAATTGCATAAAAAAAGCAGTTAAAATATTAACATATAGTTGACTTTGCATATAAAAGAGGCTATTATGTACTTAAATGAACATGTTCATAAAAGGGAGTTATGTGAATGGCGAAGATAATTGAGAATTTACACAGCACTATTCTTACTGTTGGTAAGCGGATTCTTCTTGAGGATGGATACGAACAGATGACATTGCGGCGCGTGGCGGGCGAGTGTGGAATTGCGGCAGGTACGATTTACAACTATTTTCCGTCGAAGGATATACTTGTGGCAACGATTATGCTGGAGGACTGGCAAAGGCTTTTGGAGAAGGCGAAGCCGGAGCTTTCGCAGGCTGAGACGGCGATTGCGGGAATTGAGAGAATTTTTGATATTGTGCGTGAATACACATGTATTTATCAGAGGGTGTGGGACAGCTACGGCGGTTCAATGATTATCTCAAGGGAGAGACATGGACAGCTGATTGCACAGCTATCGGGAATGGTTGACAATCTGCTTGGGCGATTCGGGATAGAATGTGTTCCAAATCCGGCAGAGTTTATAGCGGAGGTGATTTTGCAGGCAGGAATAAGGAGGGATGTAGGTTTCGCGGACATTGCACCGTTCATTTCCAAGATATTGCTCTAGGGGATTACAGGCAATTACCTGAATTACATTATAAAACAAGGAGGATGTATTTTATGAGCAGCTTTGAAGATTTGAGAATCGTTGATAATTTTTACCAGACATCGTTATTTTTTCCGATGCCTACGGTAGTTATCAGCACACTTTGTGAGGATGGGAGCACATCACTTGGACCGTATTCACTTGTGCAGCCGTACTATATTGCGGGCAAGGACTATTATGCAATGCTTCTTGAGTGCCGTAATTCGTCGAACACCGCACAGAATATCATGCGTACAGGCAAGTGTGCCATCAATTTCGTGACAGATGATAAGAAGAGCTTCAAGGAGTGCGTCAAGCTCTCATGGCCGGGAGATAAGCCGGAGGAGAAGATGCCTAAGTGCAAGTTCAAGCTTGAGAAGGGCATAATCGAGGAGAAGAACCCGAAGGAGAAGAGACCGCTTGTTGTCGCGGACGCATATCAGGTAATTGAGTGCACATGGATGAGCAGTCTTGATGGGGCAGATAAGGACGTTCCGGGACAGTTAAACGGCTATGAGCCGCCTTACCATGATTTCAACGGAATCACGTCGAAGTTCGGAGCACATTTCATTCTCCGTGTTGATAAGATTCTTATGAAGAAAAAGTACTCTGATGCGATAATAAATGGCGTTAAGGGAAGGGATTTCCCGCCGGTTCCTATCGATTTCGGGTATCGTGACAGCAAGAACTTCTGGTATTGCAGAAGATCTAAGATGATTCCTGAGCTTTTGGCTATCCGTCCACAGACACTTGAATCGGTGCGCTATGCCGCAGACCGTGCGGATGATGTTGTAAAGTTCACCGATGACGCGTTAAAGACGATACTCAACGTGCCTAGAGTGTTCCTTCCGGTTGTGCTAAAGGGCTGTGTGAGCTGGGCGAAGGAGAATAACGTAACTCTTATTACGGAGAAAGAGATGGCAATTATCAATGATAAACGAGCAAAGGAAAAGAATAAAAAATAAGGAGATGTGCCTATGTATTCTGTGCCGATGGCGATTGTAGATTTTCTTCCGGTAGTTTTTTATGGTATTGCAATATTTATTTTGCAGCGCGATCTATACAATAAAATGAGCAAGGGCGCGTATGCGATGTTCTGTGCAGGAACAATGGATGTATTCATGTCAGGTTTCTTAAAGGCATTATATAAGCTTTTGTATGCGATGGGACTATGTGATTTCAGACCGCTCAGCAATCTTTTCTTCCCACTGCAGGCTATCGGATTTATCCTTGCAGGTGTGGCGATGATATGTCTTATACTGTTTCCGCAGCAGGGAAGGAATAAGGTTTATGCGGTTGTAGCACCGATATTGTTTATGGGAACAATGATTTTTGTGGCTTTGATGATTGGCGGTCTTGTCGGGGTGGCAACGTCATTGTCCGTTATCGCCGCTAAGATGGGCAGGAAAAAGATAATCATATTTTTTATACTGTCCTGTATTTTCAGTCTGTGCATGGGATATCTTTCGTCGAAGGATTTTGCGCAGAGTTACATGAACTGGGCTGCGGAGGCGGTCAACCTTGTCGGGCAGGGAATGCTCATGCTGGGAGCGATAAAGCTTCACAAGGCAGGGCTGGAGAAATTTCAGTTAAGAGAAAAATAATATATCATCAGGAGGACTTATATTATGAAGGTTTTACTTGCAGGTGCGTTCGGACATCTTGGACAGGATGTGCTGGCGTCATTGGTTGAGGCAGGGCATGAGGTCATAGCGGCTGATATTGTGATACGCGATACGGATATCAAGGGCTATACTCCTTTTAAGATTGATATGACGGATAAGGAAAAGCTCAAGGGCTGTTGTAAGGATGTTGATGTGGTTGTCACCACGGTGGGACTTACCAAGGCGAGCGAGACGGTAACACCTTACGATATCGACTATCAGGCGAACAAGAATCTGCTTGATGAGGCTGTCGCTTCGGGAGTGAAGAATTTTGCGTACATATCGGTTCTCAAGGCCTCAGAGGGACGCCATATTCCTATGCTTGACGCGAAGGCGATGTTCGAGGAGAATTTAAGAAAATCCGGAATCACATATACGATTTTCCGCCCTACAGGTTATTTCTATGACACAGCACATATATTCCAGCCTAAGGTTGAGGCGGGAAAGGTCACTCTTTTAAAGACCAAGGAGCCTATCCGCTGTAACGTGATTGATACGAGGGATTTTGCGGACTATATCACGGAGCATATATGCGACAAGAATAAGGAATATGATGTGGGCGGACACGAGATATACACCTACGAGGAGATTGCGAAGATGTTCTTTGCGGCGGCAGGTAAGGAGCCGGTAATCAAGTTCGCTCCGCCGTTTCTGTTCGACATGATTATAGCCTTTGCGCCGAAGTGGAAGAGGGGCGTGATCAAGTTCGGCAAATGGACTATGACCGAGGACATGGTTGCGGGAGTCAAGACCGGAAAGAGAAGCTTTGCGGAATATATAAAAGAGATATATGCTAAGGGACTTAAGTTTTAGCGTATAAGAGGAGAAAAGAGGATTATTATGCCGGAGATAACAGTATTTCCACCACAGTTGTGGATTATTTATGCAGTCAGCCTTGTGTGTTGTTTTATGGGCTTTTTCAGATTTGTGTGGTTCATGTCGGTAGGCTACGGTCTATCAGCGGCAGGAATCGGCGCGGCAATGCTTGTGATGTCGATAGCGGGCGGCAAGTTTAACATTGTGTTTGCGATTCAGTGTATTCTGTTTATCATCTACGGTTTCCGTCTGGGAGGCTTCCTGTTAATCAGGGAGCTGAAGAACACGAAGTACCGCGAGAAGATGCGTGAGGTCGGAGGAGATACGAAGGTTCCTGTGTTCGTGGCATTCTTTATGTGGGTTGTGTGCGGCGCGCTCTATGTGCTCCAGTCATCCGGTCCTATGTACCGAATGTTGAACGGCGCACAGAATAATGTCGCGCTCTACATAGGCATTGTTGTGAGTGCTGTGGGAATTATAATCGAGACTGTTGCGGATAAGCAGAAGGGCGAGGCAAAGGAAAAGAACCCTAATATGCCTGCAATGCACGGACTTTATAAGATGTGCCGCTGTCCGAATTATTTTGGTGAGATACTCTTCTGGACAGGTGCGTTCATATCGGCGTTCGGTGCGGTCGAAGGCGCACAGTGGATTCTGGTGGTCTTAGGCTACGTTGAGATAATCTGTGTAATGTTAAGCGGAGCCAAGCGCGTCGAGACAAGACATATAAGACATTATGGAAAGCTTTCTGAGTATAATGCCTACGCCGATTCAACACCGCTTCTGCTTCCGCTGATTCCGTTTTATCATATCACATCACCGGAGAAAATCGCTAAAGAGGATGCGGCTAAGGCAGCCAAGGCGGCTAAAAAGAATGGAAAGCAGAGGTAGAGTATGACTGAAAAAATGCTTGATATGGTTGATAAAAAATTTCCGTTAAAGGAGATAGCTACAGGTGAGTTTGCGACAGCCAAGGTCGGTCCGATGAAGTTTCGGATAAAGTGCTATGACGCAGAGGGGCTTGGCAGAGTTTCCGTGATGTCGGGAAGCGGAATGTTCGGACTTATGAAGATGGACACGGTTATCATAAATCCGTTTGAGAGGGACATGGCTCTGTTTTCGTATGACAGGATACATGCGATGGGAAACGATACGATTTTTCTTGAGCTGTATGACACGCGTATGGACAGAAAGAGACTTCCGAACGACATAGAGCAGGTTGTAGATAAGTATAAGGACATTCCGGAACAGCCTGTTGCGCCTAACTGGTATGACCAGATAAAGTTTTCCGTGAGTCTCAAAAAGAAGGGCAAAAAGGACGTGACGCCGCGCTTTGACAAGCTCACGCAGGAATATTTAGATGCGGTTATTAAGCTTATAGAGCAGGCTCCGGAATGTGACGTGAAGGAAAAGAAAAAGGCGGCGGCAATGTACACGGAGGGGCTGCTCACGAACGGAGGTCCAAGCACGGACCAGTTTGTGAAGGCTAAGGGAAAGGAATACACGCAGAAGCTTTTTAGGAGCTATCTGTTTGGAACGGAATAGGAATTGCTGAATATATGAAGCAGAAGGAGTGGTGGTTGTAATGCCGACAGTTGTTATTACCGGCTCTGCGAGGGGCTTTGGCTTCGAGCAGGCGAAGAAATTTAAGGAGCTTGGCTACAATGTGGTTTTATCGGATGTCAATGAGGATAATCTTGATAAAGCATTGATGAAGCTTAAGATAATCAATCAGGCTAAGACGGAGGCGATAGCCGTAACATGTGATGTCACGGACTACGCGGCAATGGAGAAGCTGTGGGACACGGCTAAGAAGAAGTTCGGCAATGTCGATATCTGGATTAACAATGCCGGTGTGAACCAGCCGGATAAGCCGGTGTATGAGCTCACCGCCAAAGAGATTGAATTTATGCTGGACATTGATTTGAAGGGTGCCATGTTCGGTTCAAAGATTGCATTTGCCGGAATGAAGGAGCAGGGCTTTGGGCAGATATATAATGTCGAGGGCTATGGCTCCAATGACGCGATGATGACAGGTCTTACCATTTACGGAACGACCAAGAGGGCAATCACGTATTTCACGCAGGCACTTGCCAAGGAAAGCGATGACGTCACAGGTGGAGCGGTGAAGGTGTGCAGGCTCACTCCGGGTATTATGATTACGGACTTTATAAAGACTGCGAACGGAGGAAGCACGCATATTGAGCTTCCTGAAAAGACCAAGAAGGTCTACAATATTCTGGGTGATTATCCGGAGACGATAGTCAATTTCGCAGTGCCGCGGATGATTGCAAACAAGAAAAATAATGCGCGCATTATGTGGCTTACAAATGCAAGAGCATTCATGAGATTCATGTTTGCGGGCTTTAATAAGAGAGATTTCTTTTCGTAAATAATGTAAAAATCATAAGTATGGTGTTAGTGACAGTTCGATTTAACTAATACCATACTTTTTTATTTTTTTCTTATAGACTCATTTTAATTGAAATTGAAAAATGGTTTGTATATAATAATATCAGCATTAATGCTTAAGTTGAAGAACGGATGGCAATTCAGAAAGAAGAACGGCTGTTATTTAAGATAGATGAGAGCTGTTGGTTGGCAAAGGATATAATCAGATGGAAAAGATGAGAAAATTACATAATAGTTTAATAATAAAAATGCTGCTCGTATTTATATGCAGTCTTTTCATTGCGGGTGCGGTGCTCCACCTTCAGTTTCTCAATGTGAAGAGCTCTGAACAGTTGAAGGCGGCTTACACAGCTGAGTCAACGGTAGAGAGAATAGAGGCACAGCTCAATAAATATTTTTCTAAATCTGATTTATTAAAGAGAATAGTCGAAGGCGGATATGAGCTTAGCGATGAGGAGTTTGACAATCTTGCAAGCTACATGCAGAACGATGAAAATATAATTGAGGCCATAGAGCTTGCAAAGGACGGAGTTGTCACACAGGTGTATCCGTATGAGAACAATAAGCAGGCACTCGGACTTGACATGCTGAACAATTCTGCAAGAAGGACTGAGGCGCGTCTTTCTATGTCCAGCAAAAAGTATACCATAGCAGGGCCGTATGAGCTTGTGCAGGGTGGTACAGGAACCTTGCTTTTTGACCCTATCTATGTAAGTGATAGTGACGGCAGTCAGAGCTTCTGGGGTTTTTCAATACTGGTAATCAATTGGGATAATTTTATTCAGAATATACAGCTGGATACACTCGAGAAAGCCCGTTATGATTATTGCATTTGGAAATATGACATGAACACAGGTGAGAAAATTTCAATAGCACAGAGTACGGAAAAAATATCCAAAGAGGCTTTAGAGGTTGTCTGTGAGGTACCCAATGACAGCTGGCATTTTGAGATAGTGCCAATGGAAGGCTGGATAGCAAATACCGATATTCTGTATGCCACCATGTTTGCCATAATAATCTCTGCTCTTATCACCGCATTATACTGGCAATTTGATATGCGAAGGTACAGGGAATCGGTGTATACCGCAGATATCGAGAAAGCGGCAAGACAGGCGAAGTCGGCAAATGAGGCGAAGACCAGATTCCTTTTTAATATGAGCCACGATATAAGAACTCCGCTGAATGCTATAATAGGCTATTCACAATTACTTAAGGAGCACAGCGATGATGAGGGCAAGGTTGGTGAGTATATAGACAAAATACAGGCGTCGGGGTCTGTGCTTCTGTCAATAATCAATCATGTACTTGAGATGGCGAGGATAGAGAGTGGGAAGATTACACTGAATGAGAATCCCACTTCGTTAAGTAAGATTGTTAAGTCTCTGGAGGATGTGTTCGAACCTACGGTGAAGGAAAAAGGACTTACGTGTAATTTTACCTGCAATATCGAACACGATAATGTTGTATGTGATGAGACAAAAGTAAAAGAAATACTTTTAAATATTGTCGGAAATTCAGTGAAATATACTCCGTGCGGCGGACAGGTGCGTATGAATATGTCCGAAAAGGAATGTGATACAGAAGGATACGCTTCGTACAGGATTGAGATTTCTGATACAGGAATTGGAATGAGCAAGGAGTATCTGCCACATATATTTGAAGAGTTTACACGCGAACATTCAAGCACAGAGGGCAAGGTGGATGGAACCGGCTTAGGGCTTCCAATCGTAAAGGCATTACTTGACCAGATGAACGGAAATATAACAGTGAACAGTGAACCGGGTAACGGTACAACGACAATAATTACTATAGCATTTCCGATTGCTGCTGAGAAAATGAAGGAGAGCGAGGTTCAACCAGATAGAGCTGCACTTCGCAACAGACTTAAGGGTAAAAGGCTGCTTCTCGCGGAGGATAACGATCTTAATGCGGAGATTGCAATGACGATACTTCGTGAAAATGGAATTGAGGTTGAGCGAGCTTGTGATGGAAAAGTATGTGTGGACATGGTGGAGGCGGCAGATGAGGATTACTATGACGGAATCCTGATGGATATTCAGATGCCGGATGTGAACGGATATGAGGCTACGGATGCGATAAGAAAGATGAAGGGCAAACGAGGAATTATTCCTATCATTGCTATGACTGCCAATGCATTTGAGGAGGATAAGAAAAAAGCCTTTATCTCAGGAATGAATGCGCATCTTGCAAAGCCTATAAATATCGATGTTATGATGGACACGCTTGGAAAGTATATAGTATAGTGGAGGGGGCAGAGACTATGGTCTCTGTCCAAGCCCACCTTCGAGCGTGAGGGTTTCACCTGTCATGAACTTGAAATCAGGTGATGCAAGCTGTACGCATACACGGCCTATCTCTGTCTCTACATTTCCGTAGTGTCCCATAGGCGGCATTTTGACATTTGCCTTGAATGCCTCAGGGTATGCATTTTCAAAGTTCTCAAGCTGTGCTGTCCATGCGAGCGGACATACAATGTTGACATTGATTCCATCAGGACCCCATTCGGTAGCAGCTACTCTTGTAAGACCTCGGATGCCCTCCTTAGCAGCAGCGTAGGCACATTGACCGAAGTTTCCGAAAAGACCTGCGCCCGATGCAAAGTTGATAACGGAACCCTTGGTTTCCTTAAGGTATGGATAACATGCTTTCATATAGTAGAAAGCGGCATACAGTCCGGAGTATACAGCAAGGTCGAACTGCTCTGTTGTGTGGTCTGCCAGAGTGACACCGGATGCTGATGCCTGCGCATTATTGATGAGTACGTCGATACGTCCGAAGGTACCGATTGCCTGCTTAACAACATTGGCAACGGTAGCTTCATTATCTGTTCCGGCACTTACATCTGCCTGCACAGGGAGAACCTTGATACCGAATTTCTCTTCAAGCTCTGCCTTTGCTTCCTCTAACTTCTTAACATTTCTTCCGGTGATTACGAGATTGGCTCCTTCTTTAGCATAGGCTGTCGCAATACCGTAACCGATAGAACCGCAGCTTCCATCTTTGAGGACGGCTCTTCCTCCGCCTGTTATAATGGCTGTCTTACCTGTCAAAAATCCCATTCTAATACCCCTTTCTGAATAATTGAATTTAGTTTAGTTGCTGTATTATCGTATGCAAGTATCAACTTTAATACGCTATACATGTAAAGTATAACATAGTTGTATGATAATTGTATATAATAGTCAAAAATTTAACGAAAATAATGATTCATAATAGGAATTTTATATTAAAAAAGCTGATATTCAGTTATTGTCAGCAATAAATATGAACGCTATAATAGATATGTTAAAGAATATACAGAGGAGAGATAAATATGCAAATAAAAGAAAGTATTGAAGAATTAGCAGAGAGAAAACGCACAGACATAAATGTCTGCGAGGGAAAAACTGCCAAAGGGATGGGGAGGATAAGGGCAGGGCTGTTAGCTCTTGTAATGGCTGTTGCATTTATTGTCACAGGCTGTGACAGTCCTGATTATGCTGCTTCCATAAAGGGGCAGCTTTCTCAGGCAGAGACAGCAGCACCTTCGGATACCTCAGATGACACCATTTCGACCGGCGAGGTACTTTCAGTCGAGGATGTGCTTGTAGATGTAAGCAGTCTTTCCATACCTGAATACAATGGCACGGATTTCTATGTAGTCAATGACAATGTCCCTTTTTTCAATGAGAAAATAAAAGCTTATTCGGGGAACAGTTTTATTTATCTGTCGGAGTTGGATGAACTAGGAAGATGTGGGACATGTGTAGGACTATTTTCTAATATGACCCTGCCCACGGAGGAAAGGGGAGAAATCGGACATATTAAGCCGAGCGGCTGGCACACGGCAAAGTACGATAAATCGATTATACCGGATATGTATTTATACAACAGATGTCATCTTCTTATGTACGCTGTATCCGGTATAAATGATGATACAAGAAATCTGATTACAGGAACAAGACAGCTAAATTTTGATATGTTAGAGCTTGAAAATCAGGTTTTAGACACCTTGAAATATGATGAGAATGTGAAGATGTTGTACAGGGTAACGCCTA
Source organism: Eubacteriales bacterium (assembly GCA_050874845.1). Classification (GTDB taxonomy): domain Bacteria; phylum Bacillota; class Clostridia; order Lachnospirales; family Lachnospiraceae; genus CAG-882. The sequence continues at coordinate 48,331 of JBNMLM010000002.1, read as the reverse complement.
TATTTGACGGAGATAATCTTGTAGCGAAGGGGGTGTTGATGGAGGCCGCCAGCCTTGGGGATGATGATGGGTTAAGCTTTTGCATGTTCATCTACAATGTTCAGGATGGAATTGTCATAGATTATGCGACGGGTGATAACTGGCTTGCGGATGAAGGGCAGGAGATAACGCAGACGGAGACAGCAGCCCGGCCGGGCATGGACTATGTGGCGAACACCAGCACAAAGAAGTTTCATTATCCATCGTGTTCATCAGTCAAGCAGATAAAGACAGAAAACAGATTGGATTATACAGGAACGAGGGAAGAACTTATAAGTATGGGATATGAACCATGCAAGAAATGTAATCCTTAAAAACGTGGAAATATTTTAAAGTATTCATGTTTCTTTATCTAACCTTTTTTCACTTTTTAATGTGGTTTTTGCATGTACTATTATATTACAAACTGATAATATGAAGCCATGGTTGTAATAAGCAAAAACAATTTTTGGAGGGATTATGAAGCAGTATACAAAACCATTATCACTGAGAAATGTTCAGGTAAACGACAAGTTCTGGAAGGAGAAGATGGAGCTTGTAAGAAAAGAGGTTATTCCATACCAGTGGGACGCGTTAAATGACAAGGTGGAAGGGGCAGCTCCGAGTTTCTGCATGAGGAATTTCAAGGTGGCGGGAAAAATCACGAAGGCTAGACGTGAGCTTGGGGACAAATATCAGGATAAGGTATGGCCGCTTGATACCTTTGAGACACTACCGCAGGACATGGAACACCTTGAGGACAGATTTTATGGATTCCTGTTTCAGGACAGCGACTTCTCAAAGTGGATTGAGGCGGTCGCATATTCTCTCACGCAGCACCCGGATGAGGAGCTTGAGCGCATAGCGGACGGGGCAATCGATATAGTGTGTGCGGCACAGCAGGAGAACGGATATCTTGATACATACTATATAATAAATGACATGTCGAAGGTGTTCACCAATCTCCGCGATAATCATGAACTCTACTGTTTTGGACATCTCACGGAGGGGGCGGTCGCATACTATGAGGCTACAGGCAAGGATAAGCTTTTGAACGCAGCGCGCAGGTTCGCAGACTATGTGTATGACTGCTTCGGTGAGGAAGAGGGAAAGAAGAAGGGCTATCCGGGACATGAGATTGCCGAGATGGCGCTTATGAGACTGTACGATGTGACAGGTGAAGAAAAATACAGAAGGCTTGCAGAATTTTTTATAAACCAGAGGGGAACAAGACCATACTATTTTGATGAGGAGCACCCTGAGGTTGTAAAGAAGGGACATGAGAATGAACTCCGCCATTTTTACCATCAGGCACACCTGCCTGTGCGTGAGCAGGATGAGGCGTTCGGACATTCGGTGCGCGCGGTATATCTGTACTCCGGAATGGCTGATGTCGCGAGAGTGGATGATGATGACGCACTCTATGAGGCATGTCTTAAGCTGTGGAATAATGTCACACAGAAGAAAATGTATGTGACAGGAGGTATCGGCGCGACGCATTTAGGTGAGGCATTTTCATTTAACTATGACCTGCCTAACGATACGGCTTACTCTGAGACCTGTGCAGCTATCGGTCTTGTGTTCTTTGCCAGAAGAATGCTTGAGATAAAGCCGGACAGAAGATTTTCGGATGTTATGGAAAGGGCACTTTACAACACTGTGCTTGCGGGAATGGCGGCCGATGGAAAGAGCTTTTTCTATGTAAATCCACTGGAGGTGTACCCGAAGGCATGCCACGAGGATGCCAGAAAGTTCCATGTAAAGCCAATCCGTCAGAAATGGTTCGGCTGCGCATGCTGCCCTCCTAACATAGCGAGGCTTTTAAGCTCACTTGCCATGTATGCCTATACAGAGAATGAGGATACACTTTTTGCACACCTTTTCGTAGGAGGAAGTGTGAAAAAAGATGTCAATGGAAAAGAGCTGAGATTTGAAGTCACCACAGATATGCCATGGCAGGGCACCACGGTATACTCATGCACCAATGAACAGAGTGTACATGGAACCCTTGCAATCCGCATACCGGAGTGGAGCAGAAGCTTCAAGGTGAGCGGTGTCACCGGAGAGCTTGATGAGAACAGCGCACAGCGCAAGGACGGATATTTATATATAACACATGACTGGAGGAAGGGGGATTCAGTCAAGCTTGAACTCTCAATGGAGCCTGAGTTTATTGCTGCCAACAACGAGGTACGCGAGGATATAAATAAGACGGCACTTCGCCGCGGACCGTTCATCTACTGCCTTGAGGAGGCGGACAACGGAACGGACCTTCATACGCTCAGCGTGTGTGCGGCGGCAAAGCCTGAGCCGGTTATGCTCAATATTGCCGGCACGGACGTGGTTGCGCTGCGGATTGCCGGAAAGAAGCTGATTAACGTCTGCGATTCTCCAAGCGGTGACGCAGAAAAATCAAATGAGCCGTTATATACCACGCTTAGGAAGCCGGAGTATAGGGATGTGAAATTGACGTATGTTCCGTACTATGCATGGAACAACCGCGGCGAGGGCGAGATGAGCGTGTGGGTAAACTATATATTATAATCATGTATATTGTGATGAGGCGGTATGCGGCTATTGGGCTGCATGCCGCTTTTTTGTTGTCATGCAATTGAGGAATACACTGTAAAACCGCAATTTCTACCCATTGATTAGCAATATATTGTTAGTAAACGATTCGACGATAATATAAAATATATTTTAATAGATAAGTTTGACATGTGAATTTACAGGAGTGGATATTTTATAATCGTGGATGGTGGTTCGCCCATGGACGGACAGAATCGCCAAAGAAATGAGGATTAGCATGGGTAAAAGGATTGCTGTTTTTTCTACGGCGTGGAATGCAGAGCTCATCGGAGGGATTCTGCGTGGGATGAGCAGGCGGGCAAGGGAAACTGGCAACAGTCTCTATATCTTTAACACCTATGGAGGCTTTCATGGTGAGAAGGAATATAATGACTGTGAATACAATATCTTCGAGCTTGCTTTAAAGTCCGACTTTGACGGTGCCGTCATTATTTCCAACAATATTGCCTCAAGGGACAGGGTTGTAAGGCTTGCAGCCCGGCTCAGGCAAAGAAATATACCATGTATCAGCGTGGAACAGGAAGCAGATGGCACATGTATGGTGGGTACGGACAATTATGCGGCTATGTCGGAGGTGGTTGAACACCTGATAGAGGTGCATAAGTGCAGGGTTTTTAACTATGTCGGGGGTCCGGCAGCGAATATTGAGGCAATGCAGCGAAGGCAGGCTTTCTGCGATACCCTCAGGCGGCACGGAATAGAGCCTGAGGCAAGGAGAATGGGAGATTATTCGTTTAGTGAGTCCGACGGTGAGAAGGCATTCAATGATTTTGCAAAAAATGGCTGCCTGCTTGCCGACGCGGTTGTATGCGCCAATGACATGATGGCGATAGGCTTTATAAGCAAGTTAGAGCAGTGCGGCTATAAGGTGCCTGAGGATATGAAGGTTACAGGCTTTGACAATACTCTGAAGGCTCAGAGTAATCTGCCCGGACTTGCAAGTGTCAAGCGCTGGGATGATGAGCTTGGCAGACTGTGTGTTGACAGGATGATCGGGATGATGGCTGGTGAGACATATCCTAAAAATGAGTACAGTACATACGAATATGTGCCGAATGAGAGCTGCGGCTGTGTACCGTATGGAGCGGCAGAAAGGCACAGAAAAAAAGAGATATTTGATATTTTGTACACGAATGAGGAGATAAGACGCAAGATCAATTATATGCAGACGCGGCTTATGACGGCGCCATCTCTTGAAGAGTTTGCAGTGAAGCTGTGGTGGGAGCTTGACAATTTTAAGCTTGATAATTTCTGTCTGCTCATAGACGAAAGTCAATATAAAGAAAATGATGTGGAGCCATCATACGAAATGCCGGACAAAAATGGTGCTGATGATGTGCTGAAACCACATTCTTTGGAATATCCTGAAAATATGATGCTTTTGCTCAATAAAAAAAGCAGGGACAACAGACCTGTTTCATTTGTCACATCAAGGCTTATACCCGATGGCTTTCTTGATGAAAAAGAGGAATCACATACGATAGTGTTTATGCCGCTTCATCATAATGGGCGTCAGTTCGGATATTGTGTTATGGAGAACGGAATTGAATATATTGAGAACGGAAGCCTGTATTACTGGCTCAGCGTGCTGAATACTGCACTTGAGACAATCAGGCAGAGTATCTGTATACGTGAACTTAATAAGAAGCTTGAGCACCTCTACATGTACGATGTGATGACGGGAATCTACAACCGCTTTGCGCTTCAACATGTAGGTGCGGTATTGTTTGAGAGAAACCGCAGGGAGGGCAGGCATACGCTTTTTCTTTTTGCTGATATGGATGGGCTCAAGAGAATAAATGACACCTATGGACATGAAGTTGGTGACGCCGCTATCAAGGCGATGGCGTTGGTTCTAAATGATGTGAAGCCTGACAGCTCCTTCTTCTGCCTGAGGTATGGCGGGGATGAATTTCTCCTTATGGGGAGCTGTGACAGTGAGGACGAGGCAGCAGCTATCCAGACGCAGATAGAGAGAAGGATTGAGGCTTACAACAGCTCAGGCGCACTCCCGGTTGAATTGTCGGCGAGCATTGGGCATATCATTTCCTCACCGGACGAACTCGAACTGGGGATGGAGGACTATATCAGGACGGCGGATAAGATGATGTATAGGATTAAGCAGGAGAGGAAGAAGGGTAGAAAATAAAAAGGGATATATGAATGAAACTGCCATGCGCGGCTTCATTCATATATCCTTTTTCCTATGTGTATTAGAATTATCCTGTATTGAAATGCGGTGATATTTTTTCGCAAATGGAGCCTGCTTTGACAAAAAAGACAGGTGAGTTTATCTATGACCGCGTTAAAATAATACTTGCTGCCCAATAGTCCGTTGTAAATAAATCATAAAATATGTTAAACTATAAATACAAAATGTTAAATAGTATATATTGAAAAAGTTTAATGCGATTATATAATGAAGTTATATGGTTACCGTCAATATAATGAAAAGGGGATTGGTCATGGCAACAGATTTGGATGATTTCATAAAAAGCCTGCTTGGACAGGGGAAGGACAGGAAAGCTATAATCGAGCTTCCTGAAAATTGCAGTGAGGTTGAGGGCAGACTGAACAGGCAGGAGCGCGTGCTGTTTTTCATGCCGGATTCTTTTGCCGCGACGGTGAGGGAAAAAGAAAGCCCTTCATACTATTCATGGATACTGCACAATCATCGTCTTGCAAATGCGGTTTTTGAGAAGAATGCAATGATTTTTATGAAAAATTATGAAGCTATTATAGACGAGATGGACGGAAAATTTGAGAAAATTATGTCTGAGGAAATCAATGCATTCTATGACAGGGATGGACTTAGGGAGCTGCTAAACAGATATTGTGTGCAGTATTCTGAGCTTAAGGTTCACCCGGAATGTAAGAATACGATGGAGCTGCTGTTTTCCACAAAACCGTATAAGGCATTATCGCGGATGCTGCTGGTGCTTGAACTTGGTACGCATGTGTCGGATTGTCTGAAGCTTATACTTCCGGAATATTATTCAGCCCTTGATACGCAGAAAAATGTTGAGGATTTTGGAAACGGAGTAGAGGACAGCTTCAGATATGGTGAGTATCTGTATGAGATAGGTCAGAAGGATAAGGCGTACGAGGCGTTTTGTAAATTATTGAAGAGAAGTTCAGAAAAGGGCTATGGAGAAATAGCCGGAAAATTGAACTGGCGCATAGGAAAAATGCTTCAGGAGGGGTCAGGCTGTGGTGCGAATCCGACGCAGGCGGTCTATCATTTTATGCAGGCTTCAAAGACATATCCTCTTGCAGATTATGAACTCTATCTGTGCTACAGAAACGGCATTGGCTGTAGTGTCGATGAAAACAAGGCGAAAACGCGTCTGATGAAGGGTGTGGAGGAGAAAGAGGAGCATGCGGTAAGGGACTATGTCCGATATCTTTATTATGGAGATTCGGCATTGGATATTGTGGCAGAACCCGAAAAAATATTTCCATTATTGGAGCAGGGAATGTTAAATGACGCAGCCTGCATGTTTTATTATGGCAAATATTTGACCGATGTTGACCAAGGCAGCAGTGAGGGCAGGTATTATATTGAATGTGCCGCAAAGGCTGGAATTTCTGAGGCTGTGAGGGAGCTTCTTATGAATCGGTCCGCAGAAATTGAACCGGAGAGTACAAAGCTCACGGATTTTGGCGAGAATTTTGAATGTATTGTCAATTCGCAGAATGAGATAACAAGTCGGTTTACGAAAAATTTTTACGAGAGAAAGAATGTTGTAAAGCTGTATGAAAAGGATAATGTAAAAAAATATGTATATGCAGGAAAAAACAGACGTCAGATTTTTTATTTTTTTGATGACAACCAGAAGAAGAATCTGTCCGACTGCCTTGAGATTCTTCGCATGCTCAAGGAGGACTTGTTAAAGAAATATGCAGATTTTACGTATGCAGAGAGGGTTGCAAAAAATGTAGATATATATATTCGCAATGATGATGAATACGCGGAAAAAATTATAGATAATATGCTGGCTGGCATGTTAGAGCGGTATGTCAGGGTGCATATATGTAACATAAAGAAGGACGCGGCACGCACGCTGTACAGCAATGCGCCGTTGTTTATTCCATATCTGAAAAAACCGGAAAATACAGAGCTGAATCTTGTGATAATCGGCAGTGCTATCAATTGCTTTTATCTTTTGCGCAGTGCAATCGGAATTGCATACATGAACCGCAAAATCAATATTTCGGTTATATGCGATAAGGCTTCGAAGGTGGAGCAGTATATGGATATATATTGTCCCGGTGTAAAAAAGCATAAGGATTTGATAAGTGAGTGCAATATAAGGTATATAAATGAGCCGGCAGACAATGTCAGAAGTATTGATTTTATGACAAATATGGATGGTCAGAATGATATACTTAAGGAGACGGTTTTTCGCGGTAATTATTTTATTGCCGCTTTGGAGAATGGCTATGAAAACGCGGAGCTTGGCATGAAGCTTCGTGAAATGCTGCTCCGCGCCGGGGATGATTTTGAGAGATTTCCGTTTATCGCGGCATACTGTCCGGAATGCGAGCTTGAAAACATTCTTTCGGTGAACACGGTTGGAAATCAGGCCATCGGCTATCAGTGGTATAACAACTATAATATTTTTTCATTTGGAAATGAAACGGAACTCTATTCGTGGGACAGGCTGGTTGACAATGAATATGAAAGACAGGCACTTTTATTGCACCTATCGTATTATGGGAAGAAAATTGAGAGCGATGAGGAGGCTTATTATAGTGCCTGCCGTGATTTTTATGGAAGAAGCTACAATCGCGACAGTTCAATAAACTGTGCAATCAGCGTGATATACCGCATGTTCATGGCGGGAATTGTTCTTGTTGACTGGAGACAGTATGGGATTAAAAGCATGGTTAAAAAGCTGGCTGATGAGTACGAGGAGTGGCTTGAGGATAATAAAAATCTACAGGAAGCCACCTGCCATGAGCATAGCCGCTGGAACTGGTATATGATATCTCAGGGCTGGCTCCGCGCACAAATATCACAGGTGGCAGCGTATATGCAGAAGGGAAATCCAAGACACCAGCTGGACATAGCAAAATTACATCCATACCTGTGCAGCTTTGCAGAGCTTGGTGATGATACAGCCGGTGTACAGGCGCAGATTATGCCGATATTACAGCATTATAAGAAGACAACACAGAAGATTAATTTAAAAAAGCTTGATGAGGATAATGTGAGGAGGACGAAATATATATTTGAGTGATTGTAGGATTGTAAAATTTAACTATTACCAATAAAGTGTTAAACATATAATAATAAATGTTAAAAAGTAGCGGATGAAAATCTGCTACTTTTTTTGTATTATCTACTTGTAAGGAAGAGATAGAACAAAACAGAAAATAAAAGGAGGTTGTAAACATGGAAATTTATGAAAATAGCGTTAGGGAAAGAAAGACGGTATTTAAAGGATACTGCCGGGAAAGGGGTGAAGGAAAGTGAATAAGAAGAAATCGGGAGGGTTAATTGTGGTGCTGGCACTCTTAACAGTACCTGCAATTGAATTTCAGCTGCCTAAGGAAATTACGCTGGTACTTATAGCGTCTGTGCTTACATATCTTGTGCTGCTAATTCTTAAGAAGGAGCCGGATTTACCGGAGCTGTTAAATCTTATCGGCGAGTGCACTGTTGTATATGAAGTGGATAATTACCGCTGTAAGATGTTAGAACGCGGAAGGGAATTTTTCAGAAAAAAGGATGCACTGAATAAAATCCTGACGTTGGATTTTCAGGATATGCCAATGAAAGAAATTGACGATGCCTTCAGTATGGCAGAGAGGATAATGCAGTCCAAGGCGGGACGTTTTTATAAAAGATTACTTATTATTAAATCGAAAAGTAAAGTGAGCGATGAGGACAAAGAGTATCTGTACAAGATTGTGAAGGATGTTCAGAGACTTCTTGGAGAGCTGGACAGCTTCCTCATAGCAGTATCAGAAATGAAGCAGGATCATTCGCTGGATGAAAACAAAATCGTAGATTTTACAAATTCACTTATTATATTAAATCAGGAGGAATTAAGATATGAGTAAGAAGAGAATAATTTTTGTGTTTTTATTTGTTTATATTGTTGTGGTTATAGCTTCGGGCATGATTAAGAGAGTGGGGTTGGATAGTGGGACTAAAGCTTCCACGGATGTTGAAACAATGGAGACACAGTCCGGGATAAACTATGTGACAGATGGAGACAGAAATACAACTGCACAGGAACAGGAGAGAACAGAAGTTAAAGAGACAACAACGGATGACACAATATCAGAAGGCTCAGGCAAGGGGGTAAATCTTTTTGGGGTGTATACTACGGTAGGTGATGCGGATTGTTTGGTAGAAACTGAAAACGATGTGATGGATAATGTAGGCAAGGTGCATAAAAGAGTATATAGAATTTATGGAACCTCCGGTGATGATTTTCAGGCTACATTTATGTTAAATAGTGAATATTCAACATTAAAAGGTACCTTTTTTCTGACTGATGATAGTAAGTCAAATTCGTGTGAATCATATATGGAATTTTATGCGGATGGAGAATATATTGGTTCTACAAGTGTTTTTAGTGCCGGAGTTAAGCCTGAAAAATTTGAACTGGATGTTACAGACGTGGAGGAGCTTACCGTAATAGCACATGGTTCGGGTACGATAGCAGTAGAAAATCTTAAGCTTTATAAATAGAGCAATACAATAGTAGATATTGATTTATCTTATGATATGTTTAAATGCCCGGCAGGAAAGAAAAACTGCCGGGTATAAGATGTCCTATATCCGGTGAATCAAAAACTGTGCCGGATATCTGAGAAAATTTGGATTTTATTAAAAGGATAGGAGGATAAAAGTACATGAAAGAAAACTGGTTTCTCATAGGAGATATTCACGGAGAGGTGGCACCGGTCGCATATTTTTACAATCAGAACAGGGAAAGGCTTAGTCTTGATGAGTGCCATAATAATATTATTCTGCTTGGGGATGTGGGGTGTAACTATTCGATAACCGGAAGCAGGGATTATGAGTTCAAGCAGCAATTATCAAGCCTGCCTTTTACCTATATCTGTCTTAGGGGCAACCATGAGGCAAGAGTAAAGGAGGTTATGAAAAGATTTCCTCATGCATGGGAAGAAAAGAATAAATATGATGGAACGATATATGTTGAAAAGGATTTTCCGGATATTGAATATCTGTCGGATATCCCCGGATTATATAATTTTTCGGGATATAGGACATTGTCCATCCCCGGAGCCTATTCGGTTGACAAGTGGTATCGTTTAAGAAATCACTGGCAGTGGTTTGCGGACGAACAGCTTTCGGAACAGGAGATGGAGCAAGGGCGTAAACTCATGGAAGAAGGACCGGTTGACCTGGTCATATCACATACATGTCCGATACAGTATGAACCCCGCGATCTATTTCTCAAGTCGCTCAACCAGACTATGATTGATAAGACGATGGAACGCTATCTTGGGGAGATAGAATGTAAGCTTGACTATAAAAGATGGGCATGGGGCCATTACCATGATGACAGACTATATCCATGGGATGAGGACAGGGAGAAGCTCATGCTGTTTAATGAGACGGTTGTCGACCTTGTAAAGTTCATGAAAATGGACAGGACGAATTGTCTGGATGATATCAGGGCATAGCTACTTTACTGTCTCTTTTACATCCGCGAACAACTGCATATCCTCAGGAGTGAGCTTGACATTTGTGGAAAAATTGCGCCCATCGGCGGTTGTAATATTAACCTCTATAATTGTACCTTCCTTTATGACATCGTTTCCCGATACTGCGCGAAGAAACATCGGAAACTTCGGATGGGCTGCTGTGAAGCGGTCCCAGGATGATTTTAACTGGAATAATTTGGCTGGATTCATTTTTTATCTCCTTAACTGACTATTGATAAAATATATCGAATTATGTTGGAAAACATGTTCGGATATAGTAGAATGATTTTATCATAGAAGCAAAAAATGGTCAAATTAAGAATATATAAAAATGAAATGGGGATAAAAATGGAATGGAAATATGACATTTCCGCGTGTACGCTATGTCCGCGTGAGTGCGGTGCTGACAGGCTTAATGGTGTGCGCGGCAGATGTGGCTGTGACAGTGATATATATGTGGCGCGTGCGGCGCTTCACAATTGGGAGGAGCCCTGCATATCGGGTGAGTATGGCTCAGGTACGGTATTTTTTTCCGGATGCCCGCTTGGCTGTGTATTCTGCCAGAACCACAATATTGCCAATGCGAAGGTCGGAAAGAAGATTTCGGTAGAGCGGCTTGCACAGATTTTTCTTGAGCAGCAGGATAGAGGAGCGCTTAACATTAACCTTGTGACGCCGACCCATTACATACCGCAGATTGTGCAGGCGCTTGACCTGTCAAAAAGACAGGGAATGAACCTGCCGGTGGTATACAACAGTGGCGGCTATGAGAAGGTTGAGGCGCTAAAGCTGCTTGATGGACTTGTGGATGTGTACCTTCCAGATATGAAATATATGTCACCTGAGCTTGCCGGAAAATATAGTAAGGCACAGGACTATCCTGTGGCTGCGATGGCTGCGCTTGCGGAGATGTTCAGACAGGTCGGAACTCCGGTTTTTGAGGTGGAAATGCCAGATGATAATACGGCAACGGATGAGGATGGTCTTATAATGAAGCGCGGAATGATAGTGCGCCATCTGGTGCTTCCGGGGTGCACCGCGGATTCTAAGGCGGTTGTAAAGTACCTCTATGACACTTATGGGGATGACATTTACATGAGCATAATGAGCCAGTACACCCCGATGCCGGAGCTTATGCCCGACGGAAAGCTTAACGCGCTCTACCCCGAGCTTGGAAGATGCGTCACACAGGAGGAGTATGACGAGGTTGTGGATTATGCAATCGACCTTGGTGTGGAGAATGCCTTCATTCAGGAGGGCGATGTCGCGAAGGACAGCTTTATACCGGATTTTGATATGCTGACAGGGGTGTAAGGAGAAGTGGATGAAATGGAGAAAAGAGAGAAGAATATGAAATATAATTGCCCTTATGACAAAAAATGCGGCGGCTGCAATCTGCTTAAGCATGATTACGCAGAACAGCTTAAGATAAAGAAGGATGCTCTTGCAAAGCTTTTAGCTCCGTACGGCAAGCTTACAGAAGTGATTGGCATGGAAGATCCGTTGCATTACCGCAACAAGGTACATGCCGTTTTCACAACGGACAGAAAAGGAAATGTTATATCCGGTGTGTACGAGGAGGGAACTCACAAGGTTGTTGCGGTTGATAGCTGCCTCATTGAAAATGAAAAAGCGGACGAGATAATCGCGACTATCAGGAAGCTTATTCCATCATTCAAGCTTAAGGTCTACGATGAGGACAGAAGAACAGGTCTGTTCCGCCATGTTCTCATCAGAACAGCGCACAGCACCGGACAGATTATGGTTGTGCTTGTCCTCTCAAGCACGATGTTTCCTTCTAAAAATAATTTTGTGAAGGCTCTTTTAAAGGAACACCCGGAGATAACAACAATCGTAATGAATATCAATGACAAGCGCACATCGATGGTGTTAGGCGATAGGGAACAGACACTCTACGGAAAGGGCTATATTGAGGACGTGCTGTGCGGCAATACCTTCCGCATATCGCCAAAGTCCTTCTATCAGGTAAATTCCGTCCAGACGGAAATCCTCTATAACAAGGCGATTGAATTTGCCGGGCTAACGGGAAATGAGACGGTCATAGACGCATACTGCGGAATCGGGACAATCGGAATAACCGCGGCTTCATACATGGCTGGGCAGGCTGGCGGGAAAGGCGGAAATGTCATCGGTGTTGAGTTAAATGCCGACGCCGTGAAGGATGCCATCGCCAATGCAAAGCGCAACAATATGGATAACATCCGTTTCTACTGCGATGACGCCGGAAAATTTATGACCCGCATGGCAGCCAACGGACAACGCGCGGATGTTGTGTTCATGGACCCTCCGCGTTCGGGAAGTGATGAGACCTTTTTAAACTGTGTAGCAAAGCTTGCACCGAAAAAGATAGTCTACATATCCTGCGGTCCGGATACGCTTGCGCGTGATCTTGGAGTGCTCAAAAAGAAGGGGTATAAGGTGCAGAAGATGGTCGGAGTTGACTTGTTTCCGATGACGAATCATTGTGAGGTGGTTGTTCAGATGGAGAGGGGGAGATAGATTAGGCATGTATAATTTTAATTATTAAAATTTCTGTACGAAGGGTAAAATTATATGATTACGATAAAAGAGTTCTATGGTGACGTTAAAGATATAGATGAGAGTGTTCTTGCAGTGAAATCAGATTGTTTATGGGAGAAGGGTTCACTATTGGATATAAAGAATCTGGTTACACCACAGTTATTTCATTTACATATTCTTGTTAACCTGATTGGCAATTGGAAATACGAAGGCTGGTGGTTTATAATGTGCCAAACGGTTCAATTTGTACCTTATATTGCTGAGACATTAAGCCAGGCAGGGGCAGAAGATATGAAAACAGCTTTTGAAAAGGTAATTGACTGCTTTCCCGGAGATACAAGATTTGAAGATTCAGAGGAATATTTTGATATTGTTAATTTTTTACAAAGCATGTCATATAAAGTAAAGAATGAAAGCTTGAAAACTATAACGCGTGAGGAACGCAAAGCCAATATAAAAAAGCTGCAAAAGTGTGTAGACGAATTAGATGAGGTAACCGGCAGGTATTGGGGTGATGATGCGCCTGGTCATGGGTGGAAACAGGCAATAGATTATATTGAATTGAACTGCTAGTATCAAATCAAAAATATATGTATTTATGGATGAAAAATCGCTTAGGTATGTGATTAAAGCTCAAAGCATATGGAAAATTTGGAGTTTTTTGTCCATTTTCCGGACGTAAAAACTAGTTGTATAAAAGAAATGCGTAAGTTATAATATATATGTGGTCAGAGACCTTTTTGGGGATGACTATATCTGTTACAAAAAGGAGGCAGACCGGTGAATACAGAATTAAAAAATGCAGTGAAAGCAACGGATTCAAAAGCACAGTATGATACCAGCGCAAAGCGCCTGCTAGGACAAAAAAGCATACTGGCACATATACTGGTAAAGACAGTTGATGAGTTTAAGGGCATGAATCCTAGGGATGTAGTTGACTATATTGAGGGAACACCACATATCAGTACAGTACCTGTGGAGCCTGGGCTTACCAATACAATCAATGAAAAAAATGGTGAGAGACTGGTAGGTCTCAACACAGAAAATGAAGAGGTCAATGAAGGACTGGTAAGATTTGATATTGTTTTTTATGTGCGCATGCCATACAAAGATAAAATGCCATCTAAAGATAGCCGAAAAGACGTTTTATCACAGATTATAATAAATGTGGAAGCACAGAAAGATGAGCCGAAAGGTTATGAAATCTTAAACCGGGCAATCTTTTATGTGAGCAGGCTGATTTCATCACAAAAAGAACGTGATTTTGAAAACACCAGCTACGATGACATTAAGCGTGTATATTCCATCTGGTTGTGTATGAATATGAATGAGAATAGTATGAGTCATATTCATCTTACCAGAGAAAATTTGATTGGTTCCTATGAATGGAAAGGGAATCTTGATTTGCTCAATATCATAATGTTGGGACTTGCAAAGGAATTGCCGCAACATGATGATACTTATGAATTGCACCGACTGTTGGGAGCGCTGCTGTCGCAGGAACTTACAATAGATGAAAAACTAAACATAATTGGAAATGAATACGATATTCCTATTGAGGAGAACTTAAGGAAGGATGTGAGCGTTATGTGTAACTTGAGCCAGGGGATTGAAGAAAAGGGTATTGCGATTGGTGAAGCAAGAAAAGAAGAAAAAATTATTCTTAATATGCATAACAATGGTTTTACTGTAGAGCAGATCGCTATGGCTACAGATAAGAATATACAAGAAGTGAAAGCAATTATTGCGGGTAAGGAAACTGCGCTTGCGTAGTTCTTTTATGGTAGCAGAAAAACAGTTGCCTGCGAATAAAATGGTCGGAATCAAGCCTCCAAGTCCCAAAAAGATTTGGAGGTTTTCTTCTGCCCATTTTTATTGGGAAGTAATTTCCGAAATAAACAATCTATGGTACAATATTTTAGAAGTTATCATCAAGGGATGAGTAACTAGTTACTATGCGGTCAAGCGTGGAATTTGTGAAATCAGATGTCAAAGCGTAATCTTGGACACTGATATTTCTGAAATTTATGTTTATAGCGCAAAGGCATTCTTCTGATGTTACTCTATTGGTTTTATTATAACAAATCCAATTATAATAAGAAATATTGTTAGTATCCATGAAATTGGGAAGGCATAATACAGAATATTTAACTGAGTATATTGCCTGAAAATAGTATATATCCAAACGATACGAAAACAACAGGTTCCTATGATTGTAGCAACAGCCGGATATAAGGAATGTCCGCTACCTCTTAATACACCTGCCGGAATCTCATACAAGCTGCATAGCGGTTCAAAAAAGAGAATACACATAATCCGAAGACATGAATTCTGAATAACAGCTTGTTCTGCTGAAAAAAGTCCCGAAAAAAAATTATGAAATATAATGAGTGGTTCAATAATTATCATGCTGCTAAAAATAGAAAAAATCATGCATATCCATATAATTTTCTTACATCTTTTACTTTGTCCGGCAGAATGATTCTGACTGGTAAATGTGGTTGCAGTCTGCCCGAATGCTGTTATCACATAATAAGAAAAGTATTCAAAGTTCATAGCAATCGAACTGCCTGCTATGGCGGAAGCACCAAAGCTATTTATAGAAGCCTGTACAAAGATATTGGCAAAACAGAAAACCGCACCTTGAAGGGCTGAAGGAATTCCGATTTTAAGAATTTCTATTATATAGTTGGAATGAATATTTTGATTAGAAAGCGAAAATGGAAATGCAGAAACCTCTGTTTTTAATCGGCAAATCATAAGGATTGCAGAAAGCATAGTAGATATTACTGTAGCTGCAGCAACCCCTAAGACACCAAGCTTAAACAGTACAACGAATATGATGTCTACGCAATTATGTCAATGGTCGAGAAAGGCTTGGGAATTGGCATACTTCCCGATATGATATTAAAACGCATACCATATCATATTGCCGTCCTGCCATTTCGAACACCCTATTTCAGGGAAATTGTGTTTGCGATGAAAGAACGGAAGAAAATGACTCCGGCAGTTGAAAAATTCACAGAATATTTAAAATATAGGGATATGGAATATATGCCAAAACAGAACTAAATAAATTCCTCATAACCATTGCAGTCGGTGCATCGTGCCGGTGTGGGATTACAGCTGTAAGTCTTATTATGCAGCATATAATAAAAATCCTGTAAAGTTTAAGACCGCTAATAAATTTCATAGTAACTTCAAGTCACGGCTGCACTTTATTATAATGGGATATGTAAAGAGGTGACGATATTATGGAAAATGTAAAGAAAGATTCAAATATCCTTGAGACGATGCCGGTGGGAACATTGTTCATTAAAATGGCGGTGCCGGCAGTGTTATCCCAACTTATAAATATTTTATACAATCTGGTAGATAAGATGTTTATAGGTCATATGAAAATTGGAGGTGAAGAGGCACTTGCAGGACTCGGAGTAACAACACCTGTTATTTTGTTTTTATCGGCATTTGCCGCACTTGTGAGCATGGGAGGAGCACCAAAGGCAG
Source organism: Eubacteriales bacterium (assembly GCA_050874845.1). Classification (GTDB taxonomy): domain Bacteria; phylum Bacillota; class Clostridia; order Lachnospirales; family Lachnospiraceae; genus CAG-882. Next base: position 31,987 of record JBNMLM010000002.1, on the reverse strand, counting down.
CCATTGCACTTGGAAAAAATGAGAAAGATATGGCGGAGCGTATTATGGGAAGTTGTATGGCACTTTTGCTTGTCATATCATTTCTTTTAACAGCAGGGATGCTGATATGGGGAAAAGATATTCTATTGCTATTCGGTGCAAGTAAGGACACCATAGGCTATGCGGTAGATTATATGCGGATATATTGTCTGGGAACGGTTTTTATACAGTTGTCATTGGGACTTAACACATTTATTACAACACAGGGCTTTGCAAAGGTAAGTATGATAAATGTGACAATAGGTGCAGCGATAAACGTAATGCTTGATCCGATTTTGATTTATGTGTGCAAGCTTGGAATCAAGGGTGCAGCTCTAGCGTCAATAATTGCTCAGGCAGTGTCTTGTATTTTTATTATAAGGTTTTTAATTTCTGAAAAAAGTGCGATAAAACTGAGAAAATTATATATCAGAGTGGATTGGAAATTATTGCTGCCATGTATACTACTTGGGACATCACCCGCACTTATGCAGATTACGGAAAATATGGTAGCAATCAGTTTTAATACCGTATTACAGCGCTATGGTGGTGATATGGCAGTTGCATCAATGAGCATATTAAATTCTGTTATGCAGTTTGTCATGCTTTTACTACCGGGAATGGTGCAGGGGGCACAACCGATTCTAAGCTATAATCTTGGAGCGGGACTTATGGAACGAGTGAGAAAAACATTTCATTACTTGTTACTTTCATGTGTTGCAGGAAGCTGTATCATTTGGGCAGCATGCATGATTTACCCAGAATGCATTATCGGAATATTTACAAATAGTACAGCACTTAGAGAGTATTCTGTAACACCGCTTCGGACATATCTTTGTCTGCTCTGCATTTATGGAATACAAGTTGCGTGTCAGTATAGTTTTGTAGCACTAGATCAGGCAAAAACAGCTATTTTCTTGACTATATGGAGAAAAATCATTTTACTTATTCCGCTAATTTTTCTTTTGCCTCATATTGTTCCTAATCCGACAATCGGAGTATTTCTGGCAGAGCCAATTGCGGATTTTGTGGCGGTATGTACAACGGGGACGTTATTCTACAGGTATTACAAAAGAGAACTAACAGATAAAACTATGAAAATTAAAAGCAACTTATAAATTTGCTAATATCTTCCAAAACAAAAGCAGATTTATTAACATAAATACATGAAATAACTGATACATACAGATATGAAACAGGAGGTATATTTATGTTAAATGAATCAGTAATCAATGTATTAAAAAATGGTATGTGGGATCTTGCAACCTGTGCGAATGGAGAACCGAACGTAGTTCCGGTTGCATTTAAGGACGTTACAGAGGATGGAAAGCTGGTTGTAGGCGATGTTTTCCTTGAAACAACATTAAACAACATCAAAGCCAATAATGGTAAGATTGCGATTTCTGTATATGATTCAAAGAGCCTGGAGGGATACCAGATTAAGGGAACTGCCGAGTATTTGACCGAGGGAGAATTGGTTAACACATTTAAGGTCATGGTTGAGAAGATGTTTAACGGTGCAGCGACTGCAAAGGGAGCACTTGTTATTACTCCTTCAAAGGTAATTGTTACAACACCGGGAGCAGATAACAAAAAAGAGATTTGATATAAAGTGTACTAATAAATTACATAGTAACTTCAAAAAAGATCACCTTCAAGCTATAATGATACAAAACAAAGCTTGAAGGTGATTTTATATGGCAAAATATAAGAAAAAGTTAGATGATGATATACGCTGTCCGCTTGAATATGGACTTGCAATATTCGGTGGAAAATGGAAGTCGCGTATTATATGCGTGCTGTCGGCAAACGAAAAACTGCGCTACAGTGAAATCCGCAGGGAAATGTACAACATTACAGATGCTGTTCTGGCAGCAACATTAAAAGATTTGATAGAAGATGAAATTGTTGAGCGGAAATCCTATGATGAAATTCCACCGAAGGTTGAATATTCATTGACACCGAAAGGAAAATCCATTGTTCCTATTTTGCAAAGTATCTGTCAGTGGTCGGATGTTTTTTATAAAGAAGACGGTGAAAATGAGATGGTGCAATGTCAGAAATGTGATTATCACAGATAAGGTGGAATCATGCTAATACTCCTCATTTCACAACAAAAAGCCCTCCGTTTCACAACAACCAAGATAGCATTACCCTCCCATTTGGTATGCACCCAATCAATATCCGTCTATAGCCTGCACTAAAATACAAAACACGCATTGCGAAATCCGTTGGTATATTATATAATAAACAGTAACGCAATGCGGGAATTATTATATGTGGATTTGATACAATAAAAGAGGCAGAAAAAATACAGGAATGTCACGTAAAGTGTTTTCGGAGCGCACGGACATTCCTGTTTGTGCGTTGAAGATACATTGGAATTAAACATGAATTGTGGAGGAACAGATACAATGAATAAGAGGCCGAATTATAAGGATATCGCGAAGGAGACGCTGATTTTGACCGTGGCGGTGGCAATCATTGCGGCGGCGGTATACTTCTTTCTGGTGCCAAGCCATACGTCTGTAAGCAGCATTTCAGGTCTTGGAATCGTGTTGTCAAATTTTGTGCCGCTTCCGTTGTCGGCAATCACTATGATTCTGAATGTGGTGCTTTTGATAATCGGGTTCATCACCTGCGGAAGAGAATTTGGTGTAAAGACGGTCTATACGAGCGTTATGCTGCCTCTTTTTCTGGGACTTTTCGAGCTTGTGTTCCCGGATTTTGGCTCCATGACGGATAGCCAGGAGCTTGATGTACTCTGCTATATTCTGGTGGTAAGCATAGGACTGAGTATTCTTTTTAACAGGAATGCCTCATCGGGCGGGCTGGATATTGTGGCAAAGATTATGAACAAGTACCTGCACATAGAGCTTGGAAAGGCGATGTCCCCGTCGGGAATGTGCGTGGCACTTTCGGCGGCACTTGCCTACGATAAAAAGACGGTGGTCTTGAGTATACTTGGCACTTATTTTAACGGAATAATTCTTGACCATTTTATTTTTGATAATAACAAAAAACGCCGCGTCTGCATTATCACCCGGAAGGAAGAAGAGCTTCGCCGGTTTATCGTTGAGGATCTGCACAGTGGAGCCACGATATATGAGGCAACCGGCGCATACAATTTTGACAAGCATAATGAGATAATCACAATTGTGGACAAAAGCGAATATCAGAAGCTTATGAATTTTATAAATCAGGAAGATCCGAAGGCATTCATTACGGTGTACAATGTATCTGATATGAGATATCAGCCGAAGGTGTGGAATAAGGATGGACAGAAAAAGGGGGAATAAGCGGTGAAAAAATGGTATGACGAGGAATACAGGTTTACTATAGAGGTGACAGGTTTTTTGCGGGGTGATCATACAGAACACTTGTGTAGAAATGGTGAGGAGATAGGTGATAAATATACCTGCACTTACGGTTGTCCGGTGAATGGGCAGGGATATGGAATATGTTCTAAGATGATGCAGATTCTCTATGGTGATATGCAGGCTGTCAGAAGCGGAGGAGATTTAACGCTTGTTGGCGGAACAGAGGCGAATGTGAAGGACTATGTCTGTCCGGATGGATGTGTATGTTTTCGCATGACAGCCGAGAAGACCGGTGCAGAGAATTTTTACAAGGGCAATTATTATCGTGAGTAGACAATATATATTGGATAGTTTATAATAAGATGTCATGATGTTGGGGGCAAAGCATGCTAATTTAATGTACGAGTGTATAACGTATTATATTTATGCATATCAGCTCCGTTGTATGAAGCAAGATGTTCTAAGAACTCTGGTAAAGATACTGTATATGTCCGCCACCGAAGCAAAGCATACATCCGTGTATGCATTGCTTCTAAAGCAGCATCCGTGCTGCTTTTGGCTAGGTTGCTTAGCAGAGTTCTAAGAACATCTAAGCTTCTCCAAAAAGTCGTGATATACATAAATATAATATGTTATACACGCTAAGTTTATAGAGCATATTTTGCCCCCAACATCATGTCATTATAAAAAGGACAAAGGGGTATCCACTATGAATATTCTGGTTATAGATGCTCAGGGAGGCGGAATAGGACGCCAGCTTGTCACGGCAATCAGGGAGAAGCTGCCGGAGGCTGATATTACGGCGGTCGGAACGAATACGGTGGCAACATCCGCAATGCTGAAGGCGGGAGCGGACAACGCGGCTACAGGCGAGAATGCGGTTGTGGTGAACACTAGACGCGCCGATGTAATAGTCGGACCTATCGGTATTGTGATTGCGGACGCAATGTTTGGAGAGATAACGCCGCGCATGGCGAATGCGGTTGCACAGAGTAACGCAAAGAGAATATTGATTCCGATAAACCACTGCGATAACATTGTGGTGGGAGTTGCGGATTTGAATATCAGCAAATTGATACAGTCCGTTATTGAGGAATTATGTAAATTATGCGACAGGTAGGGCTTGCATAATATTGCATTTGGGCTGTCTTTGCTGTATAATATAACAGTTAATCAGGCAGCAGGAAGCTGTCAATTGGGATGCAGAAGCGTCTTGTATTTTTAAATTAAGATTCATAACGAGCATTTTAACAATGCAGGTAAGCTATTTTTTATCTAAAGACAATTGAAAATTGTGAGAAACAACTGCTATGAAAGCACACATATCCTCTGTAGAGGATTTGTGCGCTTTTTTTGAGATTATGATGCGGGTTTCAAAACATGCTTATTTAGTCCATGAGTGTATAACGTATTATATTTATGCATATCAGCTCCGTTGTCCGAAGCAAGATGTTCTAAGAACATCTAAGCTTCTACCAAAAGTCGTGATATGCATAAATATAATACGTTATACACGGCTAGGTATATATAACATGTTTTGAAATTGGTACCAAATTATATATTGAACAAGGAGGAAAGTGTGTTATGAGAACATTATATATTGACTGTGGCATGGGTGCGGCCGGAGATATGTTGACGGCGGCGATGCTTGAACTGCTTCCGGATAAGGAAGAATTTGTAAAGGAGCTTAATGAGATGGGGATTCCGGGTGTTATATTTAAGGTGGAACCATCGGTGAAATGTGGTATAACAGGAACACATGTGACTGTGAAGGTGGATGGAGCGGAGGAGGAGAGCCATGACCATCACCACGGCGATGAGCACAGTCACAGCGATGAGCACACTCATAGCCATGACCACAGCCACCACCATCATCACAGCAGTCTGCATGATATTGAGCACATTGTGAGGGAGCATTTGACGCTTTCTAAGAGAGTGCAGGATGATGTTATGGCGGTATATGGACTGATTGCTGAGGCGGAGAGCTATGTGCATGGTGTGCCGGTGACGGAAATTCATTTCCACGAGGTCGGAACTATGGACGCAATTGCTGACATAACGGCGGAGTGCATGTTGATGGAGCGTCTGTCCGTGGATGAGGTGGTTGTATCGCCTGTGCATGTTGGAAGCGGACAGGTGAGGTGCGCTCATGGAATACTTCCGGTTCCGGCTCCTGCCACGGCATATATACTGAGGGATGTTCCGATTTACGGTGGCTCTGTGCGCGGGGAGCTTTGCACACCTACAGGAGCGGCGTTACTCAAGCACTTTGCGGCGCGCTTTGGAAATATGCCTGTGATGAAGGTGCAGGGTATCGGTTACGGAATGGGAAAAAAGGATTTCGATGCCGCCAACTGTGTGAGAGTGATGCTTGGCGAAACAGCGGACAAGGCAGATGAGATATGCGAGCTTGGATGTAATGTGGACGATATGACAGGCGAAGCTATCGGTTTTGCGATGGACAGACTGTTTGAGGCGGGTGCGCTTGATGTGTACACCATGCCGATAGGAATGAAGAAATCGCGTCCGGGGACGCTTATCAAGGTTATGTGCCGTGAATGTGATAAGGAGAAAATCATAGAGAACGTCTTTAAGTATACGACAACGATAGGCATACGCGAGAACATGATGAAAAGACATGTGCTTGACAGGCATATAGAGACTGTCGAGACGGAGTATGGTGATGTTCACTGCAAGATTTCAACCGGATACGGCGTCACACGGAAAAAATATGAGTATGATGATATTGCGCGTATTGCGAAGGAGAACAATTTTTCACTTGAACAGGCAAGGTCAATATTAGAAAAATAATATATATTTGCGGAGCTAAGTGTCTGAATGTCTTACATTTTGTGGGCTGAAAAATAGAGAGCTTTTATCTCACAATTATTTAGTGGTAATAGAGAAAACATCAAGAATGTAGGAAATATAAACAACATGAGATATATGAACAATATGAGGAATATGAACGGTATGAGAAATAAGAACAAGAAAAAACGGAGAATAGGAAAGATATGAATAATATTTTTAAGAAAAATATGAAGAAAATCCTGTCGGTGGCGCTGGCAGTACTTGTCATATCCGGAGTTACGGCATGCCGGAATCAGTCAAACGGTGACGGCACTGTGAACGGAGGCAATAACGCCGGTAACATGAGCGATACTGCCGGCAATGCAGGCAATAGTGATAAAAATAATGCGAATATAGTCAAGGACAGCGTCATAATCGCTATCGGCTCAGAGCCGGAGACACTTGACCCGACTAAGGGCTGGGGACATGGCAACTCACCGATTATCCAGAGTACGCTTGTAAAGTACAATGCGGATTTGAACTTTGAAAATGACCTTGCGACAGGCTATGAGCTGTCGGAGGATGGGCTTACATGGACCTTCACAATCCGCGATGACGCGTTCTTTACGGATGGGGAGAAGGTGACTGCGCAGGATGTAGCTTTTACGCTTGAGACGGCAAAGGCGGCGAACGGATCATTCGACCTCACATACATGGAAAGCGCTGTGGCACAGGATGACACAACGGTTGTCATCACATTATCTAAGCCGACTTCGATTTTTCTCAATACGCTTGCGTCAGTCGGCATAGTGCCAGAACATGCCTACGGCGATGATTATGGGACGAATCCTATAGGTTCGGGGCCGTACAAGCTTGTTGAGTGGAGACCGCAGGAGCAGCTTATGTTTACGGCAAATGAGGATTATTATGGCGGTGTACCAAAGATAAAGAATGTGACAGTTGTATTTATGTCCGAGGATGCGGCGCTTGCGGCAGTTCAGGCAGGGCAGGTTGATGTCGCGTACACCGTGGCAACGCTTGCAACCACGAAGGTTAAGGGCTATAATGTGGAATCAATCACATCTGCCGACAACCGAGGTTTTACACTTCCTGTTCTTCCTGATGAGGGAAAAACAACTGAAACCGGCGCGCCGATAGGCAACAATGTCACCTGCAACCGCGAGATACGGCAGGCGATAGCCTATGCGATTGACCGTCAGCAGATTGCCGATACAGTACTAAATGGCTTTGGCAGACCTGCCTATTCTGAGAATGACGGCATGCCGTGGAACAATCCGGATGTGAAGCTTGAGACTGATGTTGAATATGCGAAGAAGCTCCTAGCGGACAATGGCTGGGTGGACACGGACGGTGACGGCATTGTGGAGAAGGACGGACTTAAGGCTGAGTTTAAGTGCGTCTATCCTTCGGGGGATTCAGTGCGTCAGGCTGTAGGCATGGCGGCGGCAGAACAACTGCTTGCAATTGGTATAAAGGTTGATATCGAGGGCATGAGCTGGGATGAGATTATGAAGGTCATGTTCTCAGAGGCAGTCCTTATGGGCTGGGGTTCGTCAAGCCCGAATGAGACCTACTACCTGTACCGCTCAGAGGGAGCGCTGTTGGATGATTTTTACAATCCTGAAGGGTACATGAGCGATGTGACGGACGAGTATCTCAATGCGGCTATGTCGGCGCTTACTGTGGAGGCTGCCAACGAAAACTGGAAGAAAGTCCAGTGGGACGGAACAACAGGAACGGCTATGCAGGGAGAATGTCCTTGGGTGTGGATTGTGAATCTTGACCATGTTACCTATGTCCGCGAAGGGCTTTCTATCGGAAATCAGCCGATTCACGGTCACGGACATGGGCTTCCGCTTATACAGAATCTAAATGAATGGTCATGGGAAAAATAATTTATACAGATGAATTATTGAGTTATGAGGTAGATTTATGAAAGATACCATTGTGCGGCTTATGCGTATTTTGGTTAAAAACGGTATAAAGATAATAACACTTCTGCTTGCAGTGAGCATAGTTTCATTTACTCTGGTGAGCATATCGCCGATTGACCCGGTACAGCAGTATCTTTTAGGGCTTGGGACGGCTGTTTCGCCGGAGAAAAGAGCGGAGATTGAACAGTACTGGGGAGTGGACAAGCCGCCGGTAGAAAGATACATGACATGGCTCAATGAGCTATTGCACGGCAATATGGGAGAGTCATCAATTTACCGCAGACCGGTTGCGCAGATAATCGCAGAGCGCTTCGTCAATTCCTTTGCGTTGATGTTATGCGCATGGATACTGGCAGGGCTGATAGGATTTGCGCTTGGCTGTGTGATGGGGATGTACCATGACCGTATGCCGGATAAGATACTGAAAAAAATATGTTATGTGCTGAGCTCAGTTCCGACCTTCTGGCTTGGGTTATTATTACTGCTCATTTTTTCGGTGTGGCTTGGTTGGTTTCCAATCGGCTTTTCCTCACCAATCGGGGTTACAAGTGAGAATGTGACCATCTGGCAGAAGCTTCATCACCTGATTTTACCTGCTTTTACGCTCAGTCTTATGTCCTTTTCGAATATAGCATTACATACCAGACAGAAGCTGATTGATGTCTTAAACAGCGAATATGTCCTGTTTGCCAAGGCGCGCGGGGAGGGAAAATGGACAATCCTTCGCAGACATGGCTTGCGCAACATAGTTCTACCGGCATTGACTTTGCAGTTCGCCTCTTTTGCTGAGCTGTTCGGCGGCTCTGTTCTGGCTGAGAATGTGTTCAGCTATCCGGGACTCGGAAGTGCTGTCTCCGCGGCAGGACTTCAGGGGGATGTGCCGCTGCTTCTTGGAATTACCCTGTTTTCCGCATTGTTTGTGTGTGTCGGAAATATGATTGCCAATGTGCTCTATGGCGTCATTGACCCACGGATTCGGGAGGTGGGCGAATGAACAGAAAAAATACTGATAGAAGAATAGGTGGCAGACTGGCAAGGAAAAGTGAAAGCTTAAATAATAGAAAACATGTGGTCATTTTGACAATTACATTGACACTTATCTTAATCGTTGTCTATGTGGCGGGTATTTTTATCCCGGAGGAAGCGGTAAAGGGCAGTTTTCTTAATGCAAAATGTCCGCCGGGCATAAAGCATATATTTGGAACGGATGCGCTTGGGCGCGATGTGTTCCTCCGAACCCTGAAGGGCTTGTCGGTAAGCCTGACTGTCGGCATAGCAGCCTCACTTATCAGTGCGGTTATAGCAGTGTTTGTCGGGATTGCGGCGGCTGCCGGGGCTAGGTGGGTTGACACAATAGTGAACTGGGTTATAGATTTGGTGATGAGTGTGCCGCACACGATTTTGATTATTCTTATCTCTTTTGCATTAGGGCGTGGGCTTAAGGGGCTGCTTGTCGGGATTGCGGCGACACATTGGTGCAGCCTTGCGCGTCTTATACGCGCGGAGGTGTTACAGCTTCGTTCACAGCAGTACATAGAGGTGTCGCGCAGGCTTGGAAAATCAGGCGGCTGGATTTTGATAAATCATCTGCTTCCACATCTTGTACCGCAGTTCTTCGTGGGGCTGGTGCTGATGCTGCCACATGCGATACTGCATGAGGCGTCCATATCGTTTCTGGGGTTTGGTCTGCCGCCGGAGCAGTCTGCGATAGGAATTATTCTTGCGGAGAGCATGCGCTACTTATCAACAGGAATGTGGTGGACTGCTGTGCTTCCGGGGATAACACTTGTGCTTATCGTGCTGCTTGTGGATAAATTGGGCGATAATCTGCGGATGATATTTGACCCGTACAGTGCGCAGAAATAATCAGAGGGAAAAATGGAACAGAAAAAAGAAACATTGCTTGAGATACATAATTTGTCCGTGTCCTTCCGTATGTATGACCATGGGTTAGAGCAGACGGATTTAAAGGTTATTTCGGATTTACATTTGACTGTGCGTCCGGGCGAGATTGTGGCAATCGCGGGCTCATCCGGTTCGGGCAAGAGCCTGCTTGCCTCAGCAATTCTTGGGATACTTCCGGATAATGCCACCGTTAAGGGGCATATACATTACAAGGGGCAGGAGCTTACCGGAAAGCAGCAGGAGCAGCTAAGGGGACGTGAAATAGCTCTTGTGCCGCAGTCTGTGGCATATCTTGACCCGCTTATGAAGGTGGGCGCTCAGGTGGATGGTGATATTAAGCCGAAGCCTGTGGACAGAAGAAGGCGCCTTTTCGAGCGCTTCGGACTTCCGCAGCATACCGGGAAGCTTTATCCGTTTCAGCTATCGGGCGGAATGGCAAGACGTGTGCTTGTCTCCACAGCGTTGATAACGGAGGCGGAGCTTATCATTGCCGATGAACCGACACCGGGTATGAGCCTTGAACAGGCGCTTGAGGCGCTTAAGATGTTCCGGGAGCTTGCCGATGAGGGCAGGGCGGTTGTTCTGATAACACATGACATAGATTTAGCCTTTGAGTTTGCGGACAGGGTAGCGGTATTCTATGCGGGAACCACAGTTGAGACGGCACCTGCCGCGGATTTCAAGACAGGACCGGAGGCACTTCGCCATCCTTATTCCAAGGCATTGTGGAGAGCATTGCCGCAGAATGGTTTTGAGCCAATTCCGGGCTTTCAGCCGTATGCGGGAAACCTGCCGGAGGGCTGTCTTTTTGCTCCGCGCTGTCCATATAGGACAGAGGAGTGTGTAAGGCAGGTTCCGCCTGTGCGTGAGATAAGAGACGGGGAGGTGAGGTGCTGTCATGCCACTTGAGGCGAGAAATATTTATTTTAGATATGACAGAAAGCAGCCGTGGATTTTGGAGGACTGCAATGTAAAGGTGGATAAGGGAGAGTGTCTTGCGATTTTTGCGCCGAGCGGTTACGGAAAGACAACACTTGCCATGCTTTTGGCAGGCTATATAAAGCCTGTAAAGGGTGAGATTCTACTGGATGGAAAAGCACTTCCCACAAAGGGTGTCTGTCCGGTGCAGCTCATTCATCAGCACCCGGAAAAGGCGATAAATCCGCGATGGAGACTCAAGCGTGTTCTTGAGGAGAGCGGGAAAATAGATGAGAATGTGCTCCACGCCTTTGGTATCGAGCATGAGTGGCTTGACAGGTTTCCGCGTGAGCTGTCCGGTGGAGAGCTTCAGAGATTCTGCGTGGCGCGCGCACTTATGAGCGGCGCTGATTATCTTATATGCGATGAGATAAGCACAATGCTTGATGTCATCACGCAGGCGCAGATATGGAATGTGGTGTTAGAGGAAGCAAAAAAAAGAAATATGGGGCTTATTGCGGTGACGCACAACAGGCAGCTTGCCGAGAAGATTGCGACGAGAATAGTTGACCTGCAAAATCGGAATTAGGCAGGCTGTTACTTGAAGCTATGGATGAGGGGATATAGTTTGTTAAAAAATATATAAAGATAAACTAGGTGGAAGCATTCAGCATCTATTTGAGTGCTTCCACCTTTTTGCAGCATTGTAAATGAGAATCAGATTAGAGCTTAAAGTTCATTAGAGCCGGTTGTCTGCTTAGAAATGCTGATTTCCAGATTACCGTTTCTGCAACGAAGAGCGTCTATGAACTCTTTTTCATTTGCAGGGTCTTTTAATGTAATATTGTATGTAAGCTTGAACATGCTTCCCATATTTGACGTTTTTACGCTTATGGTATCAGAATGTGTTGTATATTTTTCAAAAAGGTCATCAAACAGTTCGTTGTAGTCCAAGTCCTCCGGAATTGTGATTCGGAGAATTTTTTCACGGCAGGGCTTCATGCGGTCAAGTCCTAAGCGGGTAAAAAGTATAAATGCCAATCCAAGAATCAATGCGAAAAGGAATGCATAGCCGATGTATCCCATTCCGGTGATAAGCCCGGTTCCCATTGCGAGGAATAACATGGATATTTCCTTTGCGGTTCCCGGAATTGAACGGAATCGGACAAGACTGAATGCTCCTGCTACAGCAACTCCTGTTCCGACATTGCCGTTTACCAGCATGATGACTGTGCAGACAATTGCCGGGAGGAGCGCAAGCGTGATGACAAAGCTCTGTGAACTGCTGTTCTTATATGAATATATTAATGTATAAAACAGACCAATTACCAGAGAAACCAGCAGACAGATTAAAAAATGTGATACAGGGATTGAGATAGTGTTTTTGTCAAATAATCCCTGAAATAATACGTCAGGCATATTTATATGAACCTCCTTTGCTGATAATTGTATTATTTTTCCGGGTTAAAGCTCTGTATGCAGAACCGTATTTTGAAAATGAAACAGGTGCGAGCTGATATTTGCTGAAAAAGCGCACAAGCCAGAGTGGCATGGCTCCGGCTGTTTTTACTTCCAGTAAAACATGTCCGGATTCAAGGATGGGAGTTCCGTATACAGGGCTGTTTAGTGCAAGCTCCTTGGTACGCCATAATATATTTTCGTCAAAAGTCATGCGAAAATCATAGTTGTATTTATCGTAGAAGGCCTCACGTTCGTATGATAGAAGGACAGCGGGAGCTATGCCGGTGTAACGCTTCATTGAAAAATCAATCTCACGCATAATCTGGGTGTCTTTTGGCATAATGCCGGTCTTTAAGTAGTTTTCCAGCTCAAAGAGCTTCATCGCCTCACGGCGTTTGTAGACAACAGAGTCATATTTCTTTTTCAACTCAATGAATACATCGGTATCCGGTTGTGCCGTACCATAGCTTCTGAGCCGCAGTTTTTCCTTGTATATTGGCTTGTCAAGTGAGCGGCGCACCAGAAGAAAATCAGGAGTATCAAGGTAAAGGCTGAGAATAGTACTTTTTCCGTGAATATCAGCGTCCATGAATAGCTTCATTTCATTGAGAAGCAAAGTCCTTTGTTCGGTGGTGAGCAGATATTTTATTTCATATCGTTTAAAGGTCATTTGGTTGTTCAAGTGAAATCAGTCCTTTCATAATTCGCATTTGCGGGTAGCTGCCTATTTATATTGAACTTCAATCGTGCATTTATCGTAAGGCGTCAATGTTATTGTAGCATCTGTGATTTCATCGCCATCGACAATCCACTTAACAAATGTATGGCCTTCCTTAGGTGCTGCAGTTAATGTTATCTCATATTCCTCAAAGTAATCGCCTGTAAATTCAGCGTTTGACAGATCGGAAAAATCTATATGCGTGCGATTAAGCAGGACATCTCCATATTCAGGGTTGGATACAGTAATTTTTATAGTGCAAGGGTCTTTAAGTGAAAAGGTCTTTTTCATCAGGTTAGGGAATGCCATATATCTGCCATTCATATACTGCTTAAATTCCTTTACTTTATTGTCATAATACACTGTAGGACCATCATACATTACAACCCAGTCAGGACCATAGCGGTAGAAAGAATCATCTGCAAGCTTTTTGTAGGAGACAGCAAGATTATCGATTGCTTTTCCTGCTCTCTTTTTTTCGTAGTTATAGTTTCTGAGGTCGCATAGGGTCACAATCAACTCTTTTCTAAAATTCTCGTTTTCATATAGGGAGCGGAAAATATCAAGTGCAGGGTAGTCACTTGAATATTCTTTGTCTGCATCGAGGGAGGCATCTAAATCTTTTTTGATGGTATTTTCTTCAAAGCCTTTGCCGCCGGAATATACACCGGTAGAAAATTCGGTATCGTACAGAAGAACTCTCCACTTGCCGTCGGACCATTCGGTTGCCTTGTCTGCTTCCCTTGTCCGCCACATACTCCAGTTGTTGTCATCGAAGATGGAATCATTGTTGTCAATGTACAGCTGGACTGCACAGAAGTCGATAAAACCGGAAATATCAAGCATTTCCTGAGCTTTGGCATAATTTTTTTCATCAGTCATATCGTTTTGCGTTATAAAATTGTACATATCCTCATACAGAGTTATATCCTCATCTGTGCCTTCATCAATCCTGCCACACTTTACAATTACAACATTTTTGTTATCAATGCCGTAGTTAGCTTCTATATACTTGTCGCTGTAGTCCTCTGTGATGGCATAGAGTCCCCAGTATTCTCCATCGACAAATACAACGCATGGAGTTGACGCTTGTGTATCAAAGGCTCTGTCTGCGACAAGGCTCTGAAGAACAGGGTCTCTCATCTTGGAAAATCCATTGTCATTCCCGCCGTTTCTCAGTACAAATGACTTGTAGCTGGTTATAGGTCCGGAATTATCACTTTTCATATTGCCCGGAATGAGGTCGGTCTTAATAGATTTGGTGCCGTATTCAGCTCTTGCAATGAGGCGCATGCTCTTTTGCAGGTATGTTCTTGTGGAGGCCCCCTTCATGCGAAGCCCCATGTCTGCAGATACGTTCTTTCCGTTTGAAGGTATGTATTCGAATGAAACAGGTCTTTCCCAATCCCTTCCTTTGTTGGAAAAGTTGCCATGAACTCTGTAGGATGGCTCATCTGCGTTGGCAGGGTCTTCGGCAAGCCAGTCGGTATATGTCTGTCCAAGGACAAATATACCCTTTTCATTGTCAAAAAGATTGTCAGGCTCGGTGATAAGGGAAATAACAGGGGAATCACCATATAATTCTTCGCGGTCGATACCTACAAAATATGTACCGTTTGTTATGACGGAACCTGTGCCATCTTCAAAATAAGCGACAGCCCTTATAATGTTAGCTTTAGTTACAGGGTTCATAGGTACATACTGTGAATCTGTGCAGTAATCCGTCCGTGCCGCATAGACATCCGGATTTGATGATACATTCGTAAGAGAAATAGGTTCTTCATATTTGTGGCTGTCCTGAGTAGGAATAGTGCCATCTGTTGTATAGTAGATAACGGCATTCTCTACAGGACAGCGAAGTTCAAGAGTAAATCCGTTGTCATAGAAACCGCTCTTAGAAGAAAAATAGACGATTGGTTCGGTCTCCTCGACAACCTCCTCAATGGCTTCCTCAGTGGTAATTTCTTCGGGTGTAGTTTCTGTAGTGTTCTGCTGAATGGTTGTATTTTCGGAGGAAACGATAGGTGTTTCATCCATGCTTGAAGGTGCATCTGTATTCCTGCCCGCACACGATACAGTCAAAAAAGCGCTTGCGGCAAAAATAGAAGTACACAGTACATAACGTGTAAAATATCTGATATTCATTGTAATTCTCCCATATTGACATATCTAAATATAATTAAGAGCCTATTTATCGGCAAACCATCTTATCAGGAAATTGAACAAGCCACTTCTTATAGCATTGGAATCGTGGTCAGCGTCCGGAACCTCATACCATAGATGCGATACACCGTTTCTGTCAAAAATCTCATGGTAGCTTAGAGGATACTTGCCTACAACGCTGTCCTTGGTTCCGCAGCATATCATAAGAAGCTCCGGCATATAGTCGGTGTTCTTTACAACGGCTTCATCCTCAGCTAATTGTCCTGCATGCTCCATAGCCCAGTCCTTGGCAGGGGTGAGTCCCGGAGCCGGAGCTATAGCACCGATATACGCAAATAAATCTGAGCGAGACAGACCGATAAACAGAGTTTCCCTTCCACCCATTGAGAATCCGATGATACCGCGGTGTTCTCTGTCTGTCATTGCAGAATAGTTCGATTCAATATATGGGATAAGGTCATTTGTGAGGTCATTTATGAAATTGTCATAAGGTGCAATCTGTTCGGGTGCAAAGCCCGGTGTAAGGTCCGGGTCAGAGCTTGCATACATATTAGGGAATACCACGATGATGTCATCGATAAGTCCCTCCGCTTTGAGATTGCCTACAATTTCTTTAATCTTGTTGTTTCCATCATTTATCATGCTGTTCTCATCGCCGAATATTCCATGGAGAAAATATAATACAGGGTACGATTTTTCGGTATCATAGTCCGCCGGTAACAGAATGTTGGCACCTCTTTTGCAGCCGGTGGTAGTAGAATCGTATTCAATATGGGTTACATTGCCATAGGCAACATCGTCTCTTTTCCGGCTTATTTCGGAAGGGCATAGCACGTTAAGTACCTCATCCATGCTTGCGCAGTAGGTTGCCTCTTCGGTTGTTTCTGTAGAAGATATACCTTCTGATAAATCCTCTGTGTTTTTTAATAATTCTCCGGACATTGTTGACTCTCCTTCCGTTTCAGTTTCAGATTGTGATGTGGCGGTTGTTTCGGATTCAGATAAAGTTGAATCACCTGTTTCGTATGAGCTTTCATCATATTCGGATACGCTATCTGAAGCTGCTTTGCCGCAGCCGGAACTTAGTATCAGCACAGTGCCGACAGCACATACAGTAAGTAAGTTCATTTTCATTTTTTTGATATTTCCTCCCATCATATAGCAAGCCCCAATCTTTATAGTAAAAAAATACAGTATAGAAAGTGTAAAAACTTTCCATACTGTAAAAATAGCACGCCGCGGGCATATTTTCTTATCAGAGCTTGCTTTTATATTATCAATTGTTGGGATGTTTATATAAGAAAGATGTTTTGCCTCCAACATCATAAGAAATTCATTATTTTAACAATTCAACCAGAAAAACGGCTGCACACGCGGCGATTGCAACGGTGGTCAATCCCTTGCCTTTTAAGGAAAGAATGACTGCGATTACGAGCCCTGTGGCTGCGCCGACCCACCAGCTGGTCGCATAGAATATGGCGGGTATCGTCATTGCGGTGAGCACCGCGTAGGGAACGTAATACAGGAACGAACGGATGAAACGGTTGTTAATCTTCTGCTTTATGGCTACAAATGGTATGACGCGGATTAAGTAGGTTGAACCCGCAAGGATGATGAGGTAAATAAAAAAAAGCTTATTGTCCATGGTCAAAGATTTCCTTTTTACAATACATAATTTAGCGCGATTAAGTAAATTTCGCATTTGCCGGTTATTTTTCTTCATCGACAGGAAACAGAATTGCTCCCACAACGGCGGCGCTTATTGCAACGATTGTGATGGTTATTCCGCTTGAGATTGAAGAGAGAAACGGAATGTAGTGGAACGCACAGCTAAGCAGCATTGCCAGAACAACTACAATCAGAACCGGGCGTGATTTTTTCATTTCAGGGACAACGATTGCTACGAACATTCCGTATATGGCAAGGCTTAAGGCACTCATAAGCCGGTCGGGGAGAATACTTCCGAGAATTGCGCCGAGAAGCGTTCCGACAGACCAGCCCAGATATGGCAGGGTGGCGAGCCCGGCAAAGAAGCTGCGGCTTACCGACTCCTCCTGTGTCGCCACGGCGAATATCTCATCGGTCATCATAAATCCTAAAATCCATCGCGATAATCCGGTGAAGCGTTCGTCTGCCTTCTGTCCCACGGAAATGGACATGAAAGAGTAGCGTATGTTTATTGTAATCTGGGATATGAGCATCTGAAAATATTGTCCGGGGTGAAGCATTATTCCGATACCGGCGAACTGCCCGGCGGAGGTTACGGTTGTCATGGAGATTATAAGCGCCTGCCACCATGATAGTCCGTAAGATATTGCTATTATTCCGAATGTAAATGAGACTGAAAGGTAGCCAAGTGCTATGGGAATTCCTGCTTTCAGTCCGCGGGTGTAATTGTTCATTGTAAGCCTCTTGAATTTAAGCCGTGATTCTGCGGCTTAAGTCTTAAAAATATAATTTATTTGTCTGCATTGCCTTTTATTTTGCCACTTGATGAGAGGGATGTCAATGTTGCATATATAAAGCTATAGCGTAAAAAATATTAGAGGGAGTTTTGGAGTTGTTGAAATATTTTATGAGATATTATACACTATGTGTATACGAAGTAAATGGGTGATTGTATGGGAGGACAAACGATGACACAGAAGGAACTTAATGAACTGCTTGGCGATATGTCGCTTGAGGAGAAGATAGGACAGCTTGTGCAGGTTCCGGGAAGCTGTTACGAGGAGAATGCGGTAATCACCGGAGGAATGAACAACGGCTGGCGCGAGGAGACGTGCAGGCTTGCCGGGAGCACGCTTGGAATATACGGTGCGGAAAAGCTTAAGAAGATTCAGGACGAATATATGAGGACACAGCCGCACCACATACCGCTTCTGTTTATGCTGGATGTTATTCATGGACATAGGACGGTATTTCCGTGTCCGCTTGGACAAGGTGCCACATTTTCGCCTGAGACCTCCGAGGAGTGTGCGAAGGTGGCTGCAAAGGAGGCGGGTGCCGATGGAGTGCAGGTGACATTTGCACCTATGGCTGATTTGGTGAGGGATTCAAGGTGGGGAAGGGTCATGGAGTCGACAGGCGAGGACCCGTATCTCAACAGCCTGATGGCAGCAGCCATGGTGAAGGGCTTTCAGGGCGATGATGTAGGTGAGAAGGGCAGAATTGCCTCATGTATCAAGCATATGGCAGCCTACGGCGGTGCAGTGGCAGGACTCGACTACCAGAACGTCGAGCTTTCGGAGCACACCTTGAGGGAGTTCTACCTTCCGGCATACAAGGCGGCAGTCGATGCCGGCTGTGAGCTTGCGATGACATCCTTCAACCTGTTAAACGGTGTTCCATCATCGGGCAACAAATGGCTTATGAGGGATGTCCTGCGCGGTGAATGGGGCTTTGACGGAGTGCTGATATCGGACTGGGGAGCTGTATGTGAGATGGTTGCGCATGGCTACTGCGAGGACAACACGGACGCCGCGATAAAGGCGATGGAGACAGGTGTCGATATTGAAATGTGCACACCTGCGTATGCGGACAACCTAGAGAGACTTGTGAATGAGGGAAAGATTTCACAGAAGCTTGTCGATGAGGCTGTTATGAGAGTGCTGCAGCTTAAGAACAAGCTTGGCTTATTTGAGAATCCGTATAAGGATGCGGATGAACAGGTTGAACAGAACATAAGGCTATGTGATGAGCACAGGGCGCTTGCTAGAAGGGCGGTGCGTGAGTCGATTGTTCTTCTGAAAAACGAAGCAGCAGATGGAGTACAGCATGAAACAACAGATGAAGCCGGCAATGGTTACGGAAAAATACTGCCGCTTGACCCGGGGCGCGATAGAAAGCTTGCATTTATAGGACCGTATATCGAAGGGCAGGATATGAGAAGCTCATGGTCGATATCGGGTGATGAGAAGGACAATGTCACGCTCAAGGAGGCGGCAGAGGAGGCTTTCTGTGGTGAGGATTCTTTGGAATCTAAAACTGCTGAAAAAACGTCTGCGGTTGAGCTAAGATTCGCCGCCGGCTGTACGCTTCTTGACAACCACACGATTGTAAATCTTGGACAGTATGACATGGCGGATGATGAGTGGAAGTCAGTTAATGAAAAAATGCTTTCCGAGGCTGTGGAGTGCGCGAGGTGGGCGGACAAGGTAGTTCTTGCACTTGGCGAACATCGTTTTCAGTCGGGCGAGGCTACAAGTAAGACGGATATAACGCTTCCAAAGATTCAGATGGAGCTTCTAAGACGTGTTGCAGCCGTGAATAAGAATGTAATCACTGTTCTTTTTAACGGAAGACCACTTGATTTGAGGGAGGTCTCAGAGTATTCCAAGGCTATTGTCGAGGCATGGATGCCGGGAACTGAGGGCGGACACGGTATCATGGATGTGCTCACAGGGGCGTACAATCCTACAGGAAGGCTGCCGATGAGCTTCCCTTACAGCGTAGGACAGCTTCCGATGAGCTACAATCACTATAGCTGCGGCAGACCGAAGCCTGCCGAAGGAAGAGGAGATTATACAAGTAGATATCTTGATGCACCTAACGAGCCGTTGTATCCGTTCGGCTATGGATTGAGCTATACATCATTTGAGATAGGCAATGTAAGTCTGAGTGCGGACAAGCTGTCGGCTGCTGATAAGCTTACAGCCTCAGTAAATGTGAAGAACACAGGTAAGACCTACGGAACGCAGCTTATCCAGTTGTACATAAGGGATGTGGCGGCGAGCAAGGTTCGCCCGGTAAAGGAACTGAAGGGCTTTAAGAGGGTGGAGCTTGCGCCGGGTGAGATTAAGCGGGTATCCTTTGAAATCAGTGAGGAAATGCTCAGGTTCTTCCGCGCCGACGGAAGCTTTGCCAGCGAGCCGGGCAGCTTCAAGGTGTGGATTGCGGACAGCAGCCGCACGGAGGGTGAGCCGGCAGAGTTCATTCTTGTGGAATAGCTGATACACAGGATTTTATGACTGTTAAATGTAAAATGTAGCTTTGCAGCCCGGCAGTAATCATAGTATATAAATAATCAGATTGATAATTCCTTACTGGCTGTAAGGGATATTAACTAAAATATATTGTAGTAGAATGGACAATAAAAATCATATAGTGTGCAGAGGCAGCTTCACACTATATGGTTTTTATTTTTCGTAAAATTTGTGGTAAGCTGAAAAATTTTCAAAAATTTTTTATTTTTTGTGACATTTTCCCCTCCCCAAATGTATTATAGGTGAAAGCTTTCAAAAAGGAGATAGTCGTGGACAGAGAAGAATACTTAAGGATTGCAGACCGGTATATCGACATGGTGTACAGGGTTGCGCTTAATAGCTGCAAAAATACATACGATGCGGATGATGCTGTGCAGAACACATTTATGAAGCTGCTAAAGTGTAAAAAGAGCTTCGAAAGTGACGAGCATATCAGAAACTGGCTCATAAGGGTGGCGGTAAATGAGTGCAACAGTATATGGTCATCGAGCTGGATGAAAAGAAATGTCGCTCTGGATGAGAGCTATGACAGCACATATAATGAGCCTGTTTTTTCGCTGGAAGGGCAGGGGGAGCTGTATGAAAAGCTGATGGAGCTGCCGCCAAAGTACAGGCAGGTATTGTACCTTTACTATTATGAGGAGCTCTCAATAAGGGAGATTGCCAGGGCATTAAAGATATCGGAGACTGCGGTTTCAACAAGGCTTCAGAGGGCACGGCTTAAAATAAAGGAAAAATTAGGAGGGCAGCAGGATGAATGATGAGTTTGATATTTTGGATGAGTACAGGGCTACAATAGGGAATATTCAGGCTTCCGAACAGTTGAAGCACAAGGTGGCAGATATGGCATGCAAAAGGAGAGGGATACCCGCAAGGGCAGGCATGAGCTGGGCGTTTGCGGCTGCGACAGTGGTTGTGCTCTGCCTGTGTTTCCGCAGTCAGATTATGGCATTTGCGCAGAGCGTCTCATACAAGTGTGCGTATATAATCGGCGGTAAAAACAATTCAAAAGAGTTCTCAGGTGATATGGGATATGTGCATGTAAATTCACTCAAATGGGATGATTTTCAGCATAAGTACAGCTCAATTGATGAGCTTGAGGAGCTAATCGGCATAAAGCTTTTAAAGAGCGATTCAGCCTATACCGGGGCATTTCCGAATATCGAACTGCAAAGATATGAGGAGTACCGTGACTACAATAATATAGTTACCTACCAGATATATGACGATAGCTATTACATGTACAACATGGAGCTTGAGCTGGACGAAGAAGGTTCGCGTATACGACATTCGCTTGCGGATGATGCTTACAGAATTAGCTATACCGCCACAATCCACAATGACCCGAACCTCCAGCAGGATGAGACATGGCAGAGCAGTACCTTCTCCGGCGGTGTGTATGTGGAGGAGTATGTGACATTGGGGGACTACACAGCGTATATTTACTCCTTCAATAATGAGTACAACGCTGTAATTTTTGACCATAATGTGAGATATGTGTTTACTGCGGATGAACTTGGGGTTATAGGTACATTGGATGTGTTCAAGGATTTTCTTGATACACTGAAATAAAATAACAAACCTATGTGAAAATGTTTCGGTCTGAAATGACACAACAGGAATTACAAAGGCTGCACTTGGAAAACAGATTTGTCTGTTCGGGTGCAGCCTTTTTAATTTTATCCGTTTGTTTATGAGTTACTTATATTTCTCAAAATAATTATGCATTGCCGTGATAGTATCTTCGCTCTCCTCATAATCCGGTCTGAATACGCTGAACGCGTGGGTGAGCCGCTTATCGCGAGGGAAGCAGAAAAATTCGTGCGGCATATTGTGGCGTGCTAATGCCTTCTCAAAATCAAGTGTGTATTTTTTGAGATTGTCATTCTGGCTGGTTACGAGAAAACACGGCGGAAGTGAGGTCACTATGTCCGGATTCTCAGGGTTGACATATTTTGCAAAATGCTGTTTCTTATAGTTCTTTCCGTAGAGGTACGCAGGAAGGAAAAGCCCAATTTTGTCAAAGCGGTTGGTGTAGAACATTCCGCTTATAAGTCCGATTGCGCGGAAGGAAAACTTCTGCGGCTTGACATGTGCGGCTTTCGCAAGCTCACGGTTCTTTGCCATGGCGGCAGTATATGTGAGAAGGTAAGCGCCGCCGCTGTCTGCGACACCGTAGATGTGGTCGGAATCGCCATTGTATTCGCCAAGGTGTGCATGAATATACTTAAAAGCATTGCAGACATCCGAAAACTGGTCAAATACCATACAGTCTGGTACAAGGCGGTATTCGATGCTGAACACAAGATATCCAAGCTTACTGAGCTTCGCGCAGAAGAAACGGTTAAATTCCTTGCTGCCAATCAGAAGCCCGCCGCCGTGTATGTTTATCACAACAGGCAGTGTGGTGTCCTCACTTCCCTCAGGGCGGTATACATCCATGCGGTGAGCCTTATCGCCGTCATCCATGTATGGAATATCAGTCTGCACACTTACTCCCTCAGGCATAACCTGTGTCTTGTCGCGCTCTATGGCTGAGAGTTCGAAGTCGGAGCGCTGTTTATAGAATTGATTTCTCATTAAGTCCTGCATATATCTTAGTCCTTTCATGCCGGCCGTAAACCGATTGGACGGTTATTTTTGACATCTTAATAATGCTATCGTATTATTCACATAGTAAATAAGTCACATTTCTTTCATGGATTGTAGCACAACTTAAACGTGAAATCAATGTAAATCTTTTGCTTATGGCATACCATTGTCATTTGGCTGTAATGTGTTAAAATACACAGATAAAGGAATAATTTACGGAACCGGAAGGTTTGAGGAGACACATAGATAATGAAAAATGGTGAAATACATTCAGATTATGAGAGGAAAAGAAAATGGAAAATAATAATGAACCACAGTATATAAAGGTGCGGGGTGCCAAGGTTCATAATCTCAAGAATATAGACGTGGATGTTCCGCTGCATAAGATTGTCGGAATTGCAGGCGTGTCCGGTTCGGGAAAGTCATCGCTGGCATTGGGAGTTCTGTACGCGGAGGGTTCAAGGCGCTATCTTGAGTCGCTGTCAACCTATACAAGAAGGCGTATGACAGGGGCTGCAAAGGCACAGGTTGATGACATACTGTATGTCCCGGCGGCACTTGCGCTCCACCAGCGTCCGGGAATACCGGGTATAAGAAGCACCTTCGGAACAGGAACGGAGCTGTTAAACAGTCTCAGGCTTATGTACTCAAGACTTGCCTCACATCGCTGTCCGAACGGACATTATGTCCCACCGACGCTGAATGTCGCTGCAGAGCAGGAGATTATATGTCCGGTGTGCGGGGAGAGAGTTCATGCGCCGAGCGCTGAGGAGCTTGCCTTTAACTCACAGGGGGCGTGTCCAAGGTGCGGCGGAACAGGAAGCGTGAGAACAGTGGATATCGATTCGCTGGTGCCGGATGACTCTATCAGCATTGATGACGGAGCGGTTGCGCCGTGGAACAGCCTCATGTGGTCACTGATGACGGATGTATGCCGCGAGATGGGTGTGCGCACGGATATTCCGTTCAGGGAGCTCACCGACAGGGAGAAGGACATTGTCTATCATGGCCCTGCCGAGAAAAAACATATTTTTTACAAGGCGAAGAAATCCAATCAGGCGGGAGAGCTTGATTTTACCTACTATAATGCCGTGTATACGGTTGAGAATGCTCTGTCAAAGGTAAAGGATGAGAGCGGAATGAAGCGTGTCGAAAAGTTCTTAAAGGAGGATGTATGTCCGGAATGTGGCGGCAGCAGGCTTTCGGAGGCGGCGCGGGCACCGCGGCTTCGCGGTATAGGTCTGGCAGACGCCTGTAAGATGACGCTTAAGGAGCTGGTCGACTGGGTGGCAGGAGTGCCGGACTCACTGCCTGCTGAGATGCGTCCGATGGCTGAGGCTATATGTGAATCGTTTCAGACGGTTGCTAAAAGACTGATGGATTTAGGGCTATCATACCTGTCGCTTGACAGGGCGGCATCAACGCTGTCAACAGGCGAGAGACAGAGAATGCAGCTTGCCAGAGCTGTGAGAAACCGGACAACAGGGGTCATGTATGTTCTTGATGAGCCGTCTATCGGTTTACATCCATCGAACATAAATGGACTTAATGCCGTGATGCATGACTTAGTTTCGGATGGAAATTCGGTTATTCTTGTTGACCATGACACACAGATTCTTTCGGAGGCAGATTGGATAATAGAGATGGGACCGGAAGCGGGAGCTGGCGGCGGATATGTGATAGCAGATGGAACTATACCGCAGATTATTGCGGATAAGGCTTCTATGATTGCACCTTTTCTTTCAGGTACCGCGAATATGCGTATTCGTGAGAAATTAAAAGATGATGAGCTTTTTGCGTTTGGCAGGCTGCATATGTCGACTGATGCCATCCACACGGTTAAGCCGCTTGAGGTGGATATTCCTAAGGGAAGGCTGACTGTGGTTACAGGTGTATCGGGTTCAGGAAAGACCACGATGGTGCTTGAGAGTCTGGTTCCCGCACTTGAGGCGGCTTTGAACGGAGAGCATTTGCCAAAGCATGTGAAGGATATTTCCTTTGATGGAATATCACATGTGAAGCTTATAGACGCCTCACCAATCGGTATCAACGTCCGTTCGACTGTGGCGACCTATGCCAATGTGCATGATGAGCTAAGAAAGCTATATGCCAAAAACTCCGGCGCTAAAAATATGAAGTATAAGGCAGGAGATTTCTCATACAATACCGGAAAATTAAGATGCCCTGTGTGCGATGGAACAGGACAGATTAGTCTGGACGTACAGTTTCTGCCTGATGTGGATGTCCCATGCCCGGAGTGCGGCGGTTCACGTTATTCAAAGGCCGCGTGGGATATTTGTTATGAAAATAAGCAGGGGGAAAGCTATTCACTGCCGAAGGTGATGGAGATGGATGTCAACACAGCGCTCAAGGCGGCTGAGGATTGGAAGGTTGTACATCAACGTCTTGAGGTTCTAAAAAGGCTTGGGCTGGGCTATCTCACCCTTGGGGAGGAGACGCCGAGCCTTTCCGGTGGTGAGGCGCAGAGACTTAGGCTTGCGAGTGAGATGGGAAAGGGACAGTCCGATTCCGTTTTTATTTTCGATGAACCTACAATCGGACTGCACCCTCTGGATGTGCGGACGTTGCTTGGTGTTTTTCAGGCGCTTGTCGACAATGGTGCGACAGTGCTTGTCATAGAGCATGACCTTGATGTGATACGCAACGCCGACTACATCATCGATATGGGGCCGGGTGGCGGCGAGGATGGCGGCAGGATTGTCGCGGCAGGAACGCCGGAGCAGATAGCGGGGAATGAGGATAGCGTTACGGGGAAATATATTTAACGGAGATTCTGGTGTCAAAACATGTAAATTTAGTCTATGAGTGTATAACGTATTATATTTATGCATATCAGCTCCGTTGTCCGAAGCAAGATGTTCTTGGAACAATCTAAGCTTCTCCCAAAGTCGTGATATGCATAAATATAATACGTTATACACGGCTAAGTTTATCTAACATGTTTTGACATTCGAATCTAACCGGAAATATATTACAGCACATAAAAAATACATGATTATAAAAGAAAAAATCGCCTGAACCGGTTGGAAATGTATTCGACCGGGTTCAGGCGATTTTTAATTATCTTAATAGTTATCAATTCTTATCAATACTGAAAATCGAATCGGTAAAATTCCTTGATTCGACTATGCTTGGAACGTCAGAGCAGGGATTAGATTATCTCACCGAAGCTCATGTAGTACTCCTTAAAAAATTCGCTGACCTTTTCAAATAATTTTCTCATAATAATCACCAACCCTTTCTTTGATTTTAAAATATGTATGTGTAATTCGGTTTTGATTTCGAAATCTTTTTTGTTTTCCTTTGATGGTTTTAATATACCACCTTGTATTTATAATGTGAAATACATATAATAAATGTATTATAATACCTATAAGGTATTGCGAAAATGCTGTGTAAATGGATACGGATATATTATTTTTACCGCAGATTGAGAAGCTTAATGTGTATTAAACTATGGTGACGTACATTAAGGAAAAAATGATTGTCACAAGCGGAAAAGAACAATCTTTGATGGAACAATGACAATGGCGGTACGGGAGGTATTTTATGGAGCTCAGACATATAAGGTATTTTAAGGCGGTGGCGGAGGAGAAGAATTT
The DNA here is from genome assembly GCA_050874845.1 of Eubacteriales bacterium. Taxonomy (GTDB): domain Bacteria; phylum Bacillota; class Clostridia; order Lachnospirales; family Lachnospiraceae; genus CAG-882. Next base: position 5,542 of record JBNMLM010000002.1, on the reverse strand, counting down.
TACAAGGGCGGCGGAAAAGCTGGCGATTGCACAGCCTCCGCTCAGCCGACAGATTCAGGATTTGGAGGAGGAGCTGGGGACGGAGCTTTTTGTGCGCTCGCCGCATAAGGTTACACTTACGGAGGAGGGGGAGCTGTTTTTGCAGTATGCCTCGCAGATACTTGATTTGGTGAGTAAATCGGAGGAGGAAGTGCGTGAGATGCGCGAGGGACTTACCGGAACGCTCTATATCGCTTCGGTGGAAGGGTGCGCACCACGTTTTTTCGCCGAGTGGATTTCCGCATTCAGAAAGAAACACCCTAATGTCCAGTACAACCTCTGGAATGGAAACACCGATGACGTGAACAGCCGTGTCACAAAGGGGCTGTGTGAGGTGGCGATGATTACGGCACCGTACAACACGGAGGAGTTTCATGTGCTTCCCGTCTATGACGAGCCGTGGGTTGCGGTGATACCTAAAGGTCACGCACTGTATTCGCAGGACAATGCAGCTGTGAAGCCGGAGGAGCTTTTGCCTTATGATTTGCTCATTCCTTCCAGAGAATCGCGAAAGGGCGAGATAGACAAGTGGTTTTCCAAGACAGGAGGCACACCGGTGATAAGAGGAAGGATTGCGCACATGATGAATGCATACGAGCTCAGTCTGCACGGTGTCGGGATATCAATTTATCCGGAGTCCATAGCTTCGCTTGTGCATGGCGATGATGTGTGCGTAAGGCAGGTAGACCACCCGGACGCCTACGCCTCCTATGCGCTTATATGGAACAAGAAGCACATGCTATCACATGTTGCCAAGGAATTTATAGGTTTTGTTGAGGGAATGTACAATTAGCTACTTTTATTTTGAAAAAAGATGGAGTAAAATTGTGGTTATAGAAGTTATCTTTGACTAACTGCACTTAGTTATTGGGCTTGCTGTGATTTGATTTAAAATAGCTACGTTGTAGTTACATAATAGATTCGAATGGCAAAACATGCTATATAACTTAGCGGTGGCGAACGTATAGAATACACTTATCAGAGTTCTTAGAACATCTTGCTTCGGACAATGGAGCTGATAGGCGTAAACATAATACAATACGTTATACACCTAGAGATTAAATGTGCAGGTTTTGACACCCGAATCAAAAAAAGGAGGCAGGATTTATATGAAGTATGCGGGTATGCCGATGGGAATGTGGGTTGTATTTGGCAAAAATTTTCGAAAGAATCTCACAGAGGTATTAAAGTATGATGAGGCTGAAGGGCGTAAAATCACTGCGTCCGCTAAAAAGAAGTACAAGGAGCTTATAGGGAAGCTGCCTGAATTTGATAAGGCAGACAGATTTAAGATGAACATTGTAAATTGTGCAATGCTGTCCGCTTTTTTCCTCAATATGCCGAAGCTTCCGAGCGTTGAGGACGCGACGGAGTACTACAGAAAGTCTATGATGACCGGGGCAAGGAAGTGGTTTTGCAGGATGAGCGGCAAGAAAAAATATTCCGAGTCCGACATAAACGGAATGAAGGCTACTGCAAAGCTCAAGGCGGGTGACAGGAATCCTTATTCGTGGAACATGGATTTTTATGAGTATGCCGATGGAAGCGGCTATGAAGCACGTTTTACAACCTGCGGTATATGTACGCTTATGAGGGAGCTTGGACTTGAAAAACTCATACCTGCAATGTGCCGCCTTGATTACACGATGAGTGAGGCTGGCGGGGTGACCGATTTTGTGAGAGAATATACACTTGCTTCGGGTGGACCGTACTGTGATTGTGGGTATAAGAAGAAACAGAGATAATTGCGAAACTCTGTTTGTATCAGCCGTACGTTGTGCAATTATCTATTATATATTGTTGTGAGGAGCATACTTTATGGAAAATATTCTTCATTTAAAGGCACCGGGAGATTGGATTAATGACCCGAATGGATTTATTTATTATAAGGGAAAATATCATCTGTTTTATCAGTATTTTCCCTGCGCTCCTATGTGGGGAACCATGCATTGGGGACATGCCGTGAGCGATGACCTTATCCATTGGAAACACCTTGGAATAGCCCTTTTTCCGACCAAAAGCTATGACAGGAACGGAGTATTTTCGGGGAGTGCACTTGAGATTGACGGCAGGATGAAGCTGTACTACACGGCAGTCCGGTACTTGAAGGAAAATCCGGAAAATGTCCACGGGATTTTCGACGGAATGTGTGAGCAGAGTCAGGCTATGATAAGCTCTGATGACGGCTTTAGCTTTGATAATTTTGCCGGGAAAAGACAGATTATTCCGCCGATAACCGATATGGAGATTGGACATCCGTACGAATGTCGCGACCCGAAGGTGTGGAAGGAGCAGGGGCGCTATTTTATGTGCCTTGCAAGCACCTATAAAAAGGAGACAGGTGTACTTCTTGTATACATGAGTGAGGATGGAAAAGAATGGACTTATCTTAACAGGCTTCAGGACAAGCAGTTTGGAACAATCCTAGAGTGCCCGGATGTGTTTGAGATAGATGGTCAGCATGTTCTTATCGCTTCACCGATAGGGATTCTTAAAGATACGGATTATCCTGAAAACCAGAGCACAATGCAGCTGCTCTCATTTGACGCGGAGAGCGGCAGCATGAGGCTTGAGGGCAAACAGCGTTTTCTTGATTATGGAATGGATTTGTATGCGCCGCAGAGCTGTCTTGATGAAAAGGGACGAAGATGTGTGATTGCGTGGGCGCGCATGCCGGTGCCACAGCCCGCAGAGGACAATGAGGCTGCCAATGGGCGCCAGTGGAGTGGGATGATGTGCCTGCCGCGCGTGGTGACACTTCGCAATGGTCAGATTTACACATCGGTGCACCCGAAGGTAAGGGAATATTTTTCAGGTCCAAGTGTAGTAAAGATGCCTGAAGGATATGCTGAGTGTACAAGGGATGGGAGAAGCCGTGTGATAGCAAGTATGCAAGAGGGGAAGGAAATTGAACTTGCAGGTGTATACATTGAGCTTCGGGATGGACGTGTGTGCACTTACAGGGGGAAGCGCGTACCTAAGGGCGTGGCAATGCATACGAAATGCAGAACGCCTTATGTCGGGGATAAATGTGAGCTTGAAATATTTATAGAAAAGAATCTCATAGAGATTTTTGTAAATGGCGGACAATATGTAATCACAAACGTACTGTACACGGATACACGCCGCAATGCCTAGGGGCATAGCTTAACACCCGAAGCTTTACCGTAGAAGAATATAATATATGCATGGAGGCGCACAATGACATTACAGCAGTTAAAATATATAGTTATGGTTGCAGAATGTAAAAACATAACGGACGCAGCGGAAAAGCTTTTTATCTCACAGCCAAGTCTCACAGCGGCGATCCAGAGCGTAGAGAAGGAAATGGGAATAACCGCATTTACCAGAACGAATAAGGGAGTGGAGCTTACAAGAGATGGAGAGGCGCTTTTATCCTATGCGAGGCAGATATTAGAGCAGATGGATGTCATGACCGAGCATTTCAAGGGGGAGAGACATCTTAAGCCTCACTTTTCGGTATCGTGCCAGCACTATTCTTTTGCAGTAAATGCATTTGTCGACGTGATAAGAGAGTATGACGCAGATGCGTACAGCTTCACGCTCAGGGAGACACAGACCTATGAGATAATAGATGATGTATCTGTTGGAAGAAGTGAGATTGGAATACTTTACCTGAGTGAGAGTAACGAGGCGGTGCTTAGCAAGCTGATTGCAAAGAGCGATTTGCGATTTCAGGAATTGTTCGAAGCCAAGCCACATGTGTTCATATCGAACAGACACCCACTTGCAGGGATGAAAAAGCTTACTGTACAGGATTTGCTGCCGTATCCTTATCTGGTATTTGAGCAGGGGCAGCACAATTCATTCTACTTTTCGGAGGAATTTCTTAGCATGCTTGAGCTTCCGAAGAATATAATGGTGCGCGACAGGGCAACACTTTTTAACCTTCTTATCGGTCTTAATGGATTTACGGTATGTTCGGGCGTGCTTGATGCGGAGCTCAACGGTGAGAATATCATCGCAAAGCCGCTTGCTTCAGACTGCACCATGCGGATAGGCGTTGTAACGCGTAAGGATGCGGCGCTCAGCAGGTATGGAGTGTCATATATGGAGGCACTTAAGAGGCATATATGAAGTCTTTATAAAAATATCTGAATAGAGAGCTTCATAGTTTTAAACTATGATGAGAAGACATTATAATATATTTTACGAATGAAAATATGACTGGTATATTGGTATTTAATTTCAATATATCAGGAGGAAGATTATGAGCAGAAATATACCATTCAGATACGATTTTGTCGGGAGCTTTTTACGTCCGGAGAAGTTAAAGGAGGCGAGGGCTGCCTTTCAGAGAGGGGAGCTTGATGGAAAGCAGCTTAAGAGCGTTGAGGATGAATGTATTACAGAGCTTGTTGCTAAGCAGAAGGAAGCAGGATACCATGTGATAACGGACGGAGAGTTCAGACGCGCTACATGGCACCTTGATTTTATGTGGGCTTTTGACGGTGTGGGACATTCTAAGACCAGTACGGGGCTTCCGTTCCATGGTGAGCAGGCAATGATTGATGACACATATCTGACTGGTAAGGTTGGCATGAGCAGTGTTCATCCGTTCGTGGAGCATTTTAAGTTCGTGAAGCAGTTCGAGGATGAGAACACGGTGGCAAAGCAGACGATACCTGCGCCGGCACAGTTCCTTGAGCAGATGATTCTCCCTTTTGCGGCGGAGAACACAGCGAAGTATTATTCTGATAATGAGGAGCTTGTCAAGGACATCGCGGCGGGCTACAAGAAGGTGATTGCCGACCTCTATGCTGCAGGCTGCAGGAATCTCCAGCTTGATGACTGCTCATGGGGAATGTTGGTTGACCCGATGGCTAAGCTGTTCTTTGATACTGATGATGAGGGGCTTTTGAAGGTGCAGGAGTTGTTTGTAAGGATAAACAATCTTGCGATAGAGGATGTGCCGGAGGATATGACGGTTGCGACGCATGTATGTCGTGGAAATTTTCACTCAACCTATGCGAGCAGCGGTGCGTACAACGATGTAGCGAAGGTGCTTTTTGAACAGGAGAATGTCGACGTATACTATCTTGAATTCGACGATGAGAGAAGCGGAGGCTTTGAGCCGCTTGCACATGTAAACGGCGGCAAGAAGGTTGTGCTTGGTCTTATAACGACCAAGAAGCCGGAGCTTGAGGATAAGCAGGCCGTCATAGCTAGAATACATGAGGCGGCAAAATACATACCGCTTGACAGATTGTGCTTAAGCCCTCAGTGTGGTTTTGCCTCATGCGAGATAGGCAATAAGCTTACTGATGAACAGCAGTGGGCGAAGTTGGCGCTTGTGAGGGAGATTGCAGAAGAGGTGTGGAAATAAGATAATAATTTAGAAGTATTAAGGTTCTGTAAGATTTATGTGTTTGACAGCTTTGACGCATATTGAATTACAGAACCTTTTTGTTTCAAAGATGAGTTTTTTATTGATAATAACTGTTAAAAAGGATATTATGAACTAAGAGGTATAAGTATAGAT
>JBNMLM010000001.1:0-65104 GCA_050874845.1 Eubacteriales bacterium | reverse complement strand
TATATTATTATATAATTTCAGAGCAGTAAATATATTTACCATATTATTATCCGATTATCAGGAGTAGCAATTCCAATGAAAAATATAAATACCACGCTAGTTACCGAACAATCGTATCCACCTTCCGAACCTATGACACAACACCGCAAGGACATGCCTCAATCCGGACACAACAACAACTGCCACACCCCTATTTCATTAAAAGCCCTCTGCACCAATCTTTCCATCTCACCCGCCACCGGCAGAAATTGGATTAAGCTCGGAAAAATAACTCCTCAGTATTTTGAGAAAAATACACCCTATTTTTCTGCAGAATATATGGAGCAATTAAAAAGAGAACTTCAATCGGGTGAAAATACTGCACTGAAAAGCAGAAGAAACAAGAAATTTGTTTCCGGCAATGCACTTTACAGCTCCTATGTCTCAGAGCAGAGCCGCAACCTCCCGATTCTACGGGAATTGCTGGCTGTGATATCTGAAAATGATATTGAATTGAAGTCCTCAACAATCAGACTCCTTATCGCGGACTGTGCCCTGCACCTTTTTGCCGATAAAAACGGGCTTCATTTCAGAGAAAATGAGAACCTTTTGCTGCTATTTCTGCAACAGAAATTGTCTTTTGGGGAGTATGACGAGCTTATAAATGAGCTGCTACTGTATGAGGCAGCGCACAACAACGCTGGCTCAATGAATAATAATATAGCTTCAACCAGCAGCAACACAACTCCACTGGATAATACACCATCCCTAGTAGAAGTAATGATAACGGAAGCCGGAATAACAGCCTCAGAAATAACCGCATTTTGCCACGCCCACCCCCGGCTCTTCAATTTTCAATACATTTATGAAAAAGCTGAGGACATACTTGGGCTTCTCTATATTTCCTGCAAAAATATCGGGAACAGAAAGACCGCCGGCTCATATTACACACCTACCACAATTGTGAAAAGGCTTATCGGCAGGCTTGACCTCAAGCCGAATGACCGTGTCCTTGACCCTGCATGCGGAACCGGCAGCTTTCTTTTGCAGTTGCCCAACGATGTCCAGTTCAGTTCAATATACGGCAATGATTTAGATGAAATCAGTGTAAAGATAACCCGGCTTAATATGGCGCTCCGATTCGACGCGAACGTACCAACCATACGCCAACATATCACCCAATCAGATTATCTTATAGGATATGATGGCGATAATACCAATAAATTTAATTACATAATAGGAAATCCCCCTTGGGGCTGTGATTTTTCGGATGAAGAAAAAAAGGAGCTTAGGAAGTTATTCAGATCAGCTTCCGGCAGAAATATAGAATCCTATGATGTTTTTATTGAGCAGGCACTTACACAGCTTGCGGATGGCGGTCATCTTGCCTTTGTCCTTCCGGAAGCACTGCTCAATGTCAAGGCACATACCGAAATCCGCAAGGTTATATTGCGGACCGCCTCAATCAGACATCTCGATTTCCTCGGGAATGTGTTTGACGGAGTGCAATGCCCGTGCATAATTTTAGACATGGAATTTACACACTCAAGGCTTACAACCTACGGCATGACCGTAAACGCTGATGGAAACGAATTTACAATTAGAACCGAACGCGACATAACACCCGAATGTTTTAGTTTCACCACAACGGATGAACAATTTAATATTCTCCGAAAAATAAAAGGCACAAAAAACACAGCATTTCTTCGTGGAAACGCTGATTTTGCACTTGGAATTGTCACCGGGGATAACAAAAAATACATTTCCGACACAAAAACGGCCTCAAATGAGATGGTTTTAAAGGGCTCAGACATAAGCAGCTACCACATAAATCCATCCGGTAGTTACATCACCTTCAAGTCGGAATGTTTTCAGCAGGTCGCACCATTACAGATGTACCGCGCCCCTGAAAAGCTGCTCTACCGTTTTATCAGCAGCCGGCTCATATTCGCATACGATGACGGGCAGACCCTTTCGCTTAACAGCTGCAACATTGTCATTCCAAGGATACCGGCAGTTCCAATCAAATATGTGCTTGCAATTCTCAATTCAAGGGTTGCGCAGTTTATTTATAAAAAGGAATTTAATTCAATAAAAGTGCTGCGGACACATATTGAAAGCATCCCTATTCCGCCGGCGGATGATGACATCTACAACAGAGTTATAAGCATTACAGATAAATTGATTGCCGGTCTGAGTATTCCGGAGGCTGAGGAAGCTTATGAGGAGCTTGATAGAATTATAATGAATTTATTCGGACTTAACGATACTGAGATAGCCATAATTAAAAGTGCGATAGATTAAAGGAATACGAATGTACCATATTTGTTACATCATAATCAAACGCACCATAATTGATTACACAATTTAAGGTGTATATACAGATTCCAAAACATCAATCATCCTCTGTATATACACCTTCCTAATAACCTATCCTATTATCTTATTGCAAATCTGTCACTTATCCCCCTCAAGTATCCCCTGTATCCAGCCAAGAACTCTCTCAATGCCGCTGTCCCAGTATTTCCACTGGTGGTCGCCATCGGCTTCCTCATAAGTGATGTCTGCCCCCATTTTTTGCAGATAATCGCGAAGTCTTATATTATCCTCATACAGGAAATCCTGTTTTCCGCACCACTGGTACAGCTTCGGCAGCTTCTTTCCCTCCACCTTTGCCCTGTCGGCAAGCGCAAAAAGGTCGTTGTCGGAGCCGGCAATAGGTGAATCGCCGTAGATATACTCAAAGCCGCTTAAGCCTTCCGGATTCTGATTTTTCATCCTGTCCATAAGTGCCGCAACATCCACTGCTCCGGACAGTGAAGCCACTGCCCTGAAGCTTTCAGGCAAAGCAAGACCCAGCTTGAAAGCGCCATAGCCTCCCATTGACAAGCCTGCTGCAAATGTCTTTTCCGGGGCTTCGCTAAGCTGCGGGAACAGGTCATGGCATATCTTAGGCAGCTCCTGTGAGATAAATGTCCAGTATTTGAAGCCCAGCTTCATATCCGCATAGAAGCTTAAATGCGCCGCAGGCATTACAATGGCAATTCCTTTATCGGCGGCATATCGCTCCACGGACGTCCTTCTTGCCCAGACAGTGTGATCCCCATTATAGCCATGCAGAAGATAGAGAACCGGGTACGGAGGAGTAAAGCTTCCTCCGTTCACCGAATTAGGTATATCAAGTCTCTGGGGCAGAATCACGCTCATATTCACGCTCATGCTGAGCACCTGTGAAAAACAGTCTACATTTAAAAAAGCCATTTTTATCCTCTTTTCTGAGTAAGTTCCATTGCCACATCAGGTCTGTTGGTGATAATACCATCGCACCCTGCTTCCACAAGCCTTCTCATGTCATCCGGCTTGTCGCAGGTGTAAGGATTGACACCGATACCTCTCTCGTGCATCTTGGCTACAAGGGCAGGATTCTCAAGCACACTCTTGTAATCAGGATGGAGATAGTCCGGGACATATTCAAGACTGTCCACAAGCTCTGTAAGGGACCGGCTCTTTCCTGCGTCATTTAAAAGGCCTGCCAAGTCACAAACAGGATACCTGCTGGCAAAATATGCTGCAAATTCTCTCTGGAATGGCTGTGTTTTCTCATAGGAGGTGAGCAGTCCGACCCTGCACTTAGGATTTCTTTTCTTCATTTCGCCAAGCAGTCTCTCGTCAAATGAAGAATATATTATTTTGTCCTCCATGCCGCTCTTAGATACGATATCCAGCACCTTCCCGACATAATCAGCCTCCTTGTCAAGCGGGGACTTCAACTCAAGATTGATTATGTCCATTCCATCTAATATCGGCAGAAGCTCCGACAGGGTCAATATCTTCTCCCCATTGCCAAAGTCATACTGCTTAAGCTCCTCCAAGGTCTTTGTGAGGATTGCACCTCTGCCATCTGAGGTGTCATCGATATAATAGTTGTGATGAATAACAATCTCTCCATCCTTTGTAAGCTGTAAATCAGTCTCAATACCGTCGACATTGAAATCATACGCCTTTTTAAAGGCTGCCGCGGTGTTCTCCGGGGCGTGATGTGAGGCACCTCTGTGCGCCATAATTTTAACCTTACTCATTTAACAATTCATTTCCTTTCGCTTCTAATTCTTTTAATGTAGAATCGACATCCGCATCATTTACCATCATCTCTGCCATGGCGTTGGTCAGCTCAACCTGAAACTCCACATAGCCCGGATTATTAGGTCGTCCTGAGGCTACCTCAAGCTGGTCAAGCGCAACCTTGTACTGTGGATACTTCTCATACCATGCCACCATCTTAGCATCATCCATGGCACTCTTTCTGGTAGCCAGATAACCTGTCACGATACTTGCCTCAACAGTTTCATCAAGTGAAGTCATAAACTTCATGTACTCCCATGAAGCATCCTGATTCATCAAACTTGCGCTCATCTTATCATATTCCGCATAAGGATACAAGTGAGCCGGAATAACCTTACCGTTTTCCCCTGCAACAGACTATCTGCAAAGCGTATTTTCTTTGTAAAATAGGTGTAACGGCGTGTAAAGTATCAAAAAAGGCATTTCGACAAGCTTTAATTGTCGAAATGCCTTCTATGAACATCAAAAAATAAAATTATTTACTCACTTTATCCCCATCAGCTTCCTATACTTAAGCCCCTTCTTCACGATATACACCACGAAGATAACCGCCGCGAACACCGTGGATATGATAAGCATTGTGCCGATCTCAATATGAACGTAGGACAGGGTCACAAAGCTGAATATAAGAAGCATTATGAGCATCCAGCCAAACGCAAGCGCCGTGGTCACGAACAGCATAATTACATCCATGACCACATCCTGAGCCGTGAACGGCTTTTGCGGGTACTCTGCGCTGATATCCTTAAGGTTGTTCACGCTCTCCTGCTTTTTATCCTTGTACATCTTTGATAAGTCTTTTTCCATGTCCTGTCCTTAACCTCATTTCAGTTCATATTCTATCAGCTTAGCTTTAATCAACCGCCTTGCTTCCCCACAGCGTGAGCTGGTTCGTGCTGCCAAGCGCTGTGAACACGATCGTCTCCACATTCGTGCCCTCTATATCCATCTTTAAAATTACACCACTGTAGGTCTCTCCGTCAAGTGTAAGGTCGATGTAGGCTGTGCCATTGTCGCAGCTCCATGTTCCGATGAATGCACCTGTGACCGTTCCATCAGCGCCAAGTGTTATTGTCTGTGGCGTGTTCAGACCTAAATTCTTGTAGTCGATGTCAAGCTCATGGAGAATCACGTCATACTTGCCCGCAATCTCGTCTGCTGAAAAACCGTTCTCATCAAGCTTCTCTCCTGCGGTCTGATATGGTGCAGCCACCAGCCATCCGTTCTTGTTCAAAAAGAGCTGGTGCACCTTAACATAGTGGCCTTCGTTTCCGCTGGTTGTTCTGGTGTGGAATACTATATATGCCCTTCCGTCATCATCGACAAAGGCACTGTTGTGTCCCTGCGCAACCTGTCCCTGTGAGAAGCTTCTCCACTTGTAGCCGCCGAAAAGTCTGATTCCGGCTGAATCGTTTGTATTGAGTATGTAGGTATCGTAGAACGGATTTCTGCCGTTCTCATCAAGATACTCGCCATCAGGTGTCTTGCTTCTGTACACTCTCACATTGTAGCCGCCCTTTGCGACAAGCTCACCGTAGGACATGAACAGCCAGTAGTAATCGCCTATCTTCTGGATATATGAGGCCTCACCGGTCACATATTTTCCTCCGGCAATCTTTTTGCCAAAGTAAGGGTCGGAATGAATGCCATCCTCGTATGTTACACTGTAATCCCTGAAGCCTGTCTCCTCGTCAAGCTCAAGCATAAAGATTCCGCCGCTCCATGAGCCGTAGCTCATCCAGAGATTTCCGTCGTCATCGTAGAAAACGCAGGCATCAATATTATTAGGGTAATAGTCTCCCCATGTTCTCTTGTATCTGTCCGCAAGCTCGGTTTCACCGGTCACCTTTGCGACATCCGTCTCATCGTAGTATTCCTCATTATAGAAGCCTGAGTACACTACTATGCCCTGATACTCCCAGTCTCCCTCAAGTGTGTCCGCTGTGAGGAGGACGATTGAGGAATACCACTTGTCTCCGTCAACCGAAAGGTACATGCACCACTTGCCAAGCTTATCGTTGTACACAACATCAGGTGCCCACATATATCCGTCGACCTGATAGTTGTCACTTCCATGTGCCGACCACGCTGCCGGCTCCTTTAATATCTCCCTGTAGTTGGTTGAAAGATTGTTGGTGAAGCTCTCCCAGTTCTCAAGATCATACGATTTTGCCCATGCCCTGTGCGAACCGAAAATGTAGTAGCACTTCTTTCCTTCCTTATCCTCGCCGACTATTATGGAAGGGTCATGGCAGCTTACAGTCTTTATTGACTTTAACTCATCCTTTGAAAATTCGACATGATTCTGAAACATAATGACATCCACAATGTACCTTACGGTAACCTCCTCACCACCATATTTTACATAGACATAAGGTCTTAAAGTTACAGTCTCAACAGAGCCGCTTATCCTCTCCTTGGTAACCTCGGCAGGATTCTCAACCTTGGAAGCCTCAGATAATACGCCCTCGTAGGAGCTGCTCTCGCCATACTTTATCGCACCGTTGAATGAAGGAGCCTCCGCCTGGGCAAGCTTATCGTCATTGCTCGATGTCGCATACACCCTGCTCACCGTATATCCGTCCCTGTCATTTTTCACGGTAAGGGTGTACTTGATATCCTCTCCGGCTTTATATTCCTCCTTATCCGTCGACAGCTCCACTGTGATGTCATTCTCCGTCTTAGAGCACACAACTCCTGTCCCTCCTGACGATGTTCCATTTTCACCATCAGCGGATTTATCCTTATTTCCGGCACATCCGGCAATCAGCCCCGCCACCATGAGCGGCAATAGAACACACCGAACCAATCTGCCCGAACCTCTTCTCATGCCTTCACCTCCTGAATTATTATCAAATTTATATAATTGCGAAACGTAAATTCTCCGGTAAACAGTTGTGCCATTTTACCAGTGCACTTCTGCAACCTTTGAAACCCGTAATAATTCGCATAGCAAACTAATTTTCGCAATTTGCTTTTTTAATGGATATTATTCTCGTACCTAAACACAGGCTTACCGTCCGCATCCCACTTCACTTCCATGAGCATGGTATGTCTGTTAGGGTCATACAGCGGGTCGCCGACAATCTCAAGATAGGTGCGCGCATGGTATACACACACGTCCCTTCCGTCCTCCGCCTTGGTGAAGCTGTTGTGTCCCGGTCCGTAGATTCCCTTCTCCCTGTCGGAGCACAGTACCGGGTGTCTCTCCTTCTTCCATGCACGCGGGTCAAGCAGATCCGCGTTTTCATCGATTGAGAGCATACCCACGCAGTAGCACTCGCCTGTCGCACTCGCAGAGTAGGTGAGGAATATCTTTCCGTCATGGCGTATGGCGGCAGGTCCCTCATTTACCCATATATCCACGCGCTCCCAGTCATAATCGGGAGTAGTGAGAAGCACCTGCGCTGTGGCAAGCTTGGTCGCAGATTCCATTTTTGCAATATATATGTTAGATATCTGAATGCCTACGCTGACCTTCTCAGCCCAGATATAGTAGTATTCTCCTTTATTTTCAAGTATTGTAGCGTCAAGCGAAAACGCATCAAACGAATATATATCATCATCGCTTCTCTGGATTTTCCCCTTTTCAATCCACTCGTCCTTCATAGGATCCGGTCCCTGACACTCAAGGATATATGGTCTTAATCTCCAGATATCCTCTGCCATTGAAGCGGCAAAATATATGTACCACTTTCCAAACAGATAATGAAGCTCAGGCGCCCAGACATGCTTGCTCATCTCACCTGACTCATGCTTTGTCCAGATGACCTTCTCCTCGGCATCCTTTAGCCCTGAAAGTGTGTCCGAACATCTGAGCACAATCTTGTCATACGCAGGTACGGAAGCAGTAAAATAATACTTTCCATCCTCCGCGCGCGTGACAAAGGGATCCGCTCTCTGCTCTATAAATGGTTTATTAAAATCAGTAATTTTTCCGTTTCTAGGTCTCTCTTCCATACCGTATCCTCTCTCATACTTAATTTAAAACTCCCCGGGATGCCCCATTGCCACATCCCGGGGATAGTCTGCTTTTTATTAGCTTTGCCTTACTCCATTACAAGGTAAGCTGCCTCGCATGTAAGGCAGAAGTTAAGGTCTCCTCCTGTTGTGATACCTGTATACTTCTGTGTATATACTGTTCCGTCTACTGTTGTAACTACAGCTACAACATCTGCTGTATCACCATTGTTGGTGACAGATACATCAACCCTTGCTCCGTCTATATCACTTGTGAAGGTATCCCAGTTCCAGTCACACTCAACTGTTGCAGCGTCATAGCCATCGCCCCAGCCGAAGTTATCTGCACGGAGTACTGCGTACTCTGCATAGCCGTCTGCGTCTGCTGCGCTGTGGCCTTCCGGTGTTGTCTGAAGTACTACAATGAAGTTATCCCAGTTGTTTACTCCATCTGTGTAGTTAGTGAAGCTCTTTGTAACAGTAGCACCCTTTTCAACGCTCCAGATATCTGAGAATGCGCTCCAGAAAGGTGTTGTGCAGTCTGTGCTTCCTACTATAGGTGCAGTGAATGAGAGATATGAAGCCTCACATGTGAAGCATGCATTTAAGTCTCCGCCTGTTGTGATACCTGTGTACTTCTGTGTATATACTGTTCCGTCTACTGTTGTAACTACAGCTACAACATCTGCTGTTGCTCCATTGTTGGTTATAGTAACCTCAACCTCTGCTCCGTCAATATCGGATGTGAAGGTATCCCAGTTCCAATCACACTCGGCAGTTGCAGTCTCGTAGCCATCGCCCCAGCCGAAGTTATCTGCACGGAGTACTGCGTACTCTGCATATCCCTCAGCGTCATCTGCGCTGTGGCCTTCCGGTGTTGTCTGAAGTACTACAATAAAGTTATCCCAGTTGTTTACACCGTCTGTGTAGTTCTTGAATGTCTTTGTAACCGACTCACCCTCAGGAATTGTAAATACATCTGAGAATGCACTCCAGAAAGGTGTTGTGCAGTCTGTATTACCTACGATAACGCCCTCTGCCTTAACTGTCTTATCCTTGATTGAAAGGATATCTGTGTAGCTTGACTGTGTTCCAATCTCAATTGAAGCAATTTCTCCTGTTACAGGGAATTCAGCCTTTGCTGTGTTGGATGTCTTGTTGTAATCTACATTGTCAACATCAACTGTAACCGTGCCGTCCGCATAAGTGATTGTAGCGGTTACATCAGCCTCAACCATTACCGACTGCTCCCATGTATTCCAGTTGCCCCATGACCATGTAAAGCAGCTGTCTGCTATATCCTTGCCGTCTGCTGTACCTGTCATATCGGCATTTACTCTTGCAACTTCATTTCCGTCTGCATCCTTGAATACGAAGTAGTAGTTGTTCTTAGCGTCCTTACCGTCTGACCAATGCTTTAACTTAATCTGCATTGTCTGGCCATCGGCAATGTCAATCGGCTCTGAATATACATCATCTGCCTTTGAGAAATCTAATGCACCGATGGAAGCGATAGCGCTGTCATCCTTAGCCACATTTATAACTCTCTCCGGCTCAACGAACTCTGCATTAGGATTTCCGTCCGCATAGAGGGCTGCAACCTGCTCAGCGTTAAGAGCGTAATCATAGATATAGAGCTCATCAAAAGCTCCCTTGAATACTGAATCCCAATAGTTTACACCAAGTAAGAAATCGAAGTTATCAGAAGCCTGCATACAGTTCTTTGTTACATAGGCAGGAACAACATTTCCGTCTGAATCCTTGGTAATCCACTCCTGTCCGTTGATGTAAAGCTTAGAAGCAATAAGTGTTCCGTCTGCTGATAAATTGTTAGAATCAACAACAAGTGCAATCTGTACCCACTGCTTCATAGGCTCACCTGTTGCGGCATCCGACCATGCCGGCCAGAGTGCATTATCGAGCTGATCATAAGACCATATACATGGGAATGTTCCCTCACCCGACCACTCTGCTCTTGTAATGTTGGTGTAATGCTGTCCGCCTGTAGCATCTCCGTGAACATCCGGTCCGAACTGGACTGTCGGCATGTAATTGGAAAGTCTTGTAGCATAGAGCCAGAATGAGATTGTGTAGTTGTCACCAACTCCATTTACATCTGTGAGCTTGTAGCCTGTTATACCGTCTGTATATACGGCATCACCCTTTACACCCGGAATATATACAACATCCTTGTCTGCCGCACTGAGGATAGGGTCTCCGCCGATAGTCTGTGCAGTAGGCTGGATATCAGTCTTGTTGTCCGCTGCATCAAATGAATAATAATACTTGTAATCCTGTGGAATCTCACCGGCCTTAACTGTCTGCTGTGATGATGATTCCTGTACGCTTGACTCCTGTGAAGAGCTGTCCGGCTGTGATGTCGAATCCGAACCAGCCTGCTTCTGACATCCGGCAAGCATTGTAGCTGCCATTGTACCGCATAACATAACGCTTAAAAACTTCTTATTCCTCATATAAAAATACCTCCATAATTATACTTGTAAATCATTACTTTCCGAATGCACTTGTCACTGCCTCGTACTGCGCAATCTCCTCATCAGACAATACATTGTAGCCTGTAGGTCCGAAGTATGAAAGCATTGCCTCAGCGTGGTAGTAGTTAGCCTGCTCTGTTGCCTCGTCTGTGTAATCGGCAGCCTTAGCTGTACCGTTGTCTACAAGGTCATGGATACCAATCTTGTTGAAGTACTGGTCACAGAAGTTCCAGTAGCCTGCAATACTGTACCAGCCGTAAGGAACAGGTCTTGTGATTGAAGCAAAGTAGTCATCCCAGTATGCCTTGTGATCCTCATCCTGTGGGAAGAGTGCCTTATATCTTGCCCATACACCCTGATCAAGTGTCATAGGAACAGGCATGTTGGAGTTCTTAAGTGGTGTTCCGGAAGCATTTGTGATTGATGTATCCTCATAGATATCCATACGTGCATTCCAGCCGTCTGTTCCGATACCCATGAACTTAAGGAGGAGGTATGCCTCATAAGGGTGCTTACATGATGTTGATACACCACCGATGTACATATTTGCAATTACATTGTGCATCTTCTCATCTACTACGTTAGGTGTTACATAAGGAACGATATCAAGTCCATAAGTATCCTGATATCCTTCTGTTCCCCAGAGATTCTGGTATGTCCAGAAGCCTTCTGAGAATACTGCTACATGTCCTGTGGCACCGAACCATGCGCCCCAGTCTCCGGACCAGTCTTCCATAGCCTGTGTGTTCTGCTGTGGTGCAACATAACCTGCAAGCTTGAGGTCTGAGAACTGCTGCTCACCTATTGCCCAGTACTGAAGGTCGAAATCTGTTCCGTCGAATCCGAACTCACCCTTGATTGCTCTCTCCGCTGTTGAGCAGGCTGCAATTCCGTAGAGTGAATCAAGTCTGTTATAATAACCAAGTCCGTAATACTTCATGCCTGATCTGTCATCAACTGTTGCGTCCTTTATAAGCTGGAGCATCTCATCCCATGTCCAGTCTGTTCTAGGCATCTCAAGATTTAATTTGCTGATTACGTTTCTGTCAATGAATATAGCACTTGGCTGATACCATGTAGGAAGGCCGAACCATCTGCTTGTATCGAACTTTCCGATTCCGTAATCCTTGATTGTACTCATCATGTTAGCCATATCAGGGTCATTTTCAACATAATCCGTGATGTCAAGCCAATACTCGTTTGCAAGTGCTGTGTCGGAATCTGTTCCTGAGAATACATCAGGGAAGGTTCCGCTGTTGGCTGCGGCAGAAAGGTCTGTGCTCATATCCGATATCTGCTTACACTCTACCTTGATATTAGGATACTTTTTCATAAATGCCTCTGCCAGAAGATTGATTGTAGTCTCATCTTCGTAATGCCAGTATGTAAGGGTGATATCATCCTTAGTCACACCGTTCTCGTCAACCTCTCCGCTCACTGCTGAACCATTTGTGTCCTTCTTAGCAGCACAGCCTGTCAGTGCACCTACTGTCATAACCGATGCCATAAGTGCAGCAACTAACCTTTTTTTCATAGAATCCTCCATTCTGCCGCCGCTTCCGGGCGGCATATAAATATTGAATTGCTTTTGTAGTCCGGATATGCCGGACTAAATACTATTCTCCGGTAATTCCCGAACGGTCAATACTTTCAACGAACTGCTTCTGAAGTACAAGGTACATGATAAGAAGCGGCAGGATACTCAGTGTGGTAGCTGCCATTCGGACGGACTCATTGAGGCTTGTAGCAGTGTCTCCGACACTTGCCCTTGTCTGGAAGGCAGTGTCGAACTGCTTTAACTGAACCACAAGATTCGTCCAATTGCTCTTTGCCGCAAGTCCCTGTACATACAGCTCAGTGAGGTATGACTCATTCCAGTACCATACAAAGGAGAACAGAACAACCGTCACAATAGCCGGTATTGCGGATGGAACTGCAATCTTAAAGAATGCTTTGAAATGTCCTGCTCCGTCAATAGAGGCTGCCTCCATCAGCACCTTAGGTATCTGCTTAAAGAACTGATAGAAGATTAAAATAAATATAGGTGAGTTCAATCCGTTTCCGAACAGTGCCGGAAGGATAAACGCCCACAGTGTACCCTGAATCCCCATCTTTGTGTAAAGAACATAAGTAGGAATCATGGTTATCTGTCTTGGAAGAATATAGGAAAATATGAGTATGCCCATCAATATTTTCTTACCCTTGAACTCATATCTTGCAAAACCATATCCGACCATCATACATATAACAACATTGCACAGTGTAGGAAGACCGGCTATCAGGATACCCTTCTCAAATGATGAAAAATAATCCATCGCCTTTGCCGCATCTATAAAATTCTGAAGATACAGCTTGGAAGGAAGCCACTTGACCGAGGTATCAAGAAGGTCATTCCTGCTCATAAAGCTGGTGCTTATCATGTACAATACAGGGTACAGATACACGAAGCCTATACATATAAGAAGCGCATATACGACAAGCTGTTTTCCAACGCCCTGCTTTTCACGCGTACCGAAGATAAATCTGTGAATCTTTTCCTTCGTAAACTTCTTCTTAATAATCTCCGCTGCCGTCATACGTCTTGTATCTGCCGTGCTTAATGCCTTTTTCGAGCTTCTTGACATTTCTTCTTCCCCTCCTCTCAATTCTCCTGTGCATGCGTTCGTCTTTCTTTAGCTGTCTCTTTCTCTTCTTCACCATTCTGTCGTATACATCCTTCTTATTACCAAGCAGTAAGAAGAAGAGAAGTACAATGAGTGTTACTACGATTGAGTACATCCATGCCATCGCTGAGGCATATCCGTAGCCCTTCTCCTTGGTTCCTGAGAACATCGCCGACTCTATCATTGTGATGAGCTGGTTCTGTTCGTTTCCCGAGAGGAAGATTACTGTGTACACTGCATTTAAAAGAATAAAGTTCTTTATGGTAGGAAGTGTTATTTTCCAGAAGCACTCCCAGCCTGAACCACCGTCCATCTTAGCAGCCTCATAGAGTGAAGGGTCAACCTTCTGCAATGCTGAGAGGAATATAAGTATCTGAACTCCTGAATACCAGAGTATCATAATCATGTTGGAGAAAATTTCTCCAATCGACTCAGCAACCGATGTCGGAAGGAACGTGCTTATCGCATTTACAACAACCTGTGTGTTCATTGAAGGTATTGTTGAAGCTCCCTCACTCACCAGCATGTTCATAACCGGACCACTCACGATGATAACCGGAAGGAAGAATATAAGTCTGAAAAAAGCCTTACATTTTATCTTGCCGTTTAACATCATCGCGATGATAAGTGCGAATACAACTATTACCGGAACCTCCACTATCGTCTGCCAGATATATGTCACAAGCTGCTTTGGAAACTCAGGATTTTCAAGCCATATCTGAGTAAAATTTCCGGTTCCGACCCAAGTAAACTTAGTGGCAAGCGGTGTGATTCTTATGTTAAACCACATGTAGTAGAATGACTGTCCCAGCGGGAATAACAGGAATACAACAACTCCTATCAACCATGGAAGCAGGAACAGATATCCCATCCTTGCTTCCCTTGCCTCAAGACGTCCCTGTTTAATTTTTATTTTCTTATTTTTCGTTTTCCCCATACGCTCACCTGACCTCATACGACATTGATTCTATAGTCACGCCATCCACGCTCACGGCATCCGCACCATAATTGATGTAGACTGTAACCCCATTAGAATAAGTCACAATTCTTATGTCGTTGTCGACAATCTCATGCTTTGTCACTGTTGAGTCCGCTATTTTTTCGTGCAGTGCCTTAAGCTCCTTATAATACTCCACTATCGTGTCCTTGTAGGTGGAATATTCTGAGCTGTATATATCGCTTGAATTGGTGTACAGAAGCTTTGCTGAGCTTTCCTTTGTTATGTAGAAGGAAGGATAAACTCCTGTCTCAACAAGCTTTAAGAAGAATTCCTGCTTGTTCGCCTCAAAGTTCACATACTCCGAATACATAGGCATCACACCCTTTAATACTATACTTAAGAACGGAATGCTCTCATCCTCAAATATATAACTTGATGTGTACAACGGCATATCAAGGAAGGCATCCGTCTCAGACCACAGGTATGCAAACGGCTGTTCAAGCACAAGCTTGGTCTTCTGTGCCGCCTCTGTCACGATATCCTCATACACCTTCTGTGTATCGTACCTTGTGTAGGTGTCACCACTGTACGTGTAGGAGAACAACGTGTTTGAGATACCTGCAAGCGCCAGATTGCCGACCCCGCTCTTGACATATTTGCCGATAAAGGAATTGAGGAGACTCAATGTTCTTGCAGGTGTGAGATAATTCATCGTGCTGTACACCGTCTTGTAGGTCGTTTCCTCAAACCTTCTCTTGTTAATCTGCTTTACGACATTGAAGGTGGCATTCTTTTCATCCGGGTTTATTCTCAGTGCATCGTTATACAGATACATCTGGATATTTTTCTCACCCGCATCCTTTATAAGCTTGGTGAGCTTACTTGTTCCTCCGATTTTCGAATCAGCCTTATAGCTTGTGATCGGGACACTATTAAGCCCCTTCTTCTGCCAGCCCTTATAGACTGTAAGTAAATCGCTTACGCCTTCACTCTCAAGCTCATCATATATCTCGTATATGTCATCGACAGTTGTCATAACCACCGATGATGTTCCAAGAAGGAAGGACTCGCGCTCAGTTCCTAAGAAGTCCACACGCGTTCTGAAACTGCTCTCATTCTGTGTAAGGCCTTCAGACCTAAGAAGATACTCTCTGTAGGCTGCCGCCATACCTGTGTAGTTGGCGTTGTCATCGGAAAGGAACACGTATCTCACAGCAAGGTTAGAATGGCTTCTCTCACTCTCATATACATGAAGTGAACCTGCTGTGGAATTATTGCTCGTAGGCTGTGTGTAGGTCTTTCTGAGTATGAACTTGGCATAAGCTCTGTTATAATCCACACTCGCACCATTCGGAATACATTCGATCGAAGCTCGCGCCTCACCTTCCTCGACAATTCCAAGATAAGCAATATTATCATCCACATGTGCTATTCCGAATACAGGTGCAATAATCTCCTCGGAATCCTTTATTGTGTTGTACTTATCATTTAAAAGTGTCTGGACATTGGATTCATCGAATCCGACATCACCGCCATAAATCATCTTGGAAAAACCGCTCTTAAATCTTCCTTCCTTATCATCAAGGTAGATTAACGCTCCGTTGCCGTCCGGCACAAGCATGTAACCATCCTTGTCATCAAGATAGGAGTTACCCATGTATGGGTAGATGGAAATTGTTCCTATAAAATACTTTTCTCCATCTTCAACTATCGATTCATCCGGAATTCTCGCAATAAGCCCGTCATCTGTGAGTGTAACCTCAAGTGTCAGTCCGAACTGGTATGTTGTCCAGTAGAGCTTGGCGGTAAATCCGTTATCCGTGTAGCTTACCGTCTTTGTAACATTGTCATTGATTAAGTCTGCCTGCTTGGAGTCATCGCTTCCGCTTATCATTGTTATGACAACAGCAGACCTCATGGCTCCCTGCCATGTCGCATTGTTCTTTCCATCGTCATATTCAATAGCCGATGTCATGTACGAACCACTTTTTTTATCCTCTATCACAAGTGACAGGTCTTCCTCGTTGACATACAGCCTGTAATCCGTATTCTCGGTGAGGTACCTGCAGCCGTTTATCGTCTTTTGTGCTGCCTGTACCTGCACGCCCTTTCCGCTAAGGCCGGCTGCACCGAACGCTACCATAAACGCCAACAGAAGGGAAATTATTCTTTTTGCCGTTCTTTTATGAGCCAATTCGATACACCACCTCTCCTGCAATCGACTGTATGAAGTCGAATACCTGCGACCATAATACATAGATAATGAATATGAGTAGACAAACAATCAAAATAGTAAATATTGTAAGGAATATAATCTTGAATGTCTCCTTGACCGTATAATTGTTAATCTCTCTTATGGAAATGAAAATCAGTACAATTATCCATACTGTCATGCACAGGCTTCCGAACTGCACGAAGAATATTTCGTTGTTGGTCACCACATGTGACAAAAGGAATATAATCGGCGTCAGCACTGCATAAGGTCCGAAGCTGTATACCAGTGAACTGTATATGTGTCTGAACTTACCCTCGCCCTCATTGATCGTACACATAAGGTAATTACAGCTTACAACGAGTACGAGTGCCACAAGTATCATTCCGATATCTGATAAGATATCGTAGCTGCCCTCACGCACTGTCTTGGTAAGGAAGCCGCAAAAATATCTGTTGATTATGTAGAATACCATCATAATGACAAGCAGTATATTCGTACTTGCAATGGAAACCTTATTCTCAAATCTTATTCCATAACAGCCGTCTATAGGGTGTCTCATAAAGGTAAACACATACTTTAATTCTCTTATGAGCTTCTTATCTCCAAGCTTCTTAAGTGCTTTTCTCGGAGCATTGAATATTCCCTTCTTCCTATCAAGCAGCTTAAGTATCTTCAATGCAGCAAATATGCCAATCAGTATAAGCACCACCGCTGTGAGATTGTGCTTGAGCCATACATTTCTTATCTCCCAGAAAGAATCTGAGTAGTTCTCCATGTCCTTTGAAAGTCTGGCATACTTTAATGCTCCCTCATAGTCACCTTCCTTGTAGAGAGCCTTACCCATCGCCATATTAGCGTAGGTAAAGAGATTATTCATCTCAAGCACCTTGCCAAGAGGCTCCTTGCTCTCCTCATAACGTCCCTTGGAGAACAGGTAAAGTGCTTCATGCAGATACTTGGTAAACTCTGTCGGTTCATACACCTGAATCTGTGCCTTATCCGAATCAAGCACATAGAGCTTATCATCCGTTCCCACTTGAATAGCTTCAACCTTCGTTGAAAGACCGATTCTCTGTTTTCCGTCATCGCTTCCGCCGAATATGAAGAGTAGATCGCCTTCGTTGTTATACTCATAGATGAAACCCGTCTGTGTCGCAACGAATGTGTTATCATGATTTCCAACTGCAACTGCTGCCGGAACATCCGGATATTCGCTGGTCTCGATCATGTTGACACCTGCGATGTTGAGCCTCTTTAAGGTGTCATTGTGTTCACCTCTTGTTATTGTGTATATAACACCCTTCTCATCTATCGCCATATTGTCCGGAGTTGCAGGTATGTTAGACTGCATCTTCGCTCTCTGTGCGTCCGTGAGAACCGCTCTCCAGAGAATCGTCAATAGATTAGCCTTGGTTGCGTTGGTACCGAAATATCCTAAGAAGGTTCCTCCATCAACAGGGCTTATCTCAACCATACCGTTGGTGTTTGACTCACATATCACATACATTACACCTGAACTGTTCACCACAATTTTGAGCGGGAGGAAATCAAGTGTCTCCCCGTACATCGCCGCTGTCGGCTTGGTGTATGTATTTACAAGTTCTCCGTCGCCGTCGAACACGAATACGCTCTTAGCATCTCTGTCAGCGATGTAGGTGATGTGCTCAGGTGTTACATATATTCCTCGCGGTCCCTGTAAAATTCCTTCTCCGAAGGTCATCACCAGCTCATTATCCGCGTCGGATACAACAACCCTCTTGTTACCGCTGTCAAGAACATACATATAACCGTCCTCAAGCAGTGTGAAATCAGTAGGATTTACAAGCGTCTCCTCCCCGATTTTTGTTATTGTCTTAAAAGGGAGATACGCTGTCTGTGTCTCGGTCATGCTTCCATATCCGTCAACAGTGTACGTCTTGTACGGCGCATCCGCATACGTTTCAAGTGTTGAGGATACCAGAATCACACAGGCAAGAAGCAGAGGTACGGCAAAAGCTATGATTTTTTTAATATACTTTTTATTCACGTTCATACCTCTCTTAAGTTACTTGATTCCTGAATGTGCCATTGTGTTCATTACGTTATTCTGTAAAATACAGAACAAAATGAGGTTCGGCAGGAACATAATGAGTGAAGCCGCTGCCGCCATACCCTGTCCTGCTACGGTGTTGCTTGTAGAGGCACTGGTAAGTGTATTCATATAAAATGCAAGGTTCTTGAGAGAATCATTATTGATGTAATAATTGGATGTCTCAAGATTAGCCCATACCTGCTGGAATACAAGAATCGCAGCCGTCGCAATCGCCGGCTTGGTGAGCGGAATTACTACCTTTCTGTATATTGTCCACTCAGACGCTCCATCCATATATGCCGCCTCTATGAGCGAATCCGGAACCTGGTCAACGAACTGTTTTATAAGAAACAGACCAACCGGAAGTGCTATAAGAGGAAGAATCTCTGCCCAATATGTATCAATCATGTGAAGCTTGTTTACAACCAGATACCTCGGAATCATAACCGCGCAGGATACGAACATGAGCGCTATCTGGTTAATGTTCATCATGGTTTTGGCTCCCTTGAACTTCATCTTCGACAATGCGTAAGCCGCCATTGTTGAGAATAAAAGCGAGCCTGCAACTACCGCCACCGTCACAAGTATGCTGTTGAACACATACTTGCTGAGAGGATTGCTTCCCGTCCTCGACGCCTTTATAAGCTTGGAAAAATTATCAAGTGTCGGATGTGTTGTTATAAACTTAGGCGGGAATGCGAACAGCTCTTCCATAGGTTTAAACGCATGGAATATAATAAATACAATAGGCAATCCACAAAGCAATACCATCGGCAGAACCAAAAGGTATATTTTTATCTGACCCTTTTCAAACTTATCAGGGTTCATCTTGTGACCACTATAAGCCGCCATAATCTTTTCCTCCCTTCCTAATCACGTTCACCGAACAATCTGTTTGCCACCACTGAGAATATCTGTACTATGAGAAGAAGTACAACCGATACTGCCGCCGCATAGCCCATCTCGTATCGGATAAATCCGTAATCCTCAACATGGTTTACAATAAGCTGTGCCGAATATCCCGGTGTAGGATTTCCCGCAAGCAATGTTGCAATTGTACCATTCTGGAAAGCTCCAACAATCTGCATTACCGCTGCGAAAAGCATCTGTGGCTTCATGCTTGGTATCGTTACATATAACATTTCCTGAAATCTGTTCTTAACACCGTCGATTGCCGCTGCTTCATACAGCGCTTCATCGACATTTAAAAGACCGGCAAGTATGGACAGGAATCCGACTCCCATGCTGCTCCACAAACCTATGATAATAACAATCGGCAGCAGGTAATTGGTATTTACGAGCCATATTATAGGTTCATTTATAATTCCTATCTCCATCAGCCAGCTGTTAAGATATCCGGTCTGGTCGCCGGTGAACATTATCTTCCAGAGCACTGCCATCGCAACACCCGTTGTCATGCTCGGCGAATACAGGATAAGTGCAAATATTGTTCTAGGTATCTTTGGCAGGTTGGCAAGTCCGAAGGCTAACAAGAAGGCAAGGACATAACCACCAACACCTACAATAAGCGCATATTTGACTGTATTCGGAATAACATACTTCATAAATACATCATCACTTGTTATAAGATTGATGTAATTTAGGAAACCGACAAATTTAGGTTTCTGGATGGCATTAAAATTAGTGAAGGAAAGAATAACAGCCATTATAACAGGAGCAAGTATGAATACCGTAAACACCGCCGCATAAGGAAATACAAATGCATATCCTGCCTTGTTGCTTATCGACTTCTTTCCTATTTTTGATTTCTTTGCAATTTTAGTTTTATTAGCCATACTATTATTTCCTTATTCTCTGTTAAGAATCTCAAGCACCTTTTCAACGGAAGGTACTTCGTACTCCTTAAGCACATTTCCGTCCGAATCGATATAGCCGAATTCTTCAAGCTTTCTCTCTGTCTCTCTTAATACTGTCTTGGCTACCTCATCAATTCTTGAACGAACCGTATCACCGTTTACTACCACATCATTGAATGCGTTGCTCAGCTCTCGCTCCATCATGTAGCTTCCAAGAAGTCTTGGTGTCTCTAAGATGTACTGAGCCTGTGTGAGTATTACATCTTTATCCGATGTCGGATAAGGAAGCATCTCGAACGCTTCAAGGTTGGCTGTAGGCCATATATACTCGTCTCCGTACAGAATCTGAAGCCGCTGTCCGAATTCTGCCTGAATATCTGCCCTTGACCACCACTCCATGAACTGCCATGCCTTCTGCTCTCTCTCATCATCCGATGAGAACATTACAGTACTCTCGGCACCTCCGGACATATACCTCTTCACTTCACCGGTCTCCTCATCCTCAATACCCGGCACAAGTGCAATGCTCCATGAGTTTGCAATCTCAGGTGCGGCATTAAGTATCAGGTTGTATGAATTGAAATCAGCTATTCCTATAGGCAAATCTCCGTTTCTGAAGTGCTGGTAGAAGTTAGGTACATCAACAGGAAGGTCATAAAGTGTGAATAACTCTGTAAGCTCCGTAAAACCTTCAACCGTGGCTTCACTGTCAACCAATATGTCAAGTGCAGTGTCACCATAGAGTGCTCCGTCCATCTGATAAATAATCGGTGTTGTTCCATGGAAGTTTCTCATCACAAGCATAGCCGCTGTCGGATAGTACACATTGAGTCCCCTCATCTGCAGATCAGGCAGCATCGCAATGAGTTCATCCATCGTGTTTGGAACCGAAAGTCCTAACTTGCTTAAAATGTCTGTCCTGTAAAACATTACATAGAAATTCATCGTCTCAGGCAGTGAGTAAAGTCCGTCACCCACAACGGACGGAACTAAAAGTCCCTCGCTGTATCTTCCGAACACTTCCTTGTAATTATCAAACTTCGATAAATCAACAAGCGAACCTCTTATCGCAAGGTCAAACGGTATTGAATAGTTGATTCCGGTCGCTATGTCCGGGGTATCACCTGAAGCATTGGAAAGGATAAGCTTCTGTGCATCCGTCATGATTGATAAATCAACCTCTATTCCGGTCTCCGGCGTGAACTTCTCGTCAATCATCTTCTGCATGATCTCAACGTAGGTTCTCGGTCTGTTCACCCACACCTGTATGTGTGACTCATCGGTGTTGCTCGCTGAGTACGACTGTCCCATGAACGAATAGCCGAATCTCTTTAATGATGTGCCTATCGACTGGAAAATATTCTGTCCCTTAGGGAGCTTGGCTCCCTCCTGATATATGTAGATTCTGTCAATCGAAAGGTCATTATCATTTATAAGATCCACGAAATTCGCAATCTGTGTATTTATTGAATTGACGCTCGTCGACAGCTCATCAACTCTGTAGACCAGCTCATTCGGTTTCTCTGCAAGGCTCTTAAGCTGATTGGCTGCTATAAGCAGATATGAGAACGCTGCCACCTTATCCGGGCTCTTAGCGTTGACATAAGGCTGTGCCTGCTCTGCAAGACTGTAGAGCTCATCAACCCATCCAAGCAGTCTGTCCTGAACATCCGGAATATATCTTGTGAGCTTAAGGTCCCTGTACTTATCCTTGTTGGTTCCGGCGACCTTGGTTACCTCAAGTGACAGGTCGCTTATTCCGCTCATAATCTCATCTACAGCTTCAAGCGCATATCTGAGATTGTCTGCGCTTATCGTAAGTGAGATTGTGTGGTCACCCGGTTCAAGGTATACGCTAAGCTTATCAGCATTGTCATCTGTGAGCGTGACCGTCTTGAACTTGTTAGCCGCCTCAACCTGATATGACTTAAATGCGCTGTTAGGAATCTCACCGTCTATTTTCCAGTCGACAAAGACAGGAAAATCATTTTTCTCAGACTGGCGGTAGTTCATTCCTATGTAATAATAGCCCGCATTGTCCACATGGAACTTATAGCTTACCGTCTGTCCTGCCTCATTGAAGGAATCCTCATCAATGATATTGAGAACCGTGGTTGTTGTAGACAATGGTGAAAGGCTTGAACCGTACTCACCTATCGCATGGATTGATGAATCATTCCTCTGATAGAAGTCCTCAGCCTCTATTGTTATGAGCGCGTTGCCCTCAGCCTTTGTTGAACCTGCATACTCAGCGACACCGCTCGGAGCCTCAAGACTTATATTTCCAAGAAGAAGCGTTCCCTCCTGAATATTCAGTTCAAGCTCGTGAACGCCCGCTGTAAGCTCAACCAGCAATGGGTCTGAATACCTGTAGCTGGCATCCATTACCTCCTTGTGTTCCCATCTGATAAGCTTATCAGGAAGAGAGACTATCTCGTTGCCGTATCTGTCGACATCCACTCCATCCGAAACCCATGTCGTCTCGAACTTCATGCTTCTTGCTTCATAAAAAGGATAGCTTCCGTCTATCTTCATTCCCATCTCAACAGGAAGAATCGACTCATCGTAGGAAAGATAATCGAAGCTCATAACATATCTTCCGGATACCGGAACATCAATAGTGAGTGTCACGGTGTCACCTGCCTTCACAGCAAGTACGTCATTAACATATTCATAATTATCATTGGTAAGAAAGGTTCTGTCCGCCTTAGCGACAGCCTCGCTTATCTTATAGACAATATCATCACCTGTATATACCGCTTCCTTATAGCCCTTGCTCACCGTGGAATAATTGGTTGTAAGTCTGCTCTCCTGCGCTGCGTCCTGAGTTGTTGTCACAACTGCCACAGGCTGCTCAGCCATCTGCGTCTGTGCATATACAGGCACGGACGCGTATGGGAATGTGCAGGCTATCATGGAAGTAATAAGTGCAAGTGATGTGATTCTCTTAATACCTTTTCGAATCATATAAACACTCCTACGCTTATCTGATGTTCAATTCCAGATGAAGTACACTGCTTGCCGGAATTGAGAACTTAATTCTGTTGCCGTTTACCTCTATATCATTAAATGGTCTTACAGTTACCTCCTCAGGCTTATCGAATGTATTGTGAAGGTGAATCTCTCCTCCGACAATCTCGCCGCTTGCAGAAGCAATCTCGGTATCAGCTACACAGCCGTCAATCTCGTAGTCCTTGTCTATGGAAAGATTGGTCATTGTAATATGAATCTTTCCGTCCTTGCCGAGTGATACCGACTCTGTAAGGTTAGGTACCATGTTCTGCTCCTCAAGACCTATCTGCTCTGTCTCAACGAAGCTGTCTAAAAGCTCGGCATCCTGATGGTGCTTATACATATAGAATACATGATATGTAGGAGTCTTTATCATCTTGTCTCCCTCTGTGAGGAGAACTGCCTGAAGAACATTTACCATCTGTGCAATGTTCGCCATCTTAACTCTGTCACAGTGCTTGTTGAAGATGTTTAAGTTGATTCCTGCAACGAGTGCATCTCTTATTGTATTCTGCTGATACAAGAATCCCGGATTGGTTCCCGGCTCACAGTCGAACCATGTTCCCCACTCATCCACAATCATGCCAACCTTGTGCTGCTTGTCATACTTGTTCATGATTGCTTCGTGATTCTTTATAAGCTCATCCATATAGAGTGTCTTATTAAGTGTCTGATACCACATCTTATCATCGAAATCCGTTGCGCTTCCCTTGTGATCCCATCCACCCGGATGTGTATAGTAATGAAGTGATATGCCATCCATAAAGCCGTGAAGGAACTCCGGTGCCTTAAAGCAGGTATCCATCACCTTGTCTGTCCAGTTGTAATCGTCAACATTCGCTCCGCATGCAACCTTGAAGATAGGCTTATCCGGATGATAGTTTCTTACATAAGTCTGGTATCTTCTATAGAGATTTCCGTAATACTCAGGTGTCATGTTTCCGCCGCAGCCCCAGTTCTCATTTCCTACTCCAAAGTAGTCGACTGTCCAAGGCTTCTCAGAACCGTTCCTCTTTCTCAAATCACTCATTGGCGATACACCCTCAAAGGTCATGTACTCAACCCATTCGCTCATCTCCTGAACCGTTCCGCTTCCGACATTGCCGTTGACGTATGTCTTACAGCCAAGCTGTCTGCAAAGCTCCATGAACTCATGTGTTCCGAAGCTGTTGTCCTCTACAACACCGCCCCAGTGGGTGTTTATCATCTTCTTTCTGCCCTCAACAGGTCCTATGCCGTCCTTCCAGTGGTACTCGTCTGCAAAGCAGCCGCCCGGCCATCTGAGAACAGGAATCTGTATGTCCTTTAATGCCTCCACAACGTCTGTTCTCATTCCGTTCACATTAGGAATGGAAGAATCCTTTCCGACAAAAATTCCCTCGTAAATACATCTTCCCAAATGCTCCGAAAAATGTCCCTGAATCTCCGGATTGATATGACCCTTTTTGTTCTTAGGGTTTATGTACAACTTGCTCATTTTTCGTCCTCCTTTTTAAATTTTTTTATTAAATTTACATAAATTTTATTTTTCAGTAAAACAGAACAAGTCTTAAAACGATTTCGTAGTTTATATTTCACTTTTTGCTTAACCTATTCTATTTTCGGTGAAATGTTAATATAAACATAGCTCTTTTTATTGTATAATTCAATACTTAATTGCTTAATCCGATAGAGAAAGATTTGCTCATTTTTTGTGCATTTTGCACAAATGTATTTTCTTATTGACTATTTCTTTTAAACATTTTATACTTAAAAGAAAAATTAAACATTTCACTTTATAAATCAAACCATGCATAATTACCAACCTAAGGAGACCTGCTGATATGTACTATATTAAATCACTAAACGAAGCCGAAGAAGTCTTTAAGGCACTCAGCACCCCTATGAGACTTCAGATTATGAAACTTATCTATCAAAATGATCATCTGAGCATGAATGACCTTGCGGAAACTCTTGGTCTTACCAACAGTGCTATATCTATGCATGTCGGCAAGCTTGAGGCTGCCGGTCTTGTCTCCGTTCAGGTGACCTCCGGTAAGAGGGGTATTATGAAAATAGTACGTCCACGCTATGAACGACTTATCATAGACATGGTTCCAAATGCCGGTTCTATCAAATGCTATACCGATGAGATAGATATAGGACACTATATCAGTTACGATGTTCATCCTACCTGTGGTCTGTCCACCTCCGGAAACCTTATCGGCGACCTCGATAATCCCAAGGTTTTTTCATATCCTGAGCGTTTTAAGGCTGATATATTATGGGTCGGATATGGTTATGTGACATATAATCTTCCCAACCGTTTAAAGCTCGGCCAGACCCTGTCCGAAATACAGATTTCCTTTGAGATAAGCTCTGAGTGTCCTGAGCACAATGACAATTATCCAAGTGATATCTATTTTGACATCAATGGGAAAGCTCTCGGGAAATGGATAAGCCCCGGTGACTTCGGCAACAGACGTGGTATGCTGTGCCCTAACTGGTGGCCGGACGGGCTCAACCAGTACGGTCTGTTAAAAACATTAGTTATCAATCATTCCGGTACATTTATGGACGGAACCGCCAAGCTGTCATCAGTAACCATCAATGACCTTGCACTTAACTATGACTCGATAATCAATTTCACCATATCCGTTCCGGCAGATACACCTAACTGCGGCGGCTTCACGTTGTTCGGCGCCTCATTCGGAGATTTCAGCCAGAATATCGTGGTGAAACTGTTCTATGAAGATTCATCCTCTGAATTTTAATTGTTTTGTCAATACTGTTCCTGCAAATGCCTTGAAAATATTCATCTAAAATGATAAAGTAATATATGTGTTGGGAAGTACTCCTTCCCAACACGTTGTATTTTACGGCAGTATGTATAAAGACAAGGAGTTTACCATGTTTAAACCCGATGACAATAATTTTGAGCAAAGTCACTTTGCAGCAGTGCTGGCTCTTACCAAGGAAAATCTGGAAAAATACAGAAAAGAAGAGAAAGCTCTGTCTGATGAACTCTACACTCTTCTTGAGACCTACGGCGCCAAGGATGTCGAAGCTCTGTCAATGATTGACAACATACAGGTAATGTATGAGCGTGCGCAGCATGAAGCCTCCCGAGCCGAAAAGGCAAGACAGAAGCCTTTCTTCGGAAGAATCGATTTTGTCGATGATAAGCACAAGAGCAATGACACCATCTATATAGGCAAGGTCGGCATATCCCGCGATGTAACCCACCTTGAGGTCATCGATTGGCGTGCCCCTATCGCCAATTCATACTACGAAAGCCACATCGGAGAAGTCACCTACTCTGTTCCAAGAGAAGGTGATTTTGTGATTGACCTTAAGAAAAAGAGAACCTACGAAATTAAGGATGATACCCTGCTTTCCTTTTTTGACAGCGACGTTGTCGCAAACGATGAGCTTCTAAACAGATACCTCTCCCAGAACAAGAAGGCTGTTCTCGGTGAGATTATTGCGACAATCCAGAAGGAACAGAATAATATTATAAGACAGTCCCCTTACAAAAGTATAATAGTCCAGGGAGCTGCCGGTTCCGGAAAGACAACTGTCGCCATGCACAGGATATCATATATCCTGTACAACTATGAGAAGGACTTTAAGCCGGCAGATTTTTACATTGTCGGAAGCAACAAGATTCTCCTCAATTACATTACCAGCGTCCTGCCCGATTTGGACGTAAACGGTGTGCGCCAGATGACGATGGAGGAGCTTTTTGTGAGACTTCTGTATGAGGACTGGGACAGAGCTACACAGAATATTGCGCCGCTTGTCATGCCGTCCGCAGTGTACCCTGCCTCCTTAAAGCGCGGAACACTCACATGGTTTCGTGAGCTTGAGGCGTTCTGTAATAGTTTTGAGAGAAATGTCATCGACACAAGGGATGTCATCCTCAAATCTAATGAGAATGTGCTTCTCGAACATGACGTGTGTGTCACCCTGCTCACATCGCAGTCCATCATGGCGTTCCTTAATGAGAACCCGCAGCTATCGACACAGCTTAAGATAGAACACCTCAACAACCGCATACTATCGCGCCTTGAGAACGAACTCATGGGAAAGGAAATCCAGTACTCACCTGAAGAAAAGAAGGCACTCACGCGCTTCTACCGTCAGTACTTCGGACCTAAGAAGTGGAAATACTCCACATACGACATATACTCCGATTTTCTGAAATCTCAGGAGAAGAAATACGGCACCGTGTTCCCTTATGACGCTAAGTCTCCTGATTTATACGACCTCGCCGCCCTAGCCTACATCTACAAGCGTACCAAGGAAAATGACCCTATTGAGGAGGCACACCATGTTGTCATAGATGAGGCACAGGACTTCGGAATGATGGCATATATGAGCCTGCACTACTGCATGCGCGGCTGTACCTACACGATAATGGGTGACGTTGCACAGAATATTCACTATGAACACGGACTGAATGACTGGACTGAGCTCACCGCCAACTTCCTCACCGGGGAATATGACAGCTTCAATCTCCTGCGTAAGAGCTACCGCAACACTGTTGAGATATCCCACTTTGCAACGGATATCTTAAGACACGGTACTTTCTCAATCTATCCTGTCGAGCCTATTATAAGACATGGCAAGGACGTGGAGATAGCGGCTTTTGCGGATAACGATGAGCTTATCAGAAATACCGCCGCCAAAATAAATGCGTGGAAGGAAGCCGGCTATGAGACGATAGCGATAATCTGCCCTGATATTGATACCTCAAGGGCAGCCGCCGAAGAGCTTGCAAAATACACTCAGGTCAATGACTTTGACGCGATGGAATTTGATACCGGGACAATGGTTCTTCCAATCACCTACACCAAGGGACTGGAATTCGACTGCTGCATACTTATGAATCCGGACATTGACGCATACCCGGCGTGTGACGCCAATGTAAAGCTCCTCTATGTAGCGGCAACCCGTGCGCTCCATGAGCTTGCCGTCTACCACACCGGAACACTCACGCCATTGATTGCAGAGCCAATCCCCGATTCGGTAAGAAATGCTGTGTTTGACGCGGAGAACATGCAGCCTAACAGGGTGCGAAAGACAGTGACGTTCAGCTCCATCCAGCCTGCCACAGCCGTTTCCGGAGAAGATGAACAGGCTGATGATTCAACAGCCAGAACAAGCCCTGTCACACCGGACGCAAAGCGAACCATCCCGGCGTCCCAAATGACAGACCTTTCGGGAAAATATAAAGCTCCGGCAGCCAGAAAAGCATCACCATATCCTGCCATGCCATATACCGCACCTCCCGCAGCTCCGAGCAAGGCTGTCGACTACAGCAACAAGATTATGTGCATGTCGGAATACTCCTTCGGCTCTGTGCCGAAGATGGATGTGCTTAAGCAGAATCCGAACCGCATGGCCGCATATCCGTTCAGAGCAGTAAGACGTGAGGGTAACAGCCTCATCCTAGACAGTATCAATGCAACGCTCACGCTCACCCCTTATGCTTCTTCAATGATACGTGTCAGCTATCACAGAGCAGGAGCTCAGATACCCGAGGCGAAATGCATTGAGAACAGAAAGACCACCGATAAATGGAAGTTCAAGGACACTCCCGACACGGTTCTGCTCGCCACCTCAGCGCTCTACCTTCGCATTGATAAAAAGAATGGACTTATAAGCTTCTGCGACAAGGATAAAAACGTACTCTTAAATGAAAAGCAGCCGGGACATATCCTAGAGACAACCAAAAACAGAAGCATATGCTTTTTCGACTTCGACAGCGCCCAGAAGCTCTACGCCTTCGGTGCAAGCAACCGCGACCAGCTTCCGCTCAACCGCGTTGCAAGATATATCTCGTTCGGAAAAAGCAAGCTGAAAGCTCCATGTGTCATATCCGATAAAGGCTACGGTCTGGCGATAAGCCATGACTTCACGGTGCTATTTAACAGCATACCGACCTACGGAGCCTTCATCGCCCTAGATGAAGCGCAGTATTTTGACTACTACTTCTTCACCGGAAGCACGGACGAAGAACTGATTAAGAAATATGACTGGATAAGAAGCAAAAACAGAGAAGCTGAATAGCTTCTCTGTTTTTTTACTCGACCGATTTAAGTGACTCTGCCATATTGATTTTGTTGAGTTTAAAATACATAAACAGATTTACAACTATGGCAAATACAAACGTGAGCACAACACTTAATATATAGCTCGTGAGTGTTATCCTGCTCTCAAAGTATACCGCCTCAATATTGATACATTCCATGATGAACATGTGCAAAAGCTTTCCAAGCCCAAGTCCTAACAGCGCTCCTATTCCGGTTAAGATAAAGTTCTCCCTGAACACATACGAGGCTGTCTCCCACGAATAAAAGCCAAGCACCTTGATGGTCGCGATCTCCCTTATTCTTTCGGTGATGTTTATGTTCGTGAGGTTGTACAGCACAACGAATGCAAGCGCCGCGGCAAGCACGATTACAAGCAGCACAACATAATTTATGCTCGATATCATATTGTTAAACTGGCTCTCCGTGTCCGCATTGACGCTCGCCGAACTCACATCATCCGCGGACAGCAGGTCTGCCACCGTCTGATGGGCGTCCCTTCCGTCCTTCAGTGAAGCATACACTGTCCTGTACTCCGGCTCATGCCCCACAGCCGATATATAAGTCTCCTTGGAGATAAAAGCATAATTGAACACATAGTTCTTGCACACAGCGGCAACTGTGACCGTCATGGCATTGAAATCATCATCCGTGATTGTCAGCGTATCGCCTTTTTTCACTCCAAGCAGCTTTGCAAGTCTCCTTGTGAGTATCACCTCGCCCTGCGCAGGGTATGTGAGCGCATCCCCGCCCTTGTAGCTTAAGAAATTGTACTGCTCTTTAAAAGCTTCCTCATTCTCAGGAATTATGATATTAGAGGACTTCTTATTGCTGTCGCTCTCAATATCCATCGTCGAAGAATTAAGGAAGGCATAGCTGTCAAAATACTCCTCAAATTCACTTCCGAGCTTCTGCCTTTCAGCCCCATCCGCAGCCTCCCCCAAGGTAACTGTCATATCGTATACAGCTATCTCACGATACTGTGCACTTACAATATCGCTGAAGGAATCCTTAAGCCCCAGAGCAGTGACAACAAGCGCGCTGCAGCCGCCAATTCCCATTATCATCATAATGAAACGCTTTTTGTACCTAAAAACATTCCTCACGGACACTTTTCTTAAAAAGCTCAATCTCTTCCATATAAACCCTACCCGCTCCAACAGAATCCTCTTTCCGCTTTTAGGCGCCTTAGGGCGTATCAGCGTGGCAGGTGAGCTGTGAAACTGTGCCGCACATGAAAAATATGTCGCTCCCATTGAACAGAGCACCGCCGCCGCAATCGATATTATTCCTATCCTCACATCCCACACGTATGTGAGCTCTGCAAAGTCATACAACATTCCGTAACCAATCCAGATTACCTTCGGGAACAACAGGTTGCCGACCACATATCCGAATACTGAGCCTCCCACCGCCGCCGAACCTGAATAGAACAGATACTTCGCCATCACCGCGCCCTCGCTATAGCCAAGAGCCTTAAGCACTCCTATCTGTGTCCTCTCATCCTCGACCATTCGCGTCATGGTTGTCATGCACACAAGCGCCGCAACGGCAAAAAAGAATATCGGGAATACCGCCGCAACCTGATTGACTATATTGCTATCATTATCGAAGCTTGCATAGCCTACATTGGTATTCCTGTCAAGCAGATACACCGTCGGCTTCTTCAACTCGTCAAACTTACTCTGCGCATCGTCAATCTCTGCCTGTGCATCAGCATTCTTAGCCTCAAGCTCCTTAACCCCATCGGCGTACTCTGCATAGCCGTCCTCAAGCTGCCTGTGCGCCTCATCAAGCTGTGCCTGCGCATCATCAAACATGCCCTCCGTATTCATTCCGGCAAGCTCAAGTGCCTGACGTGCCGCGTCCACCTCATTCTGCTTCTCACCAAGCTCCTTTTCGGATTCCTGAAGCTTCGTGTAGGCATCATCCAGCTCCTTACGTGCCTTCGCAAGTTCATCTTCAAGCTCATTTTTTGCGTCAGCTATCTTGTCGGCAGCTTCACTGTAGAGCCTGTCATACCTCTTATCCGCGATTGCCTGCACGAAAGCCTTGAGCACATCGGTGTGTGAATCAATGTATGAATCATACTCATCCGAATAGATTACCGCATCGGAATCCATCTTTATGTATATCTCGTTGTCATACTCCGCCGTATACGCATCCCTCAGAAAATATGCGAAGCTCGACACACTTCCGTTGCCGACCGAAGCTGTTCCGCGCTCGAAGTTGAGATACAGAGGTGACTGCACGCGTCCCACAATCGTGTATGAGCTGTACTTAAAGGCGTCCTTCACATCGTCGGTATTGCTATCGGATATGATAAATTCTTTCCCTATATATTCGCTTCCATAGTACTTGCTGTCGACTATACATTCCCTGTCATTTTCCGGAAATCTGCCCTCAATAAGCTCAGGCACATTGATGTTGTCCAACAGCGAATATGTGGTACTCACACATTCCCTTCCGTCCTCAAGCTTTTGCAGCACAGCCTGATTTATGCCGCCCTGCGCGTACTTTACGCCATCGACCTCTGTTAACGCCGCCGCGTCATCCATATCAAAGCCCAGCGTTGACAGCGCCCTGAAATCATATAATGCCGTATCGGAAAAATATTTATCCGCCGTGGCAACCATGTCCTCCCTGCACACCTTAAGTCCGGCGAACATGATAACGCCCAGAGCAACTATCGAAAATATAGCAAGATACCTCCCCAGACTATGCTTTATCTCACGGAGGGATGTCTTTTTCATCGCTGATTTCATATCGTATACCCCCTCCTTACCACTCAATATCCTCCACAGGAACAATGTGCTCATTCTTAACCATGGACGTGACTGTTCCGTTCTTGACGGTTATCACCCTGTCCGCCATCGCGGTGAGCGCGCTGTTGTGCGTGATGACAACCACTGTCTTGCCATCCCTCCTGCAGGTGTCCTGCAAGAGCTTAAGAACCTGCTTACCTGTGGCATAGTCCAAAGCTCCCGTCGGTTCATCACAGAGTAACAGCTTAGGATTCTTTGCAAGTGCTCTCGCAATCGCCACTCTCTGCTGTTCTCCGCCCGAAAGCTGCGCCGGGAAGTTAGCCGCCCTGTTTTCCAGACCCACCTGCTTCAACACCGTCATAGCGTCAATAGGCTCCCTGCATATCTGCGAAGCCAGCTCGACATTCTCCAACGCAGTGAGATTCTGCACAAGATTATAGAACTGGAACACAAAACCAATATCATATCTTCTGTAGGTTGTAAGCTGCTTAGGCTTGTAGTCTGATATTCTGTTTCCGTCAAGTATTACC
Source organism: Eubacteriales bacterium (assembly GCA_050874845.1). Lineage (GTDB taxonomy): Bacteria > Bacillota > Clostridia > Lachnospirales > Lachnospiraceae > CAG-882. Next base: position 32,461 of record JBNMLM010000001.1, on the reverse strand, counting down.
TCCCCCTCAGTCAGCGTATCCATACCGCCCATAATATTCAGAATGGTGGTCTTTCCTGCTCCCGAAGCCCCGACAATGACACAGAACTCACCCTTCTCAATCTCAAAATTCACATCCTGAAGCGCCGTAATAGTCACTTCGCCCATCTGATACGTTTTCTTCACATGCCTGCACTCAACAAATGCCATCTTATCCCTCTTTTCTATTATTTTGCTAAGTAATTGTGAAACGCGATTCGCCAATAAACAGTTGTGCACTTTTGCTAGTACACTGCGTTTCACAATTGCGTGTTAAGATTCGGGTGTCAAAACATGCTATATATACCTAGCTGTGTATAACGTATTATATTTATGCATATCACGACTTTTGTCAGAAGCTTAGATGTTCTTAGAACTCTGTTATATACCTAGCCAAAAGCAGCACGGATGCTGCTTTAGAAGCAATGCATACACGGATGTATGCTTTGCTTCGGTGGCGGACGTATAGAATACCTTTATCAGAGTTCTTAGAACATCTTGCTTCGGACAATGGAGCTGATATGTATAAATATAATACGTTATACACTTGTACATTAAATTGGCATGTTTTGACCCCCACATCATGTAATGCCAATATATAACCCGAAAACCGCCCACGTATAAAAAGTATATTTTATTTCTGCCTATTCAATGATATAATTATTTTGTATGTTTAAATCAAGGTACGCTAAGGCTCAGCCGGTGATTTTCATTAACTTTGCCAATAGCAGACGATAAGAAATATATCCATAGGAGGTTTCATTGAAGGAAAAAAATAATGAAAAAATAAAATATATCATATACACTGCTTACGCTACTTGTCTCCTTGCTCTGGTATGCATGCTCACATATATCGGCTCAAATTTTCATATAAACATATTTGCGACCAGACCTACCGATTCATACCGCATCATTACAACAGATACATTCAAGACAATAGCTGACGATAATGCCCCTTTAAAGATGTATAATGAGCTGACGCTGTCGCTGCCGGCTCTTCCGGCTAACAGCTCTAACCTTGTCTTTTATATAAAACATGAAAAAGTCGAAGTATATATGGACTCTGAGCTTATATATTCGCTCTCACCGGATGACAGTTCATTTATAAAAACCACCGGTTCTAACTGGTGTGTGATTCCTGTTCGCCCCGCTGATGTAGGAAAGACAGTTAGAATTGTCCTGACACCGCTTTATAAAAGCATGGTTAACACCCATCCTATTTTTTATCTTGGTTCACAATTCAAGATATATGAGCACCTTCTGGCGCCTAACATTATCATATATTTCACATGTTTCATCGCGGTGCTTGCGGGTTTATTCTTCATATTTTTCACACTTGTGAACTTAAGAAACAGGCATGTTGATAAGAGTCTGATTATGATAGGGTTCTTTTCTATCCTCATCGGTGTATGGAAGTTTATGGATCTTGACTATACGGCTGCAATTATAAAAAACCCCGTATTGATATCGTACACCTCCTACTTCTGCCTGTTGATGATGAGTATTCCCTTTATAAGTTTTTTGAGAAACTCATTTACGGAAAAAGACAGCTTTCTCTGGAATGTGCCTTGTATATTTAACATTATAGTGTTTATCCTAATTGTAGTGCTGCAGATAAGTGCAAAAACAGATATGCGTGATAATCTCTGGCTTATCCATGCCGTGATGCTCTCTAACATCCCGGTAGTGTTCATTATGTTTTACAGAGAAGTAACCTGTTACGGATGGAACCCTAAAATAAAGCTTTCATTTATATGTTCATTTGCATGCCTTGTGGGACTGTTAGTCGATATCGTTGCCTACTACCTGACAAATGGAGCCTTTCCGTCATTCCTTGGAATCACATGTCTTTTATTCTATATACTTGCACTTGGAATGACCTCACTCAAAGAAGCCAAGGCACTTATGGAGATCGGAAGTCAGGCAAAAGCCTTTGAGGAAATGGCTTACCACGATCAGCTCACAGGACTTTTTAACAGAACTGCCTATGCAAAATATATCGGGCACAGCAAGTTCAAGCCCGATGGACATATAATTGTCATGTTTGACCTTAACAACCTCAAGCAGTGCAATGACAACTTCGGACATGACCATGGTGACTCATATATTGTCGAGAGTGCCGGTCTGATTAAAAAAGCCTTCGGCAGTTTCGGTGACTGTTACAGAATGGGAGGTGATGAATTCTGTGCGCTGTTACATGGCATATCTATTGCTAAGTGCCGTGACTGTATCAAAAGCTTTAATAAGCTGCTCGCAGATTATAATGCCGCACATCCGGACAGCTTTCCTCTTCATATTGCATGTGGCTACGAAATGTACAACGCAGATGAGGACTATGATATCGGAGATACGCTAAGACGTGCGGACAAGATGATGTACAGTGAGAAATTCGCTATGAAAAAAATAAACCACGAGGCAGTAAGGTAAAGATAAAGTAAAGAAGCGTGAAAGCGCTTTCATTTTAGTATTGGTTATGTTATAATAATTGAGACAGTTTAATAAGGAGGATTTATTTTTAATGTTAAAGAAGACAAGATTAGTGTGTACCATGGGTCCGGCATGTGATAATGAGGAGACTCTCAGAAAAATGATGGAAAACGGCATGAATGTTGCACGTTTTAACTTTTCACACGGAAGCTATGAGGAACACTTAGGCAGATATAACCGCGTTGTGAAGGTTCGTGATGAGCTTAAGCTTCCGGTAGCTACTCTCTTCGATTCAAAAGGTCCGGAGATTCGTTTCCGTCTCTTTGAAGGTGGCAAGGTGACCGTTAACGATGGTGACTTATTTACACTCACCACAAAAGAAATTCTTGGAAATAATACTATAGGTTCAATTTCATATAAAAATCTTATCAATGATGTTCAGATAGGTACAAGCATACTTGTAAATGATGGTCTTATTGAACTCAAGGTTGAAAAGATTGATGATACAGATATTGTATGCCGTGTCATCAATGGCGGCGTAATATCAGACCGCAAGGCTATCAATGTTCCGGGTGTTCATTTATCACTTCCATTCCTCAGCGATGTTGACAGGAAGGATTTAGAATTTGCCATGAAGACCGGATTTGACTTCTTCGCACTCAGTTTCGTCCGTTGCGCAGAGGATGTTCTTGAGGTCCGCAGACTTCAGAAGGAGCATAACAATACCTCCAAGCTCATTGCCAAGATTGAGAGTCAGGAAGGTGTTGAGAATCTCGACGCAATTATCGATGCCGCAGACGGAATTATGGTAGCAAGAGGCGATATGGGTGTTGAAATTCCTTTTGAAAAGGTTCCTGTTGTACAGAAGGATATGATACACAAGTGCCTTAAGTCCGGTAAGTTCGTAATCGTAGCAACCCAGATGCTTGAGAGCATGACTCATAATCCTCGTCCTACCCGTGCAGAGGTCAATGATGTTGCGAACGCAATCTTTGACCAGACATCAGCTGTAATGCTCTCAGGTGAGAGTGCTGCCGGCGACTACCCTGTAGAAGCAGTTAAGACTATGAGCAGAATCTGCCGTGAGATTGAAAAGACTACAACTACCGGTAAATTCGAGATAACATACAACGGAAGTAACTTAGCCTCCTCAATCGCATGTGCTGCATGTTCTATCGCAAGCATAATCAATGCTGATGCTATTATTCCGGTTTCCTTAAGCGGAAGCACAATCCGCAAGGTGTCCGGTTTCCGTCCTAACATAGATATTATCGGCTGCTCAACCAACGAGCGCGTGTGCCGTGAGACGTCTCTCATGTGGGGAGTTACACCTGTTCTTATCACAGAGCAGGAGGATGGCGAAGCTCTTATCAATGAGGTAATCAGTAAGTGCAAGGCCGCCGGTGTCATCAAATCCGGCAACCGCGTTGTCATTGTTGCAGGTTTCCCTCTCAGAATTGCAGGCGCAACCAACATGATCCGCGTTGTGGATGTAGAATAACCTAAAAAGGTGAATGTGGTCACTTTCCAGTGCTACATTCACCTTTTTTTGATAAACTGCTTTCAGGTAATTGCTAAACTCAAATTTCCAAATAAGCAGCTGTTTTCAATTAGTCCGTTATCTCTCCGGCAAATCTGTATTCTGCGGTTTCAGCTTCCTATATACCGTGAAATACATGGTTAAGAAGCTTGCAAGTCCTCCAATCACATTGGATATCGGCTCTGAGAGAAATACCCCCATCACGCCAAAACCTATTCGCGGCAAAATTATCGCAAGAGGTGTTACAATAATCACTTTTCTTAAAAGTGAAAAGAATATCGCATGCTTTGAATAGCCAAGCGCGGTAAATGTGGACTGCCCGGTAAACATAAATGACATGAATACAAAGCCAAAGAAGTATGTCTTAAGCGCCTCTGCTCCATATATTATTGTCTGGGAATCATCTGTAAATATTCCCATCAACTGCTGCGGAATAAGAAGAACTATAATCCATGCAAGTGCTGTGTAACCTATTCCAATAGCCGATGTGAATTTAATTCCACTTCTCACCCTGTCATATTTTTTCGCTCCGTAGTTATATCCTAACACCGGCTGTGAACCGCTGGTAAGTCCACTGACCGGAAGCGACATTATCTCACGCACCGAATTTATGACCGTCATTATCCCGACATATAAATCTCCGCCAAACACCTTGAGCGTCGCGTTGCAGACCACCTGCACCAGACAGTTCGTTCCCTGCATGATAAATCCAGCCATTCCGAGTGCGGTTATATCCCCCACAAGCTTTAAATCTGGTCTAAGGCAGGACAGCCTTATATGATATGCAGCCCTTCCTCTTCTGCTTATAAGGAATCTCAGAACCCACACTGCAGATACGCCCTGACTTATAATTGTTGCAAGTGCCGCCCCACTGACTCCCATGTGAAATACAAAAATAAACAATGGGTCTAAAATAAGGTTAAGCACAGCTCCTATGAGCGTTGTCATCATTCCTGTCCGCGGAAACCCCTGAGCATTTATAAATCCGTTGAGTCCTGTCGCAAGCATCGTGAATGTCGTGCCCAAAAGATATATTTTTAAATATTCGTTCGCATATACATACGAGGCATCGCTCGCGCCAAAAAGGTACAGCACAGGTTTTCTGAAAGCATAGCACAGGATAAATATTATAAATGAACTTGCAAAAAGCATTGAAAAGGTATTTCCAAGTATCTTTTCCGCTTTCTCATCATTCCCTGCACCGCGCTCTATGGAAAACAGTGGCGCGCCGCCCATCCCGAACAGATTCGTGAATGCAGCGATAAGCGTTGTGAGCGGAAATGCAAGCCCAACACCGGTAAGAGCAAGACTGTCTGCCCCCGGAAGGTGTCCTATATATATTCTATCAACAACATTGTATAAAAGCTGCACAAGCTGTGCCAGTATAAGTGGCACAGCCTGAACCATGATATTACTCCATATTTTTCCTTTTGAGAAATCCTTTCCGCCCGCGTGCGGCTTCTGCTCCGGCATGCCGCGCGATTCCACACTTGACATATATCCACCTCTTAAAGCTATTATATATTTTTCGCACAAATGTCTTTAAGACAGCACTTATCGCAGTACGGCTTCGTCCGCGCCGTGCACACCGCCCTTCCGTGCTCTACAAGCCTGTGGCAGAAATCATTGCCCTCCTCAGGAGGTATTATCCTCCACAGCTCCATCTCAACCTTCTTCGGCTCCTTTATTCCGTCCACAAGCCCCATACGGTTTACCAGACGTATACAATGTGTGTCGGTGACTATCGCCGGCTTGCCGAACACATCGCCCATAATAAGGTTCGCGCTCTTTCTTCCGACTCCCGGAAGCTCCATGAGCTTGTCGAAATCATCCGGAACCTGACCATTGTACTTATCGCGCAGCATTCTCATACAGGCACTTATATCCCTTGCCTTGCTGTTGCCAAGACCGCAGGGTCTTACCAGCTTCTCAATCTCCTCAACCGGAGCATCCGCAAGCGCATTTACATCCGGGTAATGTGCATACAAATCCTGAACGACCACATTCACCCTCGCATCGGTGCACTGAGCCGCAAGGCGCACGCTGACAAGAAGCTTCCATGCTTCGCTGTATTCCAACGAACATCCGGCATCCGGATATTCTTTTTTCAGTCTTTCAATTATATCAAGCGCAAGCTGCTTCTTATCCACAACGCACGCCTCCTTTCGTAACTAAATTATATTCATCCGGACAGTAGCGTGATTTCACCGTCCTACTTCTCCTCAAGCTCATCCGTGAGCTCACATATCTCATCGATCATCGCACCTATAGTCTCAATCGTATCAAGCAAAGGCGCATCTGTTGTTATGTCAATTCCAGCCATGGCTGCAAGCTCAACAGGAGTCTTTGTTCCGCCTGCCTTAAGAACTCTCTTCCAGTCATCCACCGCTGTCTGTCCTTCATTCTCTATTCTCTTACATACCTGCGTTGCAATCGTAAGTCCTGCGCTGTAGGTGTATGAATAAAGTCCCATATAATAATGAGGCTGTCTCATCCATGTGAGCTCTGCTCCATCGGTGAGCTCAACCGCATCACCCCAGAACCTAGTGAGCACATCCTTCATTATCGCGCTCAACGTCTCAGCCTGAACACTCGCGCCATCCTCAACCTTGCGATATACCTCTCTCTGATATGCCGCCTCAAGAAGATGTGTTACAAAGTTGTGATAATAGGTATTTCCAATCATGTTAGAAAGTACCCAGCGGCGGAAACGCTTATCATCACTCGTCTTTAACAGATAATGTCCAAGCAGCAGTTCGTTCATAGTGGATGGGCTCTCAACAAAGTATGAGGACACATCCGTATCAAAAATTGACTGGGCAGCATTGCATGCCTTAAAATGACCTGCATGTCCAAGCTCATGCGCTATAGTAAACACATCGGACATTCTTCCGTTCCAGCTAAGAAGTATAAATGAATTCTTTCCGTAAGGACTTGCACAGAAACCACCTGTCGATTTTCCCTGATTCTGAGCAAAATCAAACCAGCGTTCTCTGTAGGCTGTCTCCACCATGTTCACATAGTCCTCGCCAAGGATGGAAAGTCCCTTTGTTACATAGTCCTTGGATTCCTCGATTGTGAGCTTAGGTGAATACTCCGGATCGACAGGAAGATGCAAATCCGCATAAGTAACCTTATCAAGCTTATGAACTTTTCCAAGAAGCTTGACATATTTTCTCATGTGCGGTGCAAGCTTATCCATAATGAGGTCAATCTGTCTGTTATAAAGCGTACTATCAACATGCTGTCCAAAAAGCAGGCTGTCAAATACATTGTCAAAGCCTCTTAAATCGGACATTGTCTTTTCATACTGCACAGCCGTGTTGTAGGCTGCCGCAGTTACATTCTCATAGTCACGGAGCTTTGCTGAAAAGGCGGCAAATGCAGCTCTTCTTACATCTGTTCTCTCATCATACTCATAATCATCCTCAAAGAGGGAGTATCCAAGAGGATACTTCTTTCCGTCAACCTCAAAATCCGAGAATTTCATATCCGCAAGCTTGGCTGTATTGTATATCTCATAAGGTGCTCCTGTTGTCTGTGACAGAGCCTTTAACACCTTCTCCGTCTCAGGGCTTAAAAGATATGGCTTTCCCCTGAGCACTTCTTTTAAGTAATTGGCGTTCTCCTTTGAAGCCTGTGCAGCTTCGTTGATTAGTTCATCGCTCTTAGTGGATAATTCACTGTCTATAAAGCTTAATGTACTCATGCACTCTGAAATCTTGCGGTTCATCCTTCCTGCAAGCTCCATATTATGTGTATCATAATAATCCACTGACGTTGCAAGCTCACAATAGTTTCCGACCAGCGTTGCTATTCCATATAATTCACGCAGCTTGTCAAGACAGCCATTTATTCTGTCCGCACTGTCAAGCCTGCCCTTATAATCTTTCTCAAGCTGCGCCGTAAGGCTCTCCATCCTCGCCGCATCAGCCATAAGAGCCTCCTCATCCTTATAAATAAGTGATAAGTCCCATGTAAGTTCCTTCTTTACATCTTTTCTGAAAAGTAATTCCTCTGCCATTTCTATCCTCTTTTCTGCCACATTAAAGCAGCGTTGTTATTATGGTGCTCATTTTTTATATCATACATACGCATATCCGCAAGTTCCATCATATCACGAACCTGCTTACAGCCTTCTTCGCCGTAATGCGCGCAGCCCATACTTATCTCCAGTCCCCCATTCTCTAACTCCTCACATTCTATATCCTTAATCATCCTCTCAAGCCTTCCGCGATAATGCTCTGCCTGCTCACTGTCAAATCCGCGTGATATTATCACAAATTCGTCCCCGCCATACCTTGCAATAAAGCTTCTTGTATTTCCATACACTTTTTTAAGTGCATTCGCCACAAGACACAGCACCTTATCACCTGTCTGATGTCCAAAGTTATCATTAATCTCCTTGAAATAATCAATGTCCATTATACTGTAGCATAACGGCTCCTTAATATGTTCTTTGGAAAGCGCAGCTATATACTGGTCAAGCCTTCGCCTGTTATTAAGCCCTGTCATGCTGTCGCGGCTGACGTTCTGCTGCTGGATATTAATGTACACCATCACAAGTGCCACACTCGTCATAGGCCATAGAAGATCCGTACCATACAGGAACATCTGAACAATACCACCAACCAGAGGGAATACACCAAAAAGCACCAGATATCCATACTGTCTTCTCTCTTCGCGTTCCTGCGTCCTAAGCATCCCCACAAATGCCAGAATACATGCCACAAAAATATACCCTGCCGCAACAACCGTACTTAAAATATGAAGTGGCCCACGCTGATATAAATTTTCAGCGTCTATATAAAATATCAGCGGTCTTACCACTCCTGCCGCCAATATGACAAGACTTATAACAAGTGGAATAGCCTTGACAAACATGGATATTCCCATCTGTCCATTTCCGTTCGTCACTTTATCATACACATACAGAAACCATAGAAATGCCATATACAGCATAAATACATAATATGCTGTATTTCCGACCCACAGTATGCCCTTGGCTAAGTTCCCCTCCCTTCCGTTCAGGCACCAGCACACTACATTAAATATCATTATACACACCGTGAGCTTCATTATAGTTTCAAGGCAATGGCGTCTCCATGAAAATGACATATCGCGCTTAAGATTATTCATAACCACGAGCAGCGCTGCTATAGGGAATATGTTAGCCTGAATATATACTATATTGCTCACTACCGGCGTTCCTCCGTTCCTTATGTATCTGTTTCTGCTTATACATTCTCTTATCGGCGAGTTCAATTATAGAAGCTTCACTGTCTGCACATTCGCTCCACAATGCCGCTCCAACGCTCAGGGAAAGCTTATAATTCCTTTCCTTTTCCTTATTAAAGCTGTCCACTCTCTTATGAATTGATGTCATGCACTGCTCTAACTCAGCCCTGTTCTTCCATTCGCCGCATATAACAAATTCATCTCCTCCGTATCTCGCCACAAAGCAGCCATCCCCCGAGAATTCCGTGCGAAGAATATCAGCGACATGCCACAAGGCCTCGTCACCTATTTTATGTCCTATTGTGTCATTTATCTTCTTAAAATCATCCACATCTATGAGGAGCATTCCCCAGTCTGTCTGCTGCTTCAGCCTTCTCTCAAGGTAAGCATCCAGCTCACGCCTATTATTTACCCCTGTAAGTCCGTCCGTTATGACCTTCTTGTTCTGCATTGTCACGTACACATACAGAACCGCCAGCGAAAGGCACGGTGAAGAGGTTCTTAAGTTCTGATTAATATTCTGAAGAACCACTCCAAAAATAGGCAGGACACTAAACAGCATAAGGTATATACACAGTCTTCGAATCTCATTATCTTTTTCGTGCACAATCCCGTACAATGCTACTGCCGCACTGCACGCGAACATTGTAATACCATAATAACTGATTCCGAGATAGCATACCCTTAGTCCCCTTCCGGCATTCTGAAGTCCATAAGCACCGAGGTAACTATGTGGTATAAGCAACACAACAAAACATACTATTGCCATCAGCGATAACGACGCATACACTGCAACCCACACTCTTCTGTCCGCGCCATCCATTGATATTTTAAGGCACACATATATAAACCAAGTACATGTAAGCAGCACAGTCAGAATCATTCTGACAACATTTATAATCCACACACTCTCAGACATTCCGCTAAACATGGCATCAGTTGCAGCAATCCCTACGATATCTACAAGCATAAGGAAAAAATCAAACATAATAATCAGGTCGAATACTCTTGCACTGATTGTCTTTCCAAACTTGAATCTGTTGCTGACAAAAACAACCATAACAAGAACCATCGGAAATATATTTATGCTCATATTCTCAATCCATGACATAATGGTTCTCCAATCTGATATCACAATTCATTTGCTTATGAGTTTGGTGTCAAAACATGCCAATCCATTCTGTGAGTGTATAACGTATTATGTTTATGTATATCAGCTCCGTTGTCCGAAGCAAGATGTTCTAAGAACTCTGATAAAGGTCTTCTATACGTTCGCCACCGAAGCAAAGCATACATCCGTGTATGCATTGCTTCTAAAGCAGCATCCGTGCTGCTTTTGGCTAGATATTTAGCAGAGTTCTAAGAACATCTAAGCTTCTACCCAAAGTCGTGATATACATAAACATAATACGTTATACACAGCCAAGTATACACGGCATGTTTTGACACCAAACTCACAATTCACGTACACACAAAAATACATACATAGATTATTATATTGCATTGCGCCAAAATATACAATTAAAATCTTACGCATACTCCTATTAAATATGCCACATACATAGCTTATAATTTTCCTAAATCCCAAGCAAATCTATAAAGTACATTTTATATGGTTACATCAGCCCTGCTTGGCAGTATGCGGGATTTTTTTGTTAGATTAACCTAACTTTAATTGCATTTTCGACATCAATACGTTATAATATTAAAGCAATTTGAGGTTACAGGTTGTGGAAATATATAAGACCACAGCATAATTTTATTATCAAGGAGAAAATATATGACAATCAGAATAGGTATCTTAGGTTATGGAAACCTTGGACGTGGCATTGAGTGTGCCATAAGACAGAATGATGATATGGAGCTTGTAGGAATCTTCACAAGAAGAAACCCTGAGACAGTTACACCTGCGACAAATGTACCTGTCTATTCAGCGGACATGCTACCTGAAATGAAGGATAAGCTTGACGTCCTCATGCTCTGTGGCGGCTCTGCAACAGACCTTCCTAAGCAGACACCTGAGTATGCAAAATATTTCAATGTTGTTGACAGCTTCGACACACACGCACGTATTCCTGAGCATTTCGCAAATGTTGATGCCGCTGCCACCGAAAGCAGTCATATCGCTATGATATCCGTAGGCTGGGATCCGGGCATGTTCTCACTCAACCGTCTCTATGCCAACGCAATCCTTCGCGATGGAAATGACTACACCTTCTGGGGCAAGGGCGTAAGCCAGGGACACTCAGATGCAATCAGAAGAATACCTGGTGTCAAGGATGCAAAGCAGTATACAATCCCTGTTGAGTCCGCTCTCGAAGCCGTTCGTGCCTGCAAGAATCCTGAACTCACCACAAGAGAAAAGCACACAAGAGAGTGCTTCGTTGTGGCTGAGGAGGGCGCAGACAAGGCAGCAATCGAAACAGCAATCAAGACAATGCCTAACTACTTCTCAGACTATGACACAACAGTACATTTTATCTCTGAGGAGGAATTAAAGCGCGACCACGCGGGAATTCCTCATGGCGGCTTCGTTCTGCGCACAGGAAAGACCGGTTTAAACGGTGAGCACAACCATGTGATTGAGTACAGCTTAAAGCTCGACTCCAACCCTGAGTTCACATCATGCGTGCTTGTCGCTTATGCAAGGGCAGCTTACCGCATGAACAAGCGCGGAATAAGCGGCTGTAAGACCGTATTCGATGTAGCGCCTGCCGATCTTTCACCACTCTCACCGGAGGATATGAGGGCACATCTTCTGTAGGACTTAAAAATTATGGTGTCAAAACAGGATGATTTATACCAAGATGTATATTTTCAAGCCTGTTTTGACACCTGTTTTTTATTCCTGTAAAAATCTGAACCACTCAAGGTTGAAATTGCAGCCCGGAAGATACAGGAATGTCACCGTTATCTCCCCTCCGACAGGCTCAATATCAAACTCCCTCTCAACCGAAGCTTCACTCTTTTCAAATTCAATCAGTTCCGTCCGCTCCGTTCCGGCACAGACTATTTTTAACTGAATTGAATCCTTAGCATTTGCAGTTCTTCCACAGATTTTTATTTTATCTGCGGACTGTGCGCCCATATTGAGGCATCTGTAGATGATTGACACGTTGTTTCCTATGTCGGTTACAGCTGTGCCGTCCACCCTGTAGCTGTCACCGAAAATCTCATCATAATCTGCGGCATCTATGCGGTCAAAGCCGTGAAGCACAGGCACAAATGAGAATCTGTTGAGCTGGAAATTATCCTCGCTCTCAATGCTGATACAATGTATTCCCTTTATTCTTTCCGAAAGCCTGTATTCCGCCATCTTAAATTCAAGCCAGCCTGCGCTCTCGTCAAATTCCGCGTCCAGAATACTGTCACTGTCATCGTCAAGATATATTTTGAATTTCACCGCTCCCGGATAATACTTAAAGAGGTACATCTGTATCTGCTCTGAGCCGTTCACGCCGAAATCCATCGCACCAAAGCTGATTTTTGTTCTCTCCTTCCCCAGAAATCTAACTCCGTGCTCAACGCCCTCGCTCAGTCCATGCGGTCTTTCAAGGCAGAGTCCCGCACTCACAGGCTCATAAGGGTCAAGATATGCCGGACCGATTCCATCCGCCGTAAATTCAAGGCTCGACTTGACACTTGCCGCCGTCCGTCCATTGTAGGCATCGCACCTTAGGTAAAAGCCTCCGTCACCAGCGACGCTCACAGTTACATAGCCCTCGCTAGGCATAGCCCCGGCTTCCATTTTAACCTGTGCTTCCGCAGCCTCCATTTTATCCGGTGCTTTCCCAGTCTCCGTTTTAATCATAACTTCATCCGGCTCACCCTGTTGAGTGACCGTCGCCGATTTGATTGCTATTCCTGTGGTATCGGTTATGCTCCATTTCAAATCCCTGTACGTGGCATTCTCAGGATAGAGCTTCCAATGTACCTTGACTGAGCTCTTGCACGCGCTTAAGTTCAGCGTCTCTGCGGTAAGCTCGACCTTTCTTATCGGAATTTCATTTTCTGAATATACCGAATCCATCAGCCCATCGCCATTGCGGGTATGATTTCGCTTCTCAGCGTCTTCGGAAAGCTGAAAACTGTTTCCGGACATATCCTCTGCCATATTATTTTTGTCTGTGCATATACAACTCTGCACTAAGTATTCGTCACGCATATTTTTATCATCTGTAACGCATAAATCAATTGAAGCCGCCTGAAGTCCTTCCGCCTCCGCTGTCACAGTTATGTTCCCGACCATACCTTCAACAGGCGCAATGACTGCCAACAGCTTTCCGCCAAAAAGTCTCCTCGACGAAGCCTTGACCTGGTCAAAATCCGTGCTGTCGCCGTTGTCCAATCCAACAAGCCGCCCTGCTCCCGTCACCTTTATCTCAACGCGGTTGTTGGCATTATCGACGGTATAACCGTCCTTATCAAACGCTCCTATCTCTACAAAAATCAGCTCACCATATTGATTTTTCATCTGCCGCCTGTCTGCCTCAATTACAAGTCTGTCCGCATCGGAAAATGAATGTCTCATCTGTCTTGCAAGCTCATTTCCGGCTTCATCATACGCGACAGCCTCAACATATCCCTTTTCATAAGTTACCTTCCAGTGCGGCACAAGCTCCGTGCCATGCGCGTGGTCAATTGTTTTTCTTCCCATGCTCACTCCGTTTACAAACAGTTCCGCTACCGGGGCATTGGAGCACACGCACACATCGACCACCTGCCCCGGATTGAAGTCCCAGTGCGGAAAAACATGAACCATAGGATTTTCCTTAAAGGACGTCCATTCCGCCTGATAAATATAGTAGGAATCCTTCTCAAACCCTGCCGTGTCCATCTGCCCGAAATAGCTGTTGCGCGTGTGATACGGTGTCGGCTCGCCAAAGTAATCAACTCCCGCCCAGATAAACTGTCCAAGACTGAACCCGGCGTCCCTGTCCGCAATTATGTTGTCCGTATAGCTGTGCGCGCCCCATCCAGCACTGCAGTTACCAAGTGCCGAACACTGCTCATCTGTATCACATAAAGTACTTGTCTCTATAGGAAAATGATACACTCCCCTGCTCGCAAGCATTGATGACGTCTCGCTTCCGTATATCACCCAGTCCGGGTGCTTTGCGTGGTGCTCCTCATAGAGATATTCCCCATAGTTGTAGCCCACAGCGTCGACCAGACCGGCACATTTCTGCGTGTTTTCCCACCTCATATAGTTGGAGGCAAATGTAGTGAAAGCGTGTTTTCGCGGGTCATGCTTTTTAACCTCCACCAACAGCATACTAAGCTCTGCCAGCCCTTCGTCCCCCGCATGCATATCATATATCTCGTTCCCGACACTCCACATGATAATACTTGGGTGGTTCCTGTCGCGCCTTATCCAGCTAGCCACATCCTTCTTCGCACTCTCCGCAAAAAATCTTCCGTAGTCATACGTTGTCTTTGTATGCCCCCACATGTCGAATGCCTCTGAGTCGACAAGAAATCCCATCTCATCCGCCAGCTCCATAAACTCAACCGAAGGCATATTGTGCGCCGTCCTTATGGCATTTACGCCCATCCGTTTTAAGCCCTCAAGCTTTCTTCTCACCGCCGACTTGTTGACCGCCGCTCCCAGGCAGCCAAAGCCGTGGTGCTCACAAGAGCCCTTTATCTTCACATGTCTTCCGTTTAAAAAGAAACCCTTATCGGAATCTATCTCTATTGTCCTGAAACCAAACACCGACTGCTCATAGTCGAAAACCTCTCCTGCCCTGATAAGCTCTACACTGAGTTCATAGAGATTTCCGCAATATATGTCCCATAGTTGGGGTGCTGTTATTTCGAAGTTATGGCGGTATGTATTGCTTTTTTCACCGATTAACTGATTAAATATAATACATGAAGAATCCTTCACATTGCTCTGTGTATCATGCTTTCCGGCCTTCTGCGTGATGATATATCTTATAGAGTCAAACGGCTTCTCCCCATCCGCGCCCTGCGCAATCTCCACCTCAACATCTACATCCCATGTATCCGAAGCCACGCGCTTCACCGGCGTTATGTACAATCCGAATGGCTCTATGTGCGTGCTTTCGCGCTCTATCAGATACACACTCCTGTATATTCCCGCACCCGAATACCATCTGCTGTTCGGCGACCGGTGCACAACCCTCACAAGAAGCTCATTATCGCCCGCCTCAAGATACGGCGTTATATCCACCTCAAAGGATGAATAGCCGTACTTCCATGTGCCTGCCGACCTGCCGTTGACAAACACCTCCGAATCCATGTAGACACCCTCAAAAAAGAGCACTCTCTCAAGCCCATCCGGCACGTACTTAAGCGACCTCTTATACCAGCCGACAGAGTCCCTGTACAGATTCTTCACATCGTAAATCAGATAATCGTGCGGAAGCTTTACCGGCTCATACTCCCCATCCGGACATTGTAGATTTTCTTCGCTGTACTCCTTTTCAAGGAACTGCCAGCCATCGTTCAGGCATATTTTTCGCTTCATATTTTCTTGCCCTCCATATCCTAAATTCTCATATTGAATTTCATAATCGCCTAAAATATAACCTTTTATGTCATATCCCTTGTAATTGCTGTTTTTTTGATATAACATGTTAAATAAAGACAACCAAATTTCTGATTGCGTATTAAAATATATTGTCACCGCTCTACAATTTCATCATATACGCAATCACGTTTTTTTCAATCTAAGGATTTTGCTGTTATATAAGGATTTGAACATAATGAAAAATATAGACGTCACTGATAAAATGCTTTTCCTGATAAATACAAACAAGCTCCCCGATTACCCATTTTACCTCGTACACATCGGTTCACTGGTAAACCAGCACCCCTGCATCAGGGCAAATGGTCTGCCAGACTACCAGTTTCTCTACTGCGCAGCCGGTGAGGGGCTGTTCACCGTTGATGGGAACGAATACCACATTACCGCAGGTATGGGCGTCCTGCTAAAGCCTGATGTCGCACACGAATACCACGCCGTCAAGGAGCCATGGTCGACCTACTGGGTGCGTTTTTCCGGCGCCTGCTGCGATATGCTCCCACAGCTTGCCAGCTTCACAACGCACAAGCTGTTCTATATCCGCTCATTCGACCGCCTGATGTATCTTTTCAACACCCTTTACACATCAGCGGAGCAGAGTGGACTGCTCAACAACAATGAAGTGGCACTCCATCTATACCACTTTCTGCTTGAATATCCCGAATGTATCTGCGATAATAGAGAAAATTCGAACCCGCATGATACGAAGGCAGCCCAGCTATCCAAGGTCATCGCTTATATAGAGGAGCATTATCCAAACGACATTCCGCTAACCACACTCGCCGGCATTGCGCAGATGTCACCACAGCACCTATGCCGCCTGTTCAAAAAGACCTATCACCTGCGGCCTGTCGAATACATAACCAGCTACCGCATAAGCAAAGCAAAAAACCTCCTTCTATCGTCAAAAGAAATGACCCTGAAGGAGATTGCGTCAAGCACAGGCTTTAATGACCTGAGCTACTTTTGTTCACTTTTCAAGAAATCGGAGGGAATTACGCCAACTGAATTTCGTGGAATGCAAAAATAATTATTTTCTTTGTTATGATGTTTGGGGCAAAACATGCTCTATAAACTTAGCGTGTATAACGTATTATATTTATGCATATCACGACTTTGGGGAGAAGCTTAGATGTTCTTAGAGCTCTGCTAAGTCCCTAGCCAAAAGCAGCACGGAGGCTGCTTTAGAAGCAATGCATACACGGATGTATGCTTTGCTTCGGTGGCGAACGTATACAATACCTTTATCAGAGTTCTTAGAACATCTTGCTTCGGGCAATGGAGCTGATATGCATAAATATAATACGTTATACACTCTTACGTTAAGCTAGTATGTTTTGCCCCCAACATCTTGTTATAAAATTATAGTGCCCTGTGCACGGAAAAGAGGTCAATATGCCATTTATCAATTCAAAAATCAGCGTTTCAATCACTGATACGCAGGAGAAAGAACTCAAAACACGTTTTGGAAAAGCCATAGAACTGATTCCCGGCAAGTCGGAAAGCTGGCTCATGGTCGGCTTTGAGCCGGACTACAAGCTCTATTTCAGAGGAAGCAACGCCGAACCTGTTGCCATGGTCGATGTAAGCGTATTCGGCAGTGAGAACCCTGCCGCCTTCTCCAAGCTCACCGGAGAAATCTGCAATATTTTCAAGGATGTCCTTGGTATAGCACCCGACCATGTGTATGTGAAGTATCAGGCTGTTTCTAACTGGGGATGGAATGGGGGGAATTTTTGATAGGGTGTTAGATATATTTTATTATACAGCATCACAAAATACTATATGAGCTTGAATAATAACCTAGCCACAATATTGTGTCTAGGTTATTATTACCATTTATATTCCTTATTCCTCATAAAATCACACTCTCTTACTCACATAAAGCCAATATTCTTGGAATTATATATGCTGCCGTACTAGAGTAACTCTGTCAACACAATTTTCTCTTTTGCATACTGCCTTTCCAAATTATCATACGAAACAAATTTTACAAACCTTCTTATCGGTTCATACATTGAGAAAGACATTATATCGTTAAACTGTTCTCTTCTTTTTTCATCTGCAATAATAACAAAATCTGCTCTGAAATCCTGCAATTCATAAAACTTACTTAGCGAATTTTTTATGTCCGTTGTATGTTCAATCTCATAAAAACCGCAGGGCATTTGACGTTCATTAAACCATACAACGTCCACTGTCCTTGCGCGGCGAAGTAAAGTATCGTATGTAAAATTAGGCATAGAGTTCAGTGTTACTATTTCACTCAGCTTCATTTCCAAAAAATTTTTATTCTTATCTTGTGCCGGAACATATGTATTATAATGTTTGTTATTTCCTATCTCAACTACCATTCCCTGATAAAAAGAATGTGTAAATCTCTTATCAGATTCAATATTATCAAGCTCAACTCCTAACTGCTGCAATACTTTTTCTTTATATTTTTTTAGTGCCCATAAGCCCGGCTTTATTTTGATAAAATCATCACTTTGTTGAACAATTTTTCTAATGGTAGCATCAGGCGTTTTTGTTCCCCACTCAGATGTATCAACCAACCTATTTAATTGCTGAAAAGTGGCATATCCCCCATTCTTTTCCATTGTAATATAAACCTGCTCCCTTTGCGTCATACTTATCCCTCCGTATAATATTCATACAATTAGAATAGTTATATTTCGCATTGATGTCAAATGGTAATTAAAACCACCCACGAATCAAAATCCTAAAATGAATATATAACATTCTGTAACATTAAATTACGTTCTTATTTTCACACTCACAAGCACAAAAAAGAGAGCCGTACAAGTAACCTTGTATCGACTCTCTCTTTTTATCATTACGCTGCCTGTAGCATACGCAAAAATTATCTCTTTGAGAACTGTGGAGCACGACGAGCTGCCTTTAAGCCGTATTAAACATCTCTATGGTGCGTTTTTCCTTGATATTACGGGCTTTTTCGCATTTTCTGTTGTCGGTTGTCCTATTCCTTAACCATGGAAATCGGTGATTTTTCATCGAAATTCTCCTGGTTCAAAGCATCATTCACTACCTCGAAAAGTTCCTCTGGTTTATTATACTTGACCCTCGCGTAAATGTCCATAGTTGTCTTACTATTCTCATGCCCTGCCAGGTACTGAACTGTCTTAGGGTCAACGCCCGCATAGAGCAGATTCGTGATGTAGGTATGCCGCAACAAGTGCGGTGTTACATCGAAATTCAGGGTATAGCGAATCTTGGGATTGTTCCTCTGCATTGTTCCTAATGTCGGCTTGACAGTATATTTGATGCTCTGTCCATTCACATATTTATAGTAAGTTCTCTCTTTCGCAGAACGAACAACTACATACTGCCAAACTCTCGTAAACTGAGAATAGGAAAGCGGCTGTCCCTCACTGTCCGCAATCACATACTCCGATACGGAATTGGCTTTTGCTTCCCGCAGGCAGTCCACCAGGCACTTCGGAATGGGAATGTCCCTTTTAGCTGCTTTTGTCTTTAGAACGGTAGAAATCACCGGCCTGTTATGCTCCGCGCGCCATGCACGTCTCACGGAAATGTATGGTGTGGATTCATCCAGGAATACACAATCCCATTGCAATGCAAGAATTTCTTCCCGACGCAAGCCGGAATACAAACCAATCATAATAAAAAGATATGGCGGAAGCTCTTTCACCGTATCCAGCAGAACAGCAACCTGTTGATCTGTTAAGGCATCTTTCTTTTTCGATGCTTTTCCGCCCTTTGCTGAAATTCCCACACATGGATTATCGGTTATCAGCTGACTGCGCTCTGCCGAATAAAACACACACTTAATCAGCATATTTACCGTATCATACAGTCCTTTCGATTTTTGAGACAGCGGAACAAGCGCCAGACGAATATCATCCGCAGTCACTTCCTCCATATACATATCTCCCAGAGAGCTAATGACATAATTCTTCATATTCTGTCTGTATCCTTTTATAGTAGCCGTAGACACCTTTGCTGACTGCATCAGCAGCCATTTCTCACAATACTCGGCAACCGTTGGATGCTCTCGGTGAAAGATGATCTCATCCACCTGTCTCCGAGCCTCCAACTGCTTTTCATATAATTCTTCACAGGTGGTCGCATATAAGCTGACCTGCTTTCCATCGGCATCTGTAATTCTGGTTCTGTAATACAGTGTTCCTTTTCTTGTAACCGTTCCGTACTCTGGAACGCTTTGTTTTTTCTTAGCCATACAAATCTTCCTTTCCTGATAATGAGTGTTCTTTCATTCACACCTTCTTTTTATCAGAAAGCATCAACTTAATCAAAGATACGGATTATGTAAAACAAAGAGCGAGACATCCTTGCCTCGCTCCTGCTTCGTTTTCTACTCTTTATAATTGTTATGCCTGTGCTGCATCCCACTGGGCAAATGCACCACCCATTGTTCTTACCAGCTCATCCGGTCTGTTGTATTTAACCTTTGCGTAAATATCCATCGTAATTTTACTACTCTCATGCCCCGCCAGGTATTGAACCGTTTTCGGGTCCACGGACGAATGAATCAGATTCGTAATGTATGTATGCCGCAGCTGATGCGGTGTCACTTCAAAATCCAAACTGTAAATCACTTTGCCGTTATGCGCTGCCTTTTCACCGAGGACTGGCGTAACCGTGTGCTTTACACGCTTTCCATCCTCGTAGCGATAATAGAAACGCTCCTTGACTGTTCGGGTTACAATGTACTGCCAGAGCCGCTTGAACTGTGTATAGGACAACGGATTACCATCCCGGTTCGGCACCACATATTCTGACTGTGAATTAGCTTTTGTCTCTTTCAGACAGTCCGCCAGGCAAACCGGCAACGGAATATTTCGATGCGCGGCTTTCGTTTTCAGCTCATCCAGAATCACCGGTCTGTTATTTTCCGTGTGCCATGCCCTGCGTACCGTTAAATAAGGGCAATCCACATCCAGATATACAGAATCCCATTTTAGGGCAAGAATTTCTTCTCGCCGCAATCCTGCATACAGCCCTAACATGACAAATACATACGGCGGAAGTCCCTGAATGGCATCCAGCAGTCTGGCGGCCTGTTCATCCGTCAATGCAGCTTTGTCCTTCTGCGGAACGCCTCCACCTTTGGCTGTAAGGTAAGTCGTTGGGTTGTTATCAATAATCTTACTTTCCTTTGCTGCACGGAAAATGGATTTATACAGGATAACCACTGACTTATATACCGAAGCGGACTTCTCGGAAACAGGAACAAGTGCAAGCTGAATGTCATCCAGTGTCACATCTGCCATCCGCATCTGTCCCAGTTCTTTTATAATGTGCCGTCTGACCTTTGAGGTATAATCTATCAGCGTGGTTGCCCTCACATGAACCGACTGCATCAAAAGCCATTTTTCACAGTAGTCTGCAACCGTCGGGGATTTCCGACAGAATGTATCGTTGTCGATCTGCTCTAATGCTCCCAACTCTTTATCATATAATTCTTCCGGTGTTCTCGCATAAAGGGCCACCAGTTTTCCATCTGCGTTCTGAACCCGCGTTCTATAATAATCTATGCCGTTAAGCGTAACTGTACCGTATTGTGGAATTGCTCTTTTTCTTTTTGCCAATTCCGCCACCTCCTAAAAATATACTCCAGCGCTGTATCTATGTTTTATCAGACCATTCCGTTTCCAGCAAGGATACGGATCGACTCACACTCCAGCTCTGCGAGGTCTACGATAAGTTGCGTTCTTTTCTGCCGGCTTTGCTCTGTGGGTGCATTTTGCGATATACTCCTGAAGGCCCGCTGAAGTAAAATACACACAGCCATTCTGCACATATTGCACATAAGAAATAAGACCATTGTTACGGGCCGCGTCCAGCGTTGCAATGCTGATACCTAAAATTTCTGCTGCTTCTTTTCGTGTAATAAGTTTTTCCATAAAGCATATTTCCTCCAATCTGTCAAGTTTGTCATCGTATTTGTTCAAAGCCACATGAATACGCTGGCAGCCGAAACTGCCAGCGCATGGTATCTGATTTTGAACAGGAAGCTGCAAACGCTTCCTATTTATAAAACTCAGCTTTCGTCACATTTGCCACGCCCCCTGACGATGGGAACACAACAGGTCTCCGCTGGCGCGGCTGTCATAACTCCGCAGCATCGTTCGTATCGTGTGCCGCAGGGTTCCCCCCAAGTCTTTGGCGGGCCGTGAGGAAGTATCTTTAAGCCCCCATGCAGTCATCGCGCCGAATCTGCCACAATCCGTTTTATGAAATCGTAGATCGCTCCGAAGAAGTCTTTTCATCACCTCCCTGACTGCTCCATCTTCGCGGCGTTTCATATTCGCTCGTACATGGGTTATGTACCTGTTGTGCTGTCTATTCGATTGTCAATGTACTGATGAAGGAGGAAAACTTGTCCTTCTTATTAACACTGACAAAAAAGGCAAAAAACAGGCGCATCAAATGAAATTTTATCAAAAATATTTTACAAGCTGCTTTAATCCACGGCGGATACTGTCTCGGACACGGCTTGGGTCTACACCTTCTACTTCGGCAATTTCATTTACCGTCATTCCCAGATAGTATCGGGCATAAATTCGCTTTGCCTGTTTCTCCGGCAGCTTCATCACAGCGGCATAGACCTGCTCCTGAAACTGTTTTTCCTCCAGAAGCATCTCCGGTGTTTGCGGCTTCAACAGCACCGCATTTTCAATGCCATTCTCGCAATCCAGAGAATACTGTGCTTTATAACGATACATCTTTCGCTCATACGCAGTCTCCGCACGTTCAGCTGCTCGAATAGTCTCCATTACTTCCTCTGTCACATCTACAAAAAAGTCTGTTGTATAAACATTAGGATAAAGTTCCCGAAGGTTAATTTTCTTCATTATGTACCTCCATTTCGATTCACGGGTGATTGACGGGTGAATCGAATGGAGGCGGAGACCGACACTGGCAGACAACCGGATCATCTCCGAAAAAATGGCAACAAAAAACGCCAGATTTCCGTGAGGGAAAACTGGCGCGCCAAGAACAGCCATTATTATACTGAATTACATGGAACGATAATGCCGATGCAATGTTATACTTGCCCGGAGGAGGGGCAAGGCTTTTTTTAACTGATGTAGATCATGTGAGCTTTGAAAAAGCAAACGAGACACGGTAAATCACCCTCCAATCGGCTACCGTGTCCCTGCAAGTCGTCATTGGTTTGTGTAGACGCAAAGAAACGGCGGCTCTGAAAATCAAAGCCGCCGTTTCAAATGGGCGTGTCAAATTGTCTGCTCTACGACGGCTTTTTTTCTTTTGCCGTCGTGCGGCAGATCATTTCAATATTCGGTTGAAGTATCGTTATTCGGTGTTAAGTTCTACTAATACAACCTCTGGACGATTATTAAATCGGAATGGAATAATACTATTTCCAAGGCCGCGGCTAACAACCATATTTGTCTTTCCGTCTGTATAAAGACCGGAATCATATTTAGGAAACAGCCCTTGATTGGGGGCAACAAGCCCCCCAATAAAAGGCAATCGAAACTGCCCTCCGTGTGCATGACCACATAAAACCAAATCAACACCACAGCATACATAGGTTTCAAATAACTCTGGCCGATGTGATAGCAGTATAGTGTAACTGTTTTCGTCATCAATGAGGCTATTCAATTTTGTGTTGACCATGGCTGGTACTTCATTAAACATATCGCCCTTAATCGTAAAGTCAGGATCAGAAAGCCCGATAAGGGTAATCATTTCGTTGTTATGCACTAACTGTATTGCTTCATCTTCAAGAACAGTTACGCCAGACGCTTCAAGCCCTGTTTTGAATTGATCATAATGTGAGAAGTTAGCTTCGTGGTTTCCAGTTACAAAGTAGACAGGAGCTATTTGAACAGCTTTTTTTACAAAATCAAACGCAATCTCAATGTCTGTATGTCCAGCATCGATTAAATCTCCAGTTATAACAATAATATCCGGTTCGTGTTCAGACAGCAATTCTATCAATTCTGTATTGCTGTCTCCAAATTCAGCATTATGCAAGTCGGACACTTGTGCAATCTGAAAATTAGAAAAGGCAGATGGTATGCGATCACTGGAGATATTAACTGTACTTACCATCAATGCTGAATTTCCCCATACAGTACAGATTATCAAAACTAGCAGTATCGTTGTTAATACACCAATCTTCACCAATACTCTGGTGGAAAGAATTTTTTTCATTTTTTCCTCTCTTTCATCAACTTAATTATAAAAAAACCAGCTTACAAACAGGTGAATTTCAGCTTACGGATTTGTAAGACAAAAGCGGGTGGCTTCTAAATCCACCCACTTCAAAAGTAGAATCACTGTGCGCTGATTGTGTCAACAATGGACATATTGTGTATTCTCTTAATCGGACCGTACACCGCCACAATCGCAGATAATACAACAATCAGAAGAATAATACTCAATTCTTTCAAAGGAATTGTCCAAGTATCACCCCATTTATAACTGATCAACATTTCGAACAATACCTTGTTGCTTAACAGTCCCAAAATGGTGCCAACTATACCGCCGATTATGGTATAAGTAAAGGCTTCTGCAACTATCATTTTCCTAAGCTGTCCTATACTAAGCCCAATAGCGCGGAAAGAACCATATTGCTTTGATCTTGAGGAGACGCTCATAGCAATACTGTTTATTATGTTAAAAACTGTAATCAATGCAATCAAAACGAGAAATCCATAAACGAACAGCCAGAAACAATAATATGTTCCCATTGTACTGCTGTTTCCCATACGTTCATCGGAGAAAGTAAATGTGGAATCCACCATTTGATGGATAGCATAAACATCTTCATCGGTTGCTTCTTTGGTTAACTGCACATCAATAATCGTGTACTTTGATTCACTAGTAATTTGCTTAAATGTATCCTCTGAACAGATAATTGTTCCAACACCTGCAGCACTATAAAATGGACAGTCAGATAGTGTTCCCACGATTTGAATTTCTTTTTTTTGCCCGCTTATATTCAGTGTTACAGTATCACCAATTTGTATAGTATTCTGTTGCTCATAAACAATTAAACCAGTTCCCACATCGTTTTGTGCAGATTCAAGAGAACCTTCTAACAAATAGTCTTTCGCCCAATCAAATTGATGCTGCTCATAAGAGATCAAATCCACCTTTTTTTCAATACCATTTGTTACAGATGGAACCTCGTAGGCAAACATTCTTCCATACGCTAAATCCACAATAGAATTTTCTTTCAAATCTTCTAAAAATGTTTTGTCAATGGCGCAAGAATTATCAGGGCTTATGATAGATAAATCTGCTGTCCATGGATGAAGCGGCGTTAATGTATGCTGCATAAACTCGACCGTTACGGAAAACGATAAAAAAAGGATAATACTAAGAGCAAATGAGCTTGTCATCAAAAGTAAGTTTTTTCGGCTTGCTTTTGCATGATGAATCCCAAGTGCAGTATCAATCTTAAATAGCTTTGTATTGGCGGCATTTCTGGCGGGTTTCAAAGTATTTGCGTTACCGGAAACCGCTGCCAGAGGAGATACCTTTGCCGCCTTTTTGGCCGGGGAATAAGCAGCTAACAAAACCGTAAGTAATCCCACAACGATTCCTGCCAAAATGCTCGGAATGCTCAAACCGAATGTTGGCATAGCCTCGAAATATTCTGGGCCAAGGAAGCGTAAAACTGCACACAAGACCCAAATGACAACTACACCGATGGAAATACCCACAGGGATCGCCAAACGACACCAACTAAGCGCCTCTTTCCGTACCAGGCGCATAACCTGTTTTGGCGTTGCACCGATACAGCGCATAAGACCGAAAAACTCTGTCCGCTGAGCCACATTGCTATTTAGGCTGCTTGCAATCATCATAATGCCAGCTAACATTACCAATACAAACAATACAGCCGCAGCCAAGTACACTTGTAACAAAAAGGGGACGCGGCTTTGTCCAAGCAAGCCAAGCAGATTATTGTTGGAAGATATTTGTTCATTCGATAAATTGCATTGTTCTTTCAAATCTGCAATTTTCCCTTGTATATTTCTTGTGTTTGCAAATTGAGTAAAAAACATAATGCCGTAATCATTCGGCTCCCCGTCTGATACATTCGGATAAATCGCGCAGTAATCCTCTATGTTCAAAATAATGCCGTAGGAGTCGCCACTCATGATCGAGTCTGTATTATTCATAAATCCAGATATGGTAAAATTCAGTTTATCACCATCAGGAGTTTCGACGGCAATGGAATCGCCAATCGCAACACCCATTATCTGTTTTACATTTTCAGTCACCAACGCTTCATTACTTGCCTGTGGAAAAACGCCATCTTCAAGTTGTCCAGCCCAGATTTCGGTTATATAGCTTTTATCACAACCGCATATCGCTACATTTTTTCCTCCTAAAGTGTAGCCTAAATCTCCACGATAATTAAGTACACCATACGGCGAAAATACTTTAACATCGGGGCGTGAAGCGATAATTGACGCTTCTTCGTTGCTGATATTTTTGATGGCGATATGCCAGTTTCCATATTCCTGCTGGGTCTGCAAAATCTGGCTGCGGACGAACATATCTGCCATGCCAAAAATTGTAGTAACCAGAAATACCGCCAGCACAATGCAGAAAATGGACATCCTGCTTTGCTTCCTGTGGATCTTTACAGATATGGGAACAAGGTCAAGATAATGCTTCATTCTTTTTTCCTCCCAAATCCGTCAAAACGCCATCGGATACTCGGAACACCCGATCAACGGATGCTGTCAAATTTTTATTGTGGGTAATCATCAGAATCGTTTGCTGATAGCGGCGGGATGCCTGTGTAAGCAAAGCCATGACATCCTGGCTATTTTTACTGTCCAGATTGCCAGTAGGTTCATCTGCCAGAATCAGTTTGGGCTTTGTGATTAACGCCCGGCCAATGGCAACACGCTGCTGCTGTCCGCCGGATAGTTGGCTCGGCAGGTGATGTCGACGCTCGGTAAGTCCCAAGAGTTCCAAAATTTCTTCTACTGCTGCCGGGTCTGGTTTGCGATAGTCCAAAAGAAGCGGAAACATGATATTCTGCTCCACATTCAGCTCGGAAACCAACTGAAAGGATTGGAAGATAAAGCCGATATTACGACGGCGGAAAATCGTGCGCTGTTCCTCTTTCATGGAAAACAGGTCTTGTTCATCAATCCAAATGTGGCCGGAAGTAGGGGTATCCAAAGCTCCAATACAGTTCAGTAATGTGCTTTTGCCAGAACCGGATTCACCCACAACGGCAGCAAATTCGCCTTTATCCAGGGAGAAGGAAACCTTCTTCAACGCTTCGACTTTCGCCTCACCCTTGCCATAAATTTTACATAAATCTTGTACTTTCAATATTTCCATAGTCATCAGTACCTCCTTTCTCAAAAGGATAGCAAAAACAGCTTACAAGCAGGTGAATTTGACCTTACAGATCCGTAAGGAAAGATAGTGTAAACAGCGTACCTTTTCCGACTTCACTTTGTACGGAGATAACACCGTTTTGACCCTCAATAATGGACTTGGCAAGGGGAAGCCCCAGCCCGATTCCTTGTGTATCAAGGGAATGTCTGCTGCGATAAAAGCGTTTAAAGATATGGTAAATATCTTCCGGGACTATGCCGTTACCATTATCAGAAATAAAAATCCGAAACATAGCAGGAGTGCGCTCCCATGTAATACGGACAATACCGCCAGCTTGCGTGTGATCCAGTGCATTTTTTACAATGTTTCCAATCGCTTCACCTGTCCATTCCATGTCACAAATAAGCTGCTGTTCACCATCGCCATCTATCTGAATCTGCTTGCTTTCGCTTTTAGCCCTTGTGGTTAGGTCATTGACTGAATGAGCTATCAGCTCGGACACACGGCAACTTTTTTTCTCAAAAATGATGTTTCCCGTATCCAGTCGGGTTATCTTCAACATGGATAAGATTAACTGCTCCATACGCTTTAGAGAAATACCCATCTTCGCCGCAAACTGTTTGACCGTTTCTGCATTTTCTGGCTCACTTTCAATGATCTCCTGATACATAGTGAGGGCTGCCAGAGGCGTTTTGAGCTGGTGAGATATATCGGATATGGTGTCTTTCAAAAACTCTTTTGCTTTACGTTCTGTTTCATTTTTGGATTGGAGCATAGTTGCAAGCTGTTCTATCGAAGAAAACACTTGGTAGATAGCCCCCTCATAATTCTGCGGTAAATGACAAGAGTAATCCCCGTTGATGTAATTTAGCAATATTTTGTCGGCCTGTTGATACAATCGCTTCCTTTTCCAGAAAAAAATAAATATTCCTATGGCAAGCACAAAGAGAAAAAATAGCACAGTGCATAGCATGGTGCAGAAAGCGGAACGCTGAAATTGATTGAAATAAGGCCGCATACTGCTTTCTGACTGTTTTCCCAAACCCGCAGCCGCTAATAATGACCTACCATCGTCACTGATGTCTGTGTTCGTAAAGGCAACTGCAACTACTTCTTTCGGAACACCCTGTTCCAAAAGTGAGGATGAAACCGCTTCATCATGTTTGAGCCATAGGACTTCCGCATCGTTCACCTGATAAATAGTCAAAACGGTTGCTGTACCTACAAACAGCAGAGCAAACAAAGTCAAAAATAGCAGGAACCCTTTAATCTGTCTATCTTGGTACAAACTCATATAGACACCTCTTTCCATTGGTAGCCGAACCCACGAATGGTTATAAGGTGTTCTGGATGGGACGGATTGGTTTCCACTTTTTCACGAAGCCGCCGTACATAGACGGACAGGGTATTATCATCAACAAAATTTCCTGTATCATCCCACAGCTCATTTAGAATGATGTCCCTTGTCACAACGCGATTTGCGTTTCTTACCAGCAGACAAAGCAAACGATATTCGGCGCTTGTCAAATCCAATGCTTTTCCCTTTAAGGTTGCACGGCTACCCAACAGATCAATGGTAATGTCGCCACATTCCATAGAAGTGTTTTTTTCGCTTTTGGAACCTCCGGCCCGACGCAACAGCGCCCGGATGCGGGAACACAATTCCCCCAGTTTGAAAGGCTTGGTGATATAATCGTCCCCACCGCTATCTAATCCACGAATTATGCTGACTTCTTCATCCGATGCAGTCAGGAATATAATAGGTATCTGCTGATTTTCTTTTCTTACTTTTTCGCATATGTCAAATCCTGTTCCATCTGGTAGGGTGACATCCAAAATCAACAGATCGTATCTGTCGAGTTCGGACAAGTATTGTTTTGCCTCACATACAGTACGGGCAACTTCAACATCAAATTCATTCTTTTTCAAAGAGTAGACCAAGCCATCTATTAGACTGACATCATCCTCCAATAGCAATATTCTATTCATGTTTTAATTCCTTTCCTTGTTTTGTCCTTCCGTCAATCGGCTTTTCTGCGTTCTTTGGGATCAGCCAAACACCAGCCATCTTCACAGCGCCGGGGATACGCCCAGCAGCGCAATAGTAATTTACTCTACGAGGTGTCACGCCCCATTTTTCGGCGGCCTCTTTTAGTGTCATATAATCCATTATGCACCTCCACAGAGTACATTATAGTTCTTTGTCTCGAGCAATACAAGTTTATCACCAATCGCAGCTTTATATAATCGGCATAATCGTACAGCTTGTCAGGCATAATAAGGTCATTCCATCATATAAACCGGAACGATACAATATTATTGAGGTGAACGATTATGCCGATTGATGATTTGACTGCTTTAGGGCAAAAAATGCGGGAAGCCCGAAAGAATAAAGAACTGACACAACAGGAACTTGCGGATCTGAGCCATGTTTCTGTAAAGCAAATCGCCAATATCGAAAAGGGGAAAATGAATCCTTCTTATTTAATTTTAAGAGCATTGGCAAAGGTCCTGCACATCTCTTTAGATACACTTATAAATCCAGATGTTTCTCTGGAGGATGAGGGTGTCAATCAGATGAAAATGCTTTATTCCAGCTGTCCGCCAGAAATGCGTGACACCCTGCTGCATCACACCCAGGAAACGGTGAAAGAACTGACAGAGTTGTCCGAAAAGTTTGAAATGAATTGAGCCAGTGAGTGAAATTTAACGATTCTCTCACTGGTTCTTTTCAATTTCGGAGAAAAGAGGCAAGCAATGCCTGTGTTAATACACACAGGCCCGCAGAGAAGAAAATCCCTCCGTGATTTTCCTCTCCGCTTGCTTGTTGAGGGCAACGCCCCCAAGCCCCTTTGAACACAGAATTTCATTCTGTGGCTGCGCGTTCTGCGAACGCTTTTGACCAGGACCAGCTTACCGCTGGCCGTGGTCTTTTTCTTTTTCAACATCCTGTTCTACCTCCATTTTCAGCACTCGATCTACATTTGCCTTTGCCGTTAAAAGCTCCCGCATTTCCTCACGGGAACGCCGGTACTCGGCATAGGTCTTTTTCTTTTCTTCCAGCAATTTCGCGTACTCCGTCTGCAACTCTTTGACCTTGGGAAGCTTCTTGACTCCCATCTCATCAAAGGCATTCTTAGCAGCCTGGTGGAGCAGAATTTCTTCCTCATGTTCTTCCCGGAATTTCTTAGAGTAACCCGCCTTGCGGTATGCCACATAGACCTCACGGGTCTTGGCATAATTTACGATGTGAGTACGCAGGACAGCGATCTCTGCCATGCGCTTTTCAGCCACTTTGATCTGCGCCGAAAGATCATTGTGATGTGCCGTGGCAGCCGCAGCCTTTTCATCCAAAACCGCATACTCCAGCAGATTGTTCTCTGACAGGTAATTCATGGTCTGCGCCATTTGTTTCAGATTAAAAACTTTAGCCCATCGAGCATAGCCAGCACCTTTTCCAGCCTGCAATTTTGCCTGAATGTCCACCAGCAGATTGACCTTCGGCGGCTCTGCCTGTGTGACGGTTTTCTTTCGCGGGGTATGTGCTTTCTTCCCTGAGAGAACTGCCCGCAAATCTTCCAATCCATATCCTTCGCCCAGACTGTCCATGCGGGCGGCTTTCTCCCAACCAGAGAGTTTCAGTCGATACGATTTTCCGCGCTTTGAGACTTCACAACCATACTCTTGCAACAATTTCAGCAGTTCTTCAAAGTCAGCAGGACTTTGTGATAATGCGTTGTCAATCGCCACACGCAGCAGCTCTCGGTGAGAGGGCTTTGCCTGATCGCCCAGCCATTTGTTATAGCTTTTTCCGTGAAGTTTCGGATTCTCTACAATGGACAGTCTGTTTTCAATGCAGATTGTATCACTTAACCGGCGAACCGCCTTGGTGCTGCCCCAAAAGTTTCGGAATTTCCGGTCATATTCTAAGCTGACCGATGACCAGATGATGTGATTATGGATGTGCGATTTGTCTATGTGGGTGCAGACCACAAAGGCGTGATTGCCCTTGGTGAACCGCTTGGCAAATTCTACGCCCAGCCGGTTTGCTTCTTCCGGGGTAATCTCACCGGGGCGGAAGGACTGGCGCACATGATAGGCAATAACATCATCCGCGCCACGCACTCGTCCGGTAGCAGCAATGTATTGACGCTTTGCCAGAAGGAACTCTGCATCCGCAGTCCGGCTGTCACACGCATAGCCGGTAATGAGCCTGCCGTTATCTGTTTTCTTTGGATTGGCCACATAGTCGATGATGTCACTGATCGCCCGACTCTCTGTGCGGCCTTTGCCGACATGAAGCGGCATGATTCTTGTAGTTGCCATAATAGAAGACCCTCCTCTCATAAATATTTTTGTTTTCGCTGAACTCTTTGCTTCTATCGTTGCAATAACTTTCTCCGCTGGGTATAATAAAAAAGAACATTCTACAACCTCAAAGGAGGGATTTCTATGATAGAACAGCTCATTGCTGAAGCAACAGAATGTGATTTCAAAGTTGCACTTGAAATAAAGAAACCCAAAAGCTGGTTAAAAAGTGTCAGTGCCTTTTCCAATGGAATCGGCGGCACTCTGTTTTTCGGAATCTCTGATGACCGGAAACCTATCGGCTTGTCCGATGTTCAAAAGGATGCTGAGGCGATCAGCCGCTTAATCAAAGAACGTATCACACCATTACCGCAGTTTATCTTAAAACCATTGCAGGAAGATGGTAAAAGCCTGTTGGCGCTGGAGGTTTCTCCTGACCGCAGCACCCCATATTATTACAAGGCAGACGGCGTGATGGAAGCATATATCGTGTTGGAAATGAAAGCGTAATTGCCCCGGACTACATTGTAAATGAACTAATTCTAAAAGGAACCAATCAGTCCTTTGATACCTTAACAACAGACGCTGTGAAAAAGGATTACAGCTTTACGCTCCTGGAGGCAACCTATCTGGAACGGACTGGCCTCCGCTTTGAGCCATCCGATTATGTTTCCTTTGGTTTGGCTGACAAGAATGGATTTCTGACCAATGCCGGAAAGCTCATGACTGATCAGCACACGGTTTATAACTCCCGTATGTTCTGTACCAGATGGAATGGCTTAGAAAAAGGTTCCATCTTCGATGATGCTCTGGATGATAAAGAATACGAGGGAAATCTGATTTATCTGTTGAAAAGTGGCAGTGAATTTATTCGCAATAATTCTAAAGTCCGCTTCGTTAAGAAGGCACAGTATCGGATAGACAAACCAGATTATGCAGAGCGAGCTGTAACTGAGGCTCTTGTCAATGCACTTATCCACCGTGATTACATTGTGCTTGTCAGCGAAGTCCAGATTGATATGTTTGATG